>NZ_JALNUG010000004.1:0-352386 GCF_026540675.1 Bacillus sp. GC_Bacil_1
TTTAGTGAAACGGCTTTTTTTAAGCGTTCAATTCTGTTTTATGCCCTTTTACTGCACTACGTTTGAATGCAGTTGCTAATATAATAACCGCACTTACTATACCAATCCAAACGAGTACAGTAACAGGTGTATTCCAGCTTACCCCTTTTCCGAAGAAGAAGATTTCTCTTAAGCCTTCGATCATAAATTTCATTGGTAACCATGGGTAAACCCAGTCTTGATAAAACGGAGACAACATCTCAGGTGCTAATGATAATAACGGCGCCCCGAAAAATAGTAATAAAGCGAATAAACCGATTCCTTTTAGCCCAACTAATGAAAGTACCGCAGATATCATTAAGAAGAAACTAAAAGAAGTAATGGATAAGAATAGAGCTGTATCCGTGAAGTTCGAAATATTTAATCCTACCATCCCATCTGCAATCCATGTAAGACCAAATCCAATTACAAGTGCCGCAATAGCTCCTGTTACGATTTGTTTTACTTTCAATATAAAGTTTTCTTTTCGTGAACTTACCGGTATTTTACTAATCGCAATAAAAATAATCGCTGCGCTCGCTAAACTTGCAATCCATAACGGCTGGAACAATGATATTGGTGAATTACCGTTCGCACTATTTTTGCCGACCACATTCACATTTTTCACGTTCTTTACACTAGGTGTTACTAATTTCTCAGCTTGATCTGTTGTTACAGTAGCTCCTTTTGCTTTCAACCCTTCTAATATTTGTGTACGGACATTATTGTTCATATTATCAACCACGCCATTTAATATTTGTCCTGCCATAGTTGATGCAGCCGTATTCATTCCTTGATTAATATATATTTCTATCTCAGGTGAAGATGGCTGTGGTGTTCGTAACGACGCTTGTTTTGCGCTAAATTCTTTCGGGATGACTAATGCCGCGTAATACTCTTTATTGTTTAATCCCTTTTGAACGGCTTCTTTATTTTTTACTTCTACCCACTTCACTACGGGTTCTTCCTCTGATTTCGCTGTTTTTTTCATGTTATCAACGATCGTTTGCCCCATATTCATTTTCGGTTGATTTGGAATTTCTACACCTTGATCCTCATTTACAATTGCAATTGGCAAGTTTTTCGGCTTTGGTTGAACAGTTGGAAATAACGTTAATGAAAAAATAAAAACAACAAGTAGTGCAATAACTGGTGATAACAATAAAAGTTTATTTTTAAACATCTTCTTTTCTCCTCCTTTAATTTGATTTATAATAATCAACAACGTGTTGTTTATTTATATTTTGAATTATATGTTCGAGTTGAACCTTATACAATAATCAAAAATCGTGAATGTGTCGGTTATAAGACACATTTTCTAAATGTGTTCAGTAAAATTAAGGAGGGACATGCTTTGCGCGATAGTAATTTAGATTTGCGTGTTGTTCGTACGAAAACTGCCATACGGAACGCATTGGTGGAGCTAATTGAAGAAAAGGGTTTTGACGCCATTACAGTGAAAGATATCACAACGAAAGCAAACATTAATCGCGGTACTTTCTATGCGCACTATCAAGATAAATTTGATTTAATGACAAAATGCCAAGAAGACATTATGTACGAGTTTTCTAACATTGCTAAACAGAAATTCCCGGAAGTTATTGCTGACCTTGGAACAAATCCTTCTCCAACAATGCCATTTATACTTATCACTTCTATTCTTGAATTTCTAAATGAAAATAGTGATTTTATGAGAGCTGTACTAAGTCCGAAAGGAGATTTATCTTTCCAAACAAAACTGAAAGACTTTATGTGGAAAACATTATTTGAAGATACGAATGGCCCTCTCATTAATAAGGAGAATTTACTTGTTCCAAGCGAATACTTAACTTCTTATATGGCATCTGCACATATAGGTGTCATCCAGCAATGGTTAAATAATGGACAAAAAGAAACACCTGAGGAGATTGCTCGCTTTTTATCAACTATTGCAGTTCATGGACCTTTTTATGCAGCTGGTTTAAAGAAATAAGTCCGCTATATAATAAAAGATCATCCACTTTAATAGCGGATGATCTTTTATTTCATTACAACACTTCAATATATCCTTCTGTTCCATGTACCCGAATTCGTTGTCCGTCTTTTATTATTTTCGTAGCATTCTCCACACCGACAACTGCCGGTAATCCATATTCACGTGCAATCACTGCTCCATGTGTCATAAGTCCACCAACCTCAGTGACTAACCCTTTTATAGACACAAATAACGGTGTCCAGCCCGGATCAGTAAAAGCAGTAACTAATATATCGCCCTCTTCTAAATTCGCTTCTTCCATGTTTAAAATAACGCGTGCCCTTCCCTCTATAACTCCTGATGAAACAGGCAAACCTACAATCGCATCAGCTGGGAGGTTCTCTCGTTTATATTTACCTGTAATGATTTCTCCATCAGACGTCATTATACGAGGAGGCGTTAGTTTTTCATATAATTTGTAATCATTTTTTTGTTTTTGTATCAGCTCGTAATCTAGTTTATTCGTGCGAACAACTTCGTGAAGCTCTTCAAAAGTTAAATAGTATATATCATCAACTTCATGAATGACACCGCTCTGCACAAGTTGCTCAGCTTCTTTCAGTAACGCCTGCTTATATATGAAATAACGATTAACCATGCCGTATTTTGGATATTCACGATACCCGATACAATTACGGATGTTGCGAATCATACGCTTCGTTTCTTCTACTTTTTGTTTACTATCCGGTAAGTGTTGTAATCGATTTACTAACTCTTCTTCTTTTTTCACAGCTTCCTGCAGCCCTTCTTCAAACTTCCGTTTACTAGCACCATATTCAAAGTCCCTTATATGATTTAAAATCATCGGTATAATTGTAGCTGGCTGTTCACTCCAGCGCGTTTTCGTAATGTCGATTTCTCCGCTGCATCTCATTCCATATTTATTTAGAAAGGCATCGATTGCATCCCGAACTTTTTCCCCGCCTTTAAACTGAATTAATTCATCTAAAAAGCTGTCATCTTCTACATGTTGTAAATACGCAATGACTTCTGGATACGGCCGAATCACATCTGCAACATCTAATAATGCTAAACCCATTTCTGAAGTAATATTATTTTGTACAGATTGTGAAAGTACATCTGCTGCATTCTTTTCCCCTAGCCATTGTTCCATCTTTTCATTAATCCATGATGAAGCATTCATACCTGCCATAATAATAGCTATACTTTGCGAGTTAAATAATACTTTCTTTAATTGCTGAATGTCTTCTAAAATAAAATCAAGTACATCCACCCCTGATTTCGTTTGCATGTTTCGTTTTAACTCTTCTATTGATGTTTGACTATTCTTTATTAAATTCGTAACGATTTCCGGATCATTCTCAGGTTGTTGTTGCGAACTTGCAGATGGCACATTTTTACTAAGATCCTTTTCTTTTTCATCATCCGGTAACAATTGAATAAAATCATCTCGCTCGATTATAGTTGTTAATGCATCTCTTACGAGTGGATCCGATTTTCCTAAAGTGTTTATTAAGTAATCTCTGCTAGCAGGTAAAGCTAATTGTTGCGTAGCATCAACAAATAACCTGCCTCCCGCTTTACGCATAGGGGCACTAGTCGTTAACAAGAAAAAAGATAAACCTAATGGTTTCATCGCATCGGTCATCATTTGTTGGTGACCAACTGATATATACACGTGATTTTCCCCATCATTTACTTCTGGAATTGGATATAAAGTCGTAATCGGTCTGCTTTGGACTATATAAATTGTATCATGGGCTAAGCACCATTCAATATCTTGCGGACAACCAAAATAAGCTTCGATTTGTCTTCCGATCTGTGCTAGTTGTAAAATTTGTTGTTCAGACAATGTTTGAAGTTTTTGCTGAACCGGATCAATCTGTTTCGTCTCTGTTCCGCCCTCTTTTAAAGCATAAATAGCTATTTTTTTAGTCGCTATCATCGTTTCTGAAATTTCGCCTTCTTTTACTTTATAATTATCGGCAGAGACCAGTCCCGATACTAATGCCTCACCAAGTCCAAAACTGGCATCAATTGATAACACCTTTCGGTTAGAAGTAATCGGATCAGCCGTAAATAAAATGCCCGAAGCCTCAGGGAAAACCATTTTTTGAACGACAACACATATAGAAACTTGCTTATGTTCAAAACCATTTTGCATGCGGTACGTAACTGCTCGCTCTGTAAATAAAGACGCCCAGCACTTTCTTACATGCTGTAAAATCGCTTCTTCTCCGATAATATTTAAATACGTATCTTGTTGACCTGCAAATGAAGCATACGGTAAATCTTCAGCCGTCGCACTAGAACGCACGGCATACGCATGTTCATTTCCAAAACGTGAGAGATAATGAGCTACTGCTTCCATTACATCAGTAGGGATTTCTACTGCCATAATGACTTCTCTAATCTTCTTACTCATTTCACCAATTTGAGCACGCTCTTCCATTTTCAACTTTGTTAGCTGCTGCAACAAAGTTTGAAGCTCTTCATTTTGCTCGATAGCCTTTTCATATCCTACCGTTGTAACACAAAAACCTTCGGGTACTTGTATACCTTGAATGTTTGTTAACTCCCCTAAATTCAAACCTTTTCCACCGACGAGCGCAAGCTGCGTGTTTTCTATTTCCTGAAAATCGAGAACAAAAGAACTCATGTAACATCTCTCCTTACTATGCATGTGTTCTTGATTGTAGCAGGAGTCAATACGAATAAATAGTCTATTTCGAACTTGATTTACATGATATAATTAAGTTAGGAAGAGATAACTATTTTTATTTCTCCCCCTCTAATCCACTTCAATTACATCTCCAAACTTAAACATCCTTTGATTATGAAAAGCATCCGTACAAGTAATTGTCTTATTTACTGGATTTATACCAGCTTCTGTTATGTAATTTTTATATAGATAGCTATTTTTATAATATGTAAGTAAAACCTCTTCTTCACCTAAATATGAAGTTAACAGCTTATTTTCAATCCTTTCTTTTGCATCTTGCGTTAAGATTGGGCGCGGAATCTTTGTTTGCTCCTGTATCATTTTTTTAATACAGACGAACTGCTCTGGCATACTAGCAAGCAGTTAAATATACTACAGTGTTTTTCCTATCATTTGGTTAGCTGTTATTGAAGTATATACGTTCGTATTTTAATGATGATATGTAATGATTGGTTGAATGTTTCTTACACTGATAAAAAAGGCCAATTCCCTTAGCGTACAGGGAATCGGCCTTTTCTATGTTGAAAATTGCTTAGCGTACGAAATTCACGTTTTGTTGATGCTTTCCCTCCAAGTAAAAATGGACAGTTTTGTTTGAAGGCGTTATATAATTCTTAAATTGATGGACATATAAATTTAAACTAAATTATATACTCGACACTCTTCACTAAATAAATTTGTATCATATGTATGTTCTATATAAATTTGATGCCATACCATAAAGGTTAGTACTGTCCAAATTTTACGACTATGATCACCTTTATCTGTGCGATGTGCCTCCAGTAAGTTTAATACATATTTTTTATCAATTAAATGTTCGGTTTTACTTTCTTTAATAATATTCAGAGCCCAGTCATACATTTCATCTTTTAACCAATGACGGATTGGCACTGGAAAACCGAGTTTCTTACGATCTAGTACATGATCTGGAACAATACCACGTACGGCTTCACGTAAAATAGCCTTTGTAGTTCTATTGGCAATTTTTAATTCTGTTGGAATTTTAGAAGCGACATCAAAGACTTCTTTATCTAGAAATGGAACACGTAATTCTAGTGAGTGAGCTGTAGACATTTTATCCGCTTTTAATAAAATATCTCCACGTAACCATGTGTACATATCAATGTATTGCATTTTACTTACATCATCATAATCCTTAATTTCATTGTACAATGCTTTGGTAACATCCTTATAGTTAACACTTTCATTGTAAGACTTTATTAACTTAATCTTCTCTTCTTCACGAAAGATCTTTGCATTACCATAATAACGTTCTTCAATTGGTGTACATCCACGCTCTAGAAAACTTTTCCCTTTAAACCCTTCTTTAAGTGCTCCACTTAAAGCTTTTAAAACCGTTCTCCCGGAAGTGGGAATGTATGAGAACATTTTTAAAGAGTTTGGCTCACGATAAATATTATATCCGCCAAATAGCTCGTCTGAACCTTCACCAGACAGAACAACTGTTACATGTTTACGTGCTTCTTTTGCAACAAAGTACAATGGTACTGCTGCTGGATCTGCTAATGGGTCATCCATGTGCCACATGATTTTTGGGAATTCATTCATAAATTCTTGTGGTGTTACCAATACACTATAGTTTTTTACTCCTAATTTCTCAGCAGTTTCTTTCGCTACATCTATTTCACTAAATCCACGGTGCTCAAAACCAACAGAGAATGTTAGGAGATTTGGATTTATTTCTTTTGCAATAGAAGCAATAATAGATGAATCAATCCCGCCAGATAAGAATGCACCCACTGGAACATCGCTACGCATATGTACTTTTACTGAGTCATATAATACATCACGAATTGCTCGAATGTGTTCCTCTTTTTTGTTATCTGAAGCATTGAAATATGGTTTCCAGTAGCGATAAACCTCTATCTCTTTTCCAATTTCTTTTATGAAATAATGACCAGGTTCAATTTTATTAATATCATTTGTTAATGTTTCTGGTTCTGGTCCGTATTGGTATGTAAAATAATGTTGGAGAGCAGTTGGATTTACACCCTTATCTTGCATTACATGTAGGATACTTTTCTTTTCAGATGCGAAGAAAGTTATATCGTTCTGTTGTGCAATGTAAAGTGGTTTAATTCCAAAATGATCGCGAGCACCAAATAATTTTTTCTCTTGACGGTCCCAAATTACAAAAGTATACATTCCACGAAGATAATTTACACATTCTTCTTTTACTTGGGCATATAATGCAGCAATAACTTCCGTATCTGACTGAGTTGAAAAACATGCTCCCTGTTTAATTAACATTTCACGTAATTCTATATAATTATAAATTTCACCATTGAACATAAGTATATAGCGTTCATTATCATATGCTAGCGGTTGATGTCCCGCATCCAAATCAATAATACTTAACCGTCTAAACCCAAATTGAACATGCTCGTCACGAAAATATCCCTGGTCATCTGGACCACGGTGGTATAACAGATTCGTCATATTTTCAAATTGTATTTTTTCTGTTTCTGAATATCTTTTTGCAGTATTATACAAACATCCTACATAGCCACACATTTTTTTACCTACTTTCAAATTATCTACTCTCTAAAATTTTTATAGTGTAATCCACTTTCAATAAAAGTCAAAAAAATACGCTCGTCAATTAAAGCTTCACAAATAAGTTCTAAGAAATTTAGATAAAAAGGACATTTTTTTGATGATCTAAACTAATTGAAACTTTAATTAAATTATATATCTATAACAAGATAGGGCAATGTTACTTTTTCTATTATAATGATAGATATGTTCTATCTCCCCTCTAATAGTTATTCGAAATTCAATCACTATTTAATTAATTTTCTAATCTGTTCTTTACTTTGTTCAGAAATAGGAAATCCTAATTTTATAATTTCATTTGTAAGCAATTCAATAAAATTTCTAGTGCCAAACCCAATAAATTTATCTCTACGTAAAATAAGGTTAACTTTCCTACTAATTCTAGGATTTACTATAGGAATTGCTAATACATCATTATCTACAGTAATATCAAGTAAAGTTTTAGAGACAATTGTCACGCCAAATCCATTTCTAACAAGATCAAATAACGATTCGATACTAGAGGTCTCAATAATTGGAGACAAGTTTATTTTTTGTGGTAAACATGTATAATTCAATAACTTTCTGCATTCATGACTGTCTGGGAACAAGATTAATGGTAATTTATTCAATTCTGAGAATTGTATTTCTTGTTCATTAACTAGTGAATGGTTATTTGATACCACTAAAAATAACTCTTCTGTATATAATGGTACTTTTACAATTTTTTCATCTTCGAATACGTACTCGGAAGAATCAATTGTAACAGCAAAATTAACCTGATTCTGGTTTATTAATTCTAGTATTTCATCTGAACTTATAATTTTTACTGTTACCTCTGGATAATTTTTATGAAAATCTAATAATAAAGTGGAGACTAAGTCTGTTAGTTCGCCAGGCAAAGTGGCAATTGCTATTTTACCTCCTTTTATCTCCTTTAATTCACTGATTTGTTCTTTTACATTATCTAATGCATTAAAAATATTTTTACATTCGTTGGCTAAAATAGAACCAACGTCAGTTATGGCTATTTTCTTTCCCATGCGGTCAAATAACGGCATACCTATTTCGTCTTCAAGAGCTTTAATTTGATGGCTTAATGTAGGTTGCGTAATACCTAGCTTATCTGCTGCTTTTGTAAAATGAAGTTCTTTATAAAGTGTCATGAAATACTCTAACTGTCTTAATTCCATATAAAAATAATCTCCTTTTTTTAAAAAATAATTATATTTCTTTGCATATCTTTATTCATATTATGAGAAATCCTTAATTTTTCAGCCTTATAATCGCTCCGTACTCTCCCTTTACTGTATTATTGCCTAAATGTTCTATTCCTTCATTTATAAAAAAACGTAACTTTCTCTAATTAAATTTACTAGAGAAAATTACGCTTTTGTTATTTGGGATTCGATAATAAATTTTCTTAGTGGGTATATTTAATGTCCTATAGCCTTTCCCTTACAAAAATTTCGTTGGCTATATATGATTTATTTCACCTTTCAGCTTAAAAATTTCTATCTATTTAACAATGAGTACCCTTATTTTTCAACTTCTAAAGGGATGTTGTGACTATAAGTTTGACTAGAGCTTCTAATTTGAAACCCTTCAAAGAAATCAATAGTTAAATTATCATCAAGAAAAGCTAAAGAGGCTTTGTTTATATAAAATGATTTCCAGTTTGTTTGAATTTCTTCGAAACCTACATCTGATTTAATTAATTGTATTCTTACAACCCCATCCAATGGACGCCCGCAGCCTCCCATTTCATATTGTAGAAATCGAAAATGGTTAGGATATTTAGTCTCTAAACTTTCGAAATGTTTAATAGCAGCTTCTGTAACAGTAACATTAATTTGCATAATATTTTCCCGCCTTTTCTATTTTGGATTGAAAGTAGAATAATTCAAAAATTCCCAATTATAAGATTCATAACAAGGCGCTTCAAGTACTTCAATTATTTGAAATTGTACTAAACGTTGCGCACCAGGAAACTTTGAGAGATTATCTTTATCCATGTTCCAAATGATACTTGCTTCTCCTGTGATTTGTAATGTATCCCCAGTATTAAAATCAAAAAACAATAACCCAACATTTGGATTTTGGACAATATTTCCTAAAGTATTGAACAACATGTTTCCTGAGTAATCTGGAAATATAATTGTTTTTTCATTAATGACATGAACAAATCCTGGCATCCCACCCCTATGGGAAATGTCCATCTTTTCCTCAGAACTTGCACTTGCAATAATAAAAGTATCGGATTCACTAATCCAATTCTGTTGCTTTTTATTTAAAGTGTTACGCGGATGAAGTTTCTTATTTACAATTTCTTCAACAGCTTTATATTCGAATCTTCTCGCCTGTATATATTTAGGACAATTACCGAATACTTGTTCAATTTTGATTTCAAAGTTTCCATCTGGATAAATCATCGAAACCTTACCATTTATTCGTATTCTTATTCTGGAAGCAAAATCAATTACTAAAATTCCTACTTCCTTGTGTTGTAAAATATTAAAAAATAAAGGATCACCTTCATTTATTTTTGTATTGATTTTAACTAAGTCAGCTTCGATAGCTTGTATGATACCAGGGTTTCCTGCTAAAAATGAACTCCAAACTCTCCCCTGTTGATCCATAGAAGATACCACGAATGAATTCTGTCCATTTAGAAAATTTATGAACTTTTTCGTCATTGTCTGTTGAATCATTGTACTTGCAGTGCTTGCAATCTTTTGTACACCTAGTAAATCGTGTACAGTACGCTCTCCAGAATGAAAAACCTCCATTTATTATTCCTCCAATCTACTTTGCAATAGCGGACTAGCTAAAACACCTTCAAATACTTAAATGAAATAAAAAACATCGTATTCCCCAAAAATGTAAAGCGAACATTGATAATATAAGCTTTGCCATCAACAAGCTTTCATTACTTTTTATTAATATACATAGAAGAATGAAAGCCATTCACTACAAGAAAATAACTTCATTTCACACTAGTCCTCTTTTGCAAAAGCATAATGGATTCAAAGGATTACCTTTAAGTTCTAACCTAAATATATACAGATATCTTTACGTTTAAAGCCACGCTTTACAAGATACTTTATATACCCCTTATCGTGAGATTTTTATCTATTAAAGTTACTTATCATTTCGTATTGCTATCTTGTAAAGCAACTTCAGTTTAACTCTCAGTTACCTATTAATCAATTCTATAATTTCTATAGTTAACATAGATATCATCTATCATTTTAAGTACATAAAACATTTATATTAAGGATAGATTTAATTCGTAAAATAGGAGGCGCCAAAGTTTTTTAAGTTAAAAGTAGTTATTTGGGTTTGTTTCTTTATGATTTATTGAAACCTTAATCATAGATACCTTCTATGAAAATGATAGAAATGATTACATTGATAAATAATAGATGCTTTATATAATTAAGTTAAGCTCATGAGCTAGCAAGAAAATGGACAATATCAATTATTTATAGGAGGCAATTTATATGCAAAAAACAGTTGCAGGTATAGTAATTCCAGATAGTAAAATAGCAGTAGAGGCGCAAGAAATTCTTCGTGAATATGGTAACGATTTACTATGGAATCATTCAAATCGTGTTTACTTATTCGGTGCTCTTCAAGGAAAAAAAGCTGATCTTAAGTATGATGAAGAGCTATTATATGTTAGTGCTCTATTCCATGATCTTGGGCTCACAAAGAAATTTAGTAGTCCAGACAAACGTTTTGAAGTAGATGGTGCAAATGCTGCACGTAGTTTCCTTCAACAACATGGCATGGATAATGAATCAATTAGACTGGTTTGGGATTCGATTGCACTTCACACAACGATTGGAATTGCTGAATATAAAGAACCCCAAGTTTCATTAATTTATTCTGGGGTAGGTTACGATGTTATGGGAGATGGGTATGACGAAATTTCAGAGGAAATTCGTGAACAAGTTGTATCTGCTTTCCCTCGAGATAATTTCAAACAAAAAATCCTTCCTGCTTTCCTTGAAGGTTTCGCTCATAAACCTGAAACTACTTTCGGAAATATTAAAGCAGATGTTTGCTCATTGCTTCTTCCAGGCTTTAAACGCAAAAATTTCTGTGATTGCGTTTTACATTCACCTTGGAAAGAATAGTCATTACACTTATGACTATTAGAAAAAGGAAATATCTACAAAATAAGTTGGTTACGATTTTGCTTCCTTTTTATATAAAAATTAGAACGAGCTAATTAATTTCTAATTTAATGTAGTGAAATATTACTCATAGAGATAAAAAGCTTGCCATTTTCATTAATGGCAAGCTTTTTTAAGCAAATAATATCTAATAATAGAAGGATCAATTTTTGGGCACTCCATACATGCCCACCAACCTAAGATTTTGAAGTATCCCCAAAACGAAAATTTTATCCTTTCATAGTTGTCCATAGAAATTCAGTTCATTTTTTTCGTGTTGAGAAAGAATGTATTTCTTAGCTTAATAGCAATGTAGTGCTACTCCAGCTTAAAAATATTATTAGGTAACACAATATAAAATCAAACAGTTAAAGGAGCAATAATCTATGTTAAAACTTGTGCATAACGAGACCCACCCTACATTCTTTGAGCAATTTTTCTTTGAAAATCCTGTTCAAAATGATGTTTTTATAATTGAAGTTAACAAAAAACATTTCTTTTTCGAATACGATGCTGTGATTGCTATGATCAAAAAATCAAACTCAAAACAACAAGAATATGTTAAAAGACAACTGCAAATGTATCACTATTTAAGCCAGGACTTAAGTACTTGTTTACAAGCAATCGCAACAGATTACATAAGAAGAATTTTCGAAGAGAACAAAAAATGGAATGCAAGATTGGAGCCTCACACTCCATCCAACACATGAACTATAGAAGAAACTTATCCAAAGTGGCAAAATGGAGAACTAACGGGAGTTAAGTTCGGGGCTATTGAAACTAAAGAAAAATACTTTTTATAAAATAGTGAAAGAATATGGAGAAAACGAAGTGGCAACTAACTTATAAAGAATTGAAGACGAAAGTTACTTAAAGTAGAAAATTCGGCTTCTTTTATATCGAAGTTTGCTTAGCGTATATTTTCGTTAAAATACGGGTAGTACCTCATCGCTATCGAGCTAAGCTCATACAACATCAATTATAGTAGAGGTCGTTTCTTTTTCTAAAGGCTACGTGTAAGGAATTTAAAGACCCCCTCAGGGATCAATGAATTCCTAAGGGGGTGCCTACATGATATAACATATTTACAATTACGTTACGTTTAAAATACGTATCTTTTTCATTTACCTTATAACCATCCTATTTAAGTGTATAAGAACTATGCTTTTGAGATAAAAGTCATTACTTGTTTTATAAACTCGTAACCAAAATAACCACTAAATCCGAATAGGACTATTGCGGCAAATATAGATACCCTTTTAATAAAGGTTGGATTTAGAAAACGTCTAGTAAAATGAACAAAGCTTAATAAGATCATATCATGCATTAAGATACCTAATAAAATACCTACAGCTATTAATATAAATGTAGATGTGCTTGCATTACCTAATGAAGAAACTAGAACCGGACCAAAAACCCCTATCCAAAATACAATATTAGCCGGTGATATAGCAATCATAAAACCAGATAAATAAGCTGATAATAAAGATTTATTAGGATCTTCTCCCTCCATGTTAACTTCTGACTTTGCCTCTTTAATACTTTCTATTCCAATAAACATTAAAAATACAAAACCTAGTAGCCACATAACTGTTTCTACCCATGGGTTGGTTAATACACTAGAGAACCCTAGATAAATCAGAACTATTAAAGATAAATCTACAGTCATTCCTCCTATACCTACAAACCAACCATGTACGAAACCATTTCTCATTCCTTGTTTAGTCATTTGGACTGTCATAGCACCTGCGGGTATCGCTAAAGATAAACCTAACAATATATATGTGAAAAGTGTTATAATCATAAAAATTCTCCTATTATAAGTATTGTAATAATCAAACCCTTTTTCTTTTTCCTCGGGTTCAGCAAATAGAGCCAGAGCACGGCGACTTTTCACATTACTTCTAGCAAGCACAAAAAACTCACAAAAAGAATAAATGCCTAAAATCCCATAAGGTCCTTTACATGTTCAGCATTCTTTTTAGATGTTAATTTTTCAAGTAATAAAAACGCAACATCAAAAGCTGTGCCTGGATTTGATGATGTAATAATATTTCCATCTTGTACTATTAAATCATTTTGTACTATTGCACCAAAATTCTTTAACTGCTCTTTTCGTTTACTCGTTGGATGACTGTATGTGGTAGCTTTTTTACCTACAAGAATTCCACTTTTGCCAAGCGTTAATGATGCAACACAAATACTGGCAATAGGCTTCTGCTTGGCATAAAAATGTTGAATAACATGTAAGAATTCTCTACTGTATGCATCCCGATAAAAACCAGCCTCTTCAAATCCTCCTGGAATAGCTAGTGCATCAAATTCATCTAATTGAATATCATCAACCGTTTTTTCCGGTATGACAGTAAAATTCCAAGTACAAGTTAATTTATTCCGAAGACCAACTGTTACGACCTCGGTTGATCCATCTCCCTCCCATTTATTCCAGCCTAGTACATCTGTAAATACACTAGCTTCTACTGCTTCAAACCCGTCAGCTAATAATAATAAAATCTTTTTCATATCGTAAACCGCCTCCTTCTACCCTTATTTTATACAAGTATAGAAGGCTGATAAATAAGTTCAATAAGGATATTTGATTGTTCGGCTTTATTTTATAAAGAATTTAGGTTATTCTATTTTATAAAAAAAGGTTGGGTAATTTATGGATCAAATTGATAAAAAAATCGTGGGACTATTACAGTCAAATGCAAAAATTTCAATGAAGGATTTAGCGGAAGCGGTTCACTTATCTTCCCCGTCAGTAACTGAGCGAGTACGAAAGTTAGAGGAACAACAAATTATTGAAGGTTACCATGCACATGTTTCTCTAAAAAAAATAAATCGTCCAATTTCTGCACTTATACTGTTTAAATCAACAAATTGTAAATCATTATCTAACTTTTGCTATAATCATCCAGATGTACTCGAGTGTTATAGAGTAGCAGGAGAAATTAGCTATATTGTCAAAATAGCAACACATTCTGTAGAAAGTTTAGAACAATTTATTGATGATTCAATGCAATATGGTACTCCATCAACGAATATTGTGTTATCTTCTTATGAAAAAAAGATAATTACTCCTTTTATTAGTGAAGAGTAAAAATACTAGCATAATTAATTAACTATTGCTTATGCAGAAGGATAATTTTTGTATGTTATATAAAAAAATAAAGACGTTATATTTTTTTAAAAGGAGTGTAATTACAATGAATTTTTCTAATAAATCAGTGATCATAACAGGGGCTGGAAATGGAATCGGGAGAGAAATTGCTTTACATTATGCAGAAAAAGGGGCCAATGTTATTTTAGCAGATATAGACGAAAAAGCAGGTGCAAAAACAGTTACTAAGATAAAAGAACAGGGTAAAGAAGCACTTTTCGTACAAACAGATATAAGGCTCGAAACAAATATTATTCGATTAATGGAAGTAGCTAATCAAACATACGGTCAGATAGATATTTTAATCAATAATGCCGGAAAAGAGTTATTCAAGTCCCCTTACGATATTTCGTTAGAAGAATGGGACGATGTGATCAATACAAACTTAAGAAGTGTTTTCTTGGGTTCGCGTGAAGCAGCAAAGTATATGCGTCATAACAAAGAAGGTGGATCTATTGTGAATATCGCCTCTACAAGGGCGATTATGTCTGAGCCAAATTCAGAATCTTATGCTGCCACAAAAGGTGGGATCGTTGCTATTACACATGCGCTCGCAGCCTCATTTAGCGAAGATAGGATTACAGTGAATGCTATTTCCCCAGGTTGGATTGAAACAGGAGATTATTCAAAATTAAGTAAAATTGATCATGAACAGCACCTATCAAAGCGTGTAGGAACACCAGATGATATTGCACGAGCCTGTCTGTATTTAACAGCCAGTGAAAATGATTTTGTTACAGGTATAAACCTTGTCGTAGACGGTGGAATGACGAGGAAAATGATGTATGAAGAATAGGCGGTAATCAATCAAGAAATACAGATTCGCTATCAATAAAGCCTACTTTATCCAAGGTGATTTACCGAATCATCATGTGAATTTGAAATACAATTGAACTGTCTATAAAAAAGATGAACCGGAATTTCCTATCTCTAATAAAGAAGGGGTTTATGTTTTTCTTTCGGATGAAACATTTGAAAGTGAATAAAAACCATGAAGTACTCAATGCAAGGACACCAACTACACTAAGAGCGTTAGTTAGATAAAAAATAGAATATATCATATAGCTAGTAAGAGATATTAGTATCACTGAAAGGGCTGTTAATAGCTATTGAAAAGCATAATTTAATCAATCTCAATTACATCACAAAACTTAAATATCCTTTGATTATAAAAAGCATCGGTACAAGTAATCGCCTCATTTAATAGATTTCTATTAGCTACCGTTCTGTATTTTTTATAAAAATACATTAAAATATTCAGATGAATCTTTTATTAACTCATAACCCCTCCTCAAAAAATAGTAAAAACTACACTTGTGAAATCAATATTTTCTGTTTGCACTTTATATAAATCGATATGTCTCCACCTTAATTTTTATTTTTTGTAATCCCCACTAATTCTTTTCTCAAATCCCCCAAAATGGATTTGAGAAATTAGGGAACTATAATCTCGTATTGAAATATATTAAGGGGGACAAAAGGTGAACAAGGAAATGAATTATGGAAGTGATTACAAATTTATTCCAGCAACTTCAATTGAAAGTGGTCACGGCATCGAAGTATTACCTGATTTATTTTGCTACACGATTCAAATCGTCAACATATGTTTTGTTGGGAATCCGCATACCGATGATTTTGTTTTAGTTGACGCTGGAATGCCTAAATGTGCAAATGAAATTATCTCTGTTACTGAGGAGCGATTTGGTACAAATAGCCGTCCAAAAGCAATTATTTTAACTCATGGGCATTTTGATCATGTTGGAGGAATAATTGAACTCATTAAATATTGGGATGTTCCAGTCTATGCCCATCAAATGGAGATACCGTTTTTGACTGGACAACAAAGCTATCCTGAACCAGATCCAACAGTTGAAGGTGGTATGGTAGCGAAAATGTCTCCCTTGTTCCCTAATGAACCGATTGATTTAGGAAATAGCGTAAAAGCACTACCTATCGATGGAACTGTTCCCCATATGCCAGAGTTTAGATGGATTCATACACCAGGGCATACTCCTGGGCATATTTCATTATTCCGAGAGAAAGACCGAACTTTAATTGCTGGGGACGCTTTTGTTACAGTGAAACAGGAGTATCTGTATAAAGTAATAACTCAAGAACAGGAAATAAGCGGTCCGCCTCGTTATTTAACAACAGACTGGAAAGCTGCTAAAGGATCAGTTATTAAGCTAGAGAAGTTAAAGCCTCTAACCGCTGTTACTGGACATGGGATACCGATGTCAGGTGACTTGCTATCAACAAGCCTCAAAACACTTGTTCAAGAATTTGATAAAATTGCTGTACCTGATTACGGAAAATATGTAGACAAAAAGATACATTAAGTATAAAAATCAAAACGGAAAAAATTATTAAGTTTAATAAAGAAACACTGTACTTAGGCAACGTCTGTATTATAAGAATGGAAATACACCTTGTGAATAAAACTCGTTATTCCGAAAATACTATCTGTAGTATAAGCCTGCTTCTTAACCAGGTTGTACTTCTTACCATTAAAGGGTGATTAAAACGGGTTACGCTATATAAAAGCATAATCCGTTTTTAATGAAATATTGTATTCCATATACGTTTAAACAATGGAGGAAAATGATGAAACATATTGTTGCCTTATTAATTAAATACACAGCGATAACTGCAGTATTGCTAATCATGCTCAGTATCTTTCAATCCATTTCAATGCCTAGAGTATTACTAATTTCTCTTTTTCTTACGGGAGCTGCCTATTTAATCGGAGACCTCTTCATTTTACCTAAATACGGAAATATGATTGCTACAATGGCAGATTTCGGCTTAAGCTTTTTCGGAACTTGGTTACTAACATCCTTGTTTACTAATTTAGATGCTACTCGTAACATTGGACTTTCTTCATTTATAGCCGCTTTAATTATTGGTGGAACAGAAGTTTTCTTCCACATTTATATGAAGAGGCTAGTGCTACGTAACGACGATAAATTAACAAATCACAATCATATTCAACATAATAAATATGCTATGGAAATGTCAGATGAATATATAGATTCTTCCACAATAAATAAATTCAAGCTTGAGGATACATCTAAAAAATAAAAAAGTGGCCAACGCCACTTTTTTTATTTTTATTTTTATTTATTACGCTTGATCAGAATTTCTTACATGTAATGGAGGTGGAACTACCCATCCCTTTTTCTTACTTAAACGTAGCAGAGTTACACCTGCCTGCGCTTTTTTCATATGAAATTGTCCAAATAACATGCCTACATCTTCTCGAAGACATTTTCCCATTACTTGACTACATGTCACAAGTCCAGCTGCTAGCCCTGCAGAAACAGCAGCAGCAATTTCAACATCATTAATACGTGCCCCTGGGGGAATGTCTTCGATAGATGCAACTGGTCGTTCTGGAGGAGCAGGCGGTAAAGCTACCCCATTAACCTTTAAAAGAGTTTTTAACTCTTCTACTTCTGAATTCATATCATTTTCAATTAAGCTTTCTAAAAACTTCTTCAAATCTTCGTCACCTGTGTGGTTCATAAATACTTGATGGCTTGCAATTGCACCTTGTGCTGCTAAAAGATAACTCCAAATATCAAATACTTCTCCGTAATGTAACGGTTCATTTTGAGGATTTCCACTTAAAATACCCATTTTTAAATTCCTCCCTTTCGAAAATATCATAATAAATATTGATTTCAATATTGAAATCAAATTTTTAAGTATGCTTTTTCCTGCAAAAGATTTTCTACTATGCATGGAAAACACCTTTCCAACACTGCGTGTTTATTGTTTAGGAAAGTCGTTTACAAATAAAATACTCAAAGATTATGAAAGAAGATTATCAATAATCTTTGAGTGAGAATCTGTTTAATATAAGGTTTTTTATTTTTATGAATACACAAAAGAAATTGATTTACATATTTGCTATACTTTATGCCAATTTACTTAGCGGTTAGCTCTACCACCAAGTTGTTGTTCTGCCATTGCTACTAAACGCTTTGTAATTTCACCACCAACAGATCCGTTTGAACGAGCTGTTGTATCTGCACCAAGTTGTACACCAAACTCTTGTGCAATTTCATATTTCATTTGATCAAGAGCTTGTTCAGCGCCTCGAACTAATAATTCATTACGACTTCCACTATTATTATTTGCCATATCGTTTCACCTCCAATGTTTTTAATATGCTACAAATTATGAAATAATAATTATCCTTTTTATGGGAATTAAATTATGTATAAATATTGAGTTTCTTCTTAAAATAGGGCAAAGACATAAGAAAGAAGAGCTACTATAACGTACTTTCATAACAACAATATGTATAAATTTCTCTTTACTAAAGATTTCTGTTTTGCCAAGAGATACATATAAATTATGAAAAATAATTTATAAGGAGATATGAGATGAAAGCTGTAACCTATCAAGGACCAAACCAAGTACAAGTTAAACAAGTTGATGATGCGAAGTTAGAGAAAAAAGACGATATTATTGTAAAAATTACTTCAACCGCTATTTGCGGTTCTGATTTACATTTATATCAAGGGAACATGCCTTTACCGCAAGGGTACATTATTGGTCATGAACCAATGGGCATTGTTGAAGAAGTTGGTCCAGATGTTACTAAAGTGAAAAAAGGAGATCGTGTTGTCATCCCCTTCAACGTTTCTTGTGGACATTGTTTCTATTGCCAACATGAAATGGAAAGCCAATGTGATAACTCCAATCCTCATTATGATTCTGGTGGATACTTTGGTTATACAGAGAAATTTGGTAACCATCCAGGCGGACAAGCAGAATATTTAAAAGTTCCTTTTGGAAATTTCACTCCATTTGTTATACCGGAATCATGCGAACTTGAAGATGAATCTTTACTGTTTTTATCCGATGTTTTGCCAACAGCCTATTGGAGTGTAATAAACGCAGGTGTTAAGCCAGGTGATACTGTTATCGTCCTAGGTTGTGGACCTGTTGGATTAATGACACAAAAATTTGCTTGGATGCAAGGTGCTAAGCGCGTAATCGCAGTCGATTACTTAGATTATCGTATAAATTATGCAAAAAAGATTAACAATGTTGAGGTATTTGAGTTTACAAAATTCCCCGATATGGGAGAACATTTAAAGGAAATCACACATGGCGGTGCCGATGTAGTCATTGATTGCGTGGGCATGGATGGAAAAAAATCGCCACTAGAATTTCTAGAACAAAAGTTAAAATTACAAGGCGGAACTCTCGGTCCTATTCAAATCGCTACGAAAGCCGTAAGAAAATATGGAACGGTTCAAATGACTGGCGTTTATGGTGGCAATTATAATGCATTTCCACTCGGAGCATTTTGGGTTAGAAATATTAATCTTAAAATGGGACAAGCACCTGTTATTCATTTTATGCCGGAACTATTTGAAAAAATAACAAATAAAGAATTTGATCCAAAAGAGATTATTACACACAAAATCCCCCTTGAAGAAGCAAGCTACGGTTATCAAATTTTTAATAATCGTGAAGATGATTGTATTAAAGTTATTTTAAAACCTTGAAAATTGTTATGTGACTGAACCTTTTATTTTTCTATGCAGTAGACTGCTAAAAATAAACCTACTGCATAGAAAATTATTCTAATCAACCTCAATTACATCACAAAACTTAAACATTCTTTGATTATGAAAAGCATCAGTACAAGTAATCGTCTCCATTAATGGATTAATATCCACTACTGTTATGTAATTTTTATATAAATAACCATCTTTATAATATGTAAGTAAAACCTCTTCCTCACCTAAAAATGAAGTTAATAGCTTATTTTCAATCATTTCTTTTGCATCTTGCGTTACAATTGGACGCGAGGCTTTCGTTTGCTCCTTTATCATTTCTTTAATAACTGCGAACTGCTCCGGCATACTGGCAAACGGTTGCCACTTTACCATACCTCTTCCTTTTAGCATACTAGCATTCTTCACGATTTGTGCCCTCCTAATAATGTGTTTCTATATCTTGCTGTTGCGACGCTTGTGTAAGAAATGCCTCGTAAAATACTGTTCTTACCAAATCGTGTTCGAATTTCGTCCATAACTTTCGTTAATCGTATTTCTTTTTCTCTTTGTACAATGTTATCGAAAAGCGAAATTTGCTCTTCCCCTTCATTAATAAGGTTTGTTAATGAAACACTTACTGATCGAATCGGCTCTCCTGTATGGCGCTCATATAAAAAATATGTACAAACATTATAAATATCCATCGTTAAATTTGTTGCTCTATTTAACGTATGTGCCTTTTTTATTCCCCCACCGTATTCCCTGCTATATCCAACTGAAAAATGAATTGTTTGCGCGCATTTCTTTTCTCGTCTCAATCTATAACAAACTTCTTCTATATGCTCTAATAAAATAAATATGAACTCTTCTACCGAATAATCACGCAATAATATTTGGCTTTTCGCTATAGATGTTGTCGCTGGAACATATTTTTCTGCTATTCTACTAAAATCAATTCCATTACTATGTAGATGTAACTCTTCTCCTATTACACCGAATGATTGCTTTAAATATTTCAAAGGATACTGAGCTAATTCTCCAATGGTATGTATATCCTTTCGATTTAATTTCATTTCCGTTTTATACGATATACCCCAAAATTTACTGAGCGGTCTAATACTCCATAACTTCTCGGGTATATCGTCATACGTCCACTGCGCTATTCCATCCCTATTCTTTTTCGCTTCCACATCCAGTGCTACTTTACTCATTAATAAATTCGGCCCAATACCAATCGTACTTTCAATCCTTGTACGTTCATATATTTCTCGCTTGAACTTTAATGCAAAATCGCGCGGATCACTGGCAAACAAATGAATACTTGCGGTCATATCCATAAAAAATTCATCGATACTATATTGATGAAAATCTTCCGGTGCGACATACTGCAAAGCCAAACCCGTTATGAAAGTTGAACACTTCATATACGTATGCATAATTGGATTCACAATAATAATATCTGGTCGCTTCGGTATTTCGTACAAACGAGCCATCTTCTTTATTCCTAACGCTTTTAATGGCGGTGTTGCTGCTAATACAATTGATCCGCTCTGATTCACATCCCCTACGACAGCCAATTTTGTATATCTTGGATCAAGTCCTTTTTTAATACATGATACGCTTGCATAAAAGCTACGAAGGTCTACACAAAGAATAATACGATTCGGTAAAAGAGAATAATCATACAAGGTTATCACTCCTAACAAAAAGAACATTCGTTCTTATTATATACGAACTCATGTTCTTTTTAAAGGTATTTCTATGAAAATTTTGGTTAAAATGACCGGGCTTTAAAAATCTAAAAACACTTAAGATCCCTACAATATTCAAATACTGTTTTCACCATTAGGAGATGACACTGTATTTAGTTCTAAAAAATCTCACTCAATGCACACTACATATAATTAAGAATGATATTTACGCGCTATCAATCACGGTGGGAAAAACTCTGTATACAAAACAGCTAGAATTTTAAGTAACTGATGAACATAAAAACTACTAAAATTCATTTCAGCTTTCATGTCTCTAATTCATATATTCTTCTAAATTTATTTTCAGCAAAATCTCCTACATAGCACCTGTGCCAAGATTCATCTGCATAACTAGTTACATTCTCCTTTTTGCTATTATTAATAGCTTAGTAATAAAAGCTGTTAAACAGCAAAGGTGCGAAGTCCTAAATTAGACTTCGCACCTTATACAAATTTATAATCAGTGACGATACAAACACAACTACAATAATATATACATAATAATCACTCATTATATCTGTTACTTCTTTAATCGGCTGGAGAGAATACAATATATAAACCAATCCTTTTACTTAGCCATCTCTCATGATTAGTTTGATTATTCCTAGATACTTAACGCCTTCTATACTCATTTCAAGCGTTAATCCATTCCGATTGAAATTACAAATGACAAAATTTTTCTGTTTTTCTTTTTTGCCTACTTGCTAAATTCAGCAATTAAAACGTTTTTAAAAGACTCTGGATTATTAATCTTAAAACTGTTCGAATTGACGGCCAATGTATGTTTGCCTCCAAGTGTTCCACCAGCAAAAGTGGAAAACCCTAGAACGCCACCTCTGTGTCCCCATACCGAGACACCATTCGGAAGCTTAATTTCAAGGATTCCAAGACCATATCCGGTTCCCTCTCTATTTGTAGGAACTGTAGTAAGCATTTGTTTTAACTGCTGTTCCTTCAGTAATTTACCACTGAGTAAGTAAGAGAAGAATTTGTTTAAATCGTCAGCAGTAGAAATCATATCTCCATCCGAGCTACCTGGGTTAATATAAGTAACGTCTTTTAGCTCACTCGCTCCGTCTAGTTGCAAATAGCCACGGGCATGCTTGGTGCCTGGAATCACGCTTGAATTACCAGGTAGAAATGTATTTGACAAATCAAGCGGTTCAATAATTCGGTTTTCAACCTCTTCCGCATAACTGTTGCCAGTTACTTTTTCAATAAGGATCCCCAGTAATACGTAACCTGTGTTTGAATAAGACCAACCCTTTCCTGGTGCAAAATCTGGGGGAAGAGAAATCCCCATTTTGACGAATTCTTCAGCCGTATACGATTTTTTTGTATCCATAATATCGAAGTCTTTTGAATTTATATAATCAGCAATACCACTTGTATGATTCAATATTTGCCGGATAGTAATCTGGTTACCATCATATCCGTTTCCTTGAATAACACCAGGTAACCATTTTTCAATGGAGTCGTCTAGATTCAAACGGTTCTCTCCAGATAATTGAAGTAGAACTGTTGCAATGAACGTTTTCGTCACACTACCAATGCGAAAGCGAAAATCTGCTTTCATTGGTTTCTTAGTTCTCAGATCCGCTATCCCAGCGGTATAACTCCAAGTTTTACCACCCTTAGAAATTTGAGCGAGTATTCCCGGGTATCCAAGTTGCAGTTCATCTCGTATTGCTTTCTTAACGGAATTACGATCGCTTTGCGTACTTGTTTGTAACGAACTAGATACATTTTGCGTAGGTTCTGCTTTTACAACTGATGTTGGTGTTATGTATAACAGGGAACTTCCACCTATTAAAAGTGCTAGACTTGCACATGTAATTTTACTGCGTGTTTTCATAAAAAATTCCTCTCTTCTATTAAAATTGTATAGATAGTTGATAGAAGTGTCATATACGAACCACACAGCTATCCATTCTCCAAATGATGAAAAGGCAACAATGCATTTGCAATCATTGTACTCATTATTTTCACAAAACACTCTTGTTACTGATTGTTTGTTTTATATGTAGG
Source organism: Bacillus sp. GC_Bacil_1 (assembly GCF_026540675.1). Lineage (NCBI taxonomy): Bacteria > Bacillati > Bacillota > Bacilli > Caryophanales > Bacillaceae > Bacillus > Bacillus sp. GC_Bacil_1. Next base: position 23,914 of record NZ_JALNUG010000004.1, read on the forward strand.
CCGTAATTGTTCCCCCCTTCACGCCTCCTTATATTTTTATCCTACACAATGAAAATCTCTTTTTTCTTACCTATTCCTTACAAATTCCTTACATACAAAATCACTTGTACAATAGGGTTGAAGTAGCATCTGTGCCCGAAAGCGCAAAAAACACCGATGCTTTTCGCTTCAGTGTTTTTTGCGCTTTACATATTGAAGATTCGTTTTACTCTTAACAGCTTAAATTGCTGATTTTTTCTAATGCGATTATTCTTCTTGCTATATAAAACAAATTTCATAGTGTTATATGAAACACTATGAAATTTGTCATTAAGGCACATTATTCTAAATTTATTGATGTAGTTGAGATGGACTCACTTTTTGAATTTGAACAAGTATATCAAACGCTTTACCTAATGATATATCAACAGTTTTTGGTATATCAGGCCCTTCGGTAGTTATTCCAGCGAAAATTGGATGTTGTTCGTTTAACCAAGTTTTTGTCACGCCGTTCGCCTTACGTAAATCAATAAAAAATTGATCTTTTTTCACCTGTCCAAAAATGTAGTTATAACTGTTTAGATCATCTAATTTTAATGTTCCATATGGGCCGAATTCACCATTGCTATTCTTGACATTGTATTGTCCTTCATAAACTGACGTTCCAATAGATACGTACCGTTTTCCGTAATATTCTGCTAAATGCTGCCCAGCTACTTTAGGATATATAAAAGGAAGCATATTTGTTTTCGAAATGTGTCCATTATGTCCCCATACAATGGTTTTTCCTAAATGTTCTTCAGTCCACTTCGCATTTTCATACATTGCAATATCATGTTTCAAATAAAAATCCGCTGGTTTATCAGGAGGTGTCGCTAACATTGTAGTAAACTGTTCAATAATACGAGCATTTTGCTTTATCCATGCAAACTCTTTAGATTTTCCATTTAAATAGCTTTTATTTTCCTCTAATAAAGCACTAATTTGTTTAGCATCTAAAACATACTTTTCTTTTTCTTCTTTCGTAAGACTTTCAAAAGTATTCATATCCTTTGTTACAGGAATAAGACCTTTTATCTGCTCTTCTACTCTAGGCAATAGTTTTGAATTGTTCGCTTTAATATATTCTGTTATATTATTATAAACATTCTCGTTTACTGATTGAATGTCCATCCCGATGATACGTACTTTAGATTTATGTTTTGGATTAGCATTATATTGCCGAATCCAATCAAGTAAATCTAGCATTTCTTTCGTCTTAAATACAGGTGTTAGATGTTGGCTTGGGTTTCCCTTACCAGTAAGAACATATCGATCAAGTTCCAAGGCCCTGTCCCATCCCTCTTCTAAAACTAGATTGGTAAAGCCCTTTTCAGATACTAAATACTTAACAATGCGGTGTTTCATCGTAAAAACTTCATGAGCCCCATGCGTAGCTTCACCTAAACCTACAATTGAAGCTGAACCTACCATATCCTTAAGTGGTTTCAAATCATTAAGAGATGCAGTTGGATTAGTTGTTTTTAAAGGCTTTGCATGTGCTTCTAACCATTTCGCTATTTGATTTGTATTATAGGGAGCTGTAACAGAAACCTCTGTTTTCGAATCTGCATAAGTATTTCCTACAAAATGAGTCATTGTTATAGCAGAAGCAACAATTGCAATAATTATTTTCTTTTTCATAAAAAACCTCCTGAAATATTTACTTATAGCTTTTTGACATACTCTGCCAACTTCCGTTTAAAACATTCATTTTCTTATTACTGTTAAGATACATTTATTCTAGTTCCTAAAACTCACTTATTTCTTAATAGGTTCTTAAGAAATTCTTAATTCACTTATACGAATATAAAACTAAATAAGCTTCAATTCATTGTATTGTAAATTCCTCATTGCATAACATTATAATGTACAGATATTTGTTATAAATGATGTTATCTAAAGTATTCAATTTCAGTATGTATTATTAACGTAGTTAATATATGGTTAATATGAAGTTCCAAATTTTGATTGTTTGTAGTCTCTTTATCATAGAGTTAATTTAGGGGTTATTTTTTGTTCACTTCATTTTTTTCGGCACCCTGCATCTAGACAGTATACCCATTGGCCACAGTTAGACTATTTCAAATCAAAAAAATAGATTACCTGCACACTAAAGAGTATAGTGCACAGGTAATCTAGTTGTTTTTGAGATTAATAAAAAACTAATTTATTTTTTGAATTCTTCCATCAATAATAGACTGAATTGGTTCTTTTGATTTTTTTATATAATCTACTAATGCTTCAAAATCAGTTGGTCCTGTTTCAGCATCTTTACCGTTTTTAAAGGATACAAATCCATCTCCACCTGAAGCTAGAAATGCGTTCGCAACGACGCTGTAAGTTTTAGAAGGAATGATTTCTTCTCCATTTGTTAAGCGAATACTTGTTACTTTTTCTCCATTAGGCTTGTTCGCATCCCAAGTGTATTGGATTCCTGAAATTTGAAGCATTCTTGTTATGTCTTTTTGCCATTGTTGATTTAAAATATCACGAATGTCTTGACCTGTTAAATTTACTTTTATTAATTGATTTCCGAATGGTTGAATACCATATATCTCTCCCCATGTAATATCACCAGCATCTAAGTCATTACGAATACCACCAGGATTCATAAGTGCAATTTGAGATTGCATTGTTGTACGCTGGGCATCAGCAACTAAATTTCCAAGAGTAGATTCACCAGCCGTATTGAGTTTGCGATCTAGTGGCGCAATAGACTTACCTACAACTTCATTAACAAGAGGTGCGATTTTTGCTTGATATTTCTCCATCTTCTTCTTGATTTTTTTATCAGGCTCTATGCCTTCATGGTAAGTTGTAACAATTTCTGCTTTTTTCTCAACAATATCTTGTGTTTTACGATCAATCTTTACATCAACATCAGCAAAAGCCATACCATATGAATTTGCTTGTACGACAAGTTTATTATTAACAGTTCCATTTACATAGGTGTGGCTATGCCCACCAAAAATAACATCGACTTCTGGATCAGTCTCATTTGCTAATCGGACGATATCACCATTTGTTACGCCGTTCCCATCTGTTATACCTCCATTATGTGCAAGAACAACGATAGATTTAACGCCTAGTTTTTTTAATTGCTTTACGGATTTGTTAATAGCTTCAACTTCATCTGTAATTTCTACATTCTTTAGCATAGTAGGCATAACAAGATTAGGAACATCCGTTGTTACGACTCCGATAAATCCAACAGGAACTCCTTGTACCTTTTTTATAGTGAATGGTGGTAAAAATAAACGACCGGTGGATTTATTATAGAAATTTGCAGCAACATATGGGAATTTTGCTCCTTTAAAATTCCCTGTTTTCTCATGGTATCCACCATAAATAAGGCGGTTCATTTCTTCAACACCTTCATCAAATTCATGATTTCCTATCGTTCCAACATCGAATTTCAAATCATTTAGAAATTCAATTGTAGGTTCGTCTTGTAATAATGCTGAAACAGGAGTACTTGCTCCAACAACATCGCCGGCATGTACCTTTAATGTATTTGGATTTTGTTTTTCACGATCACGTAAATAAGCCCCTAAGTACTCAATTCCCCCTGCATCTTTATTGTTAATTTTTTTTACAGTGTCTAGTTGCCCATGAAAATCGTTAATACCGAGCATTTGTACATCTATGTAGCGGTTTTGTTCTGTACTTGCTTGGATTGAAGGCGCAGCAAATACACTAGTAAAAGTAACTGTACTTAATGCTAAAGCAACTGGAATGATTTTTTTCAACATAAAATTTCTCTCCCCTAATTAAAATCTGACATAATACGATGTTATTTTAATATATTAAGAGAATTATTTCTACAAAAATTCTACTAATTATAAAAATTAATAAGATTTTATTTTTTTCTGACAAATAACTCCTTCCTCAAAAATGTGAAGGTGTAAAACGTCAATTTTAAGTGGAGGATGAATATTTGTAAGCTTAAGCCTACACTTTTTATTAGGATGTAAAGGGCCCCACTCAACTTAAGAAACTTCACTACCCAAAACAAGAAAATGTGCGTTTCTTTGTTTGGAGGATTATTCAAAATATTATCTTGATCGTAATATAGCAATACATCTAAAAGACCTAAAAAAACTCTAATCAATAAATTTTTGCTGTTAAGAAGAATATTCAATTCGAAACTAATGAATATTTATCAACCTAACATATCATTACCACCATTAAAAAAAGAATAGAAATTTCGTTATGAAAGATTTCTATCCTTTGAATTGATTACGGTGGTGCACTACTCCGCATTAAAAAAAGATGCTCCTGGCTTTATCCAAGAGCATCTTTTTTTAGATTTATTTTTACTTGTTTATAATTTATCAATTAACAATTATATAGTTGTAATCAGTCCTTTAAAAATAATAGGAGTGCTTCATTAAATTCTTTAGCATGCGTTGCATTTAGCCCATGTGGACCACCCTTTATTAAGGCTACTTTAGAATTAGGAATTGCTTCATGTGTTAATTTCCCACTATATTCATATGGTACAGTTGCATCAGAATCACCGTGAATAATAAGAGTAGGTATATTAAACTTCTCCAAGTCTTTTCTAAAATCTGTCTTACTAAAGGCGGTAATACAATCAAGTGTTCCTTTAGGTGATGCACTGGCTGCAATATCCCAATTATATAAACGGAATGGCTCACTAACTAAATCTGTTCGATTACCAGCCGCGAAAAATCCCTTAGTAAATTCATCAAGAAATGCAAGGCGGTCATTTATCACACCACTTTTGAATGCTTCAATTGTTGCATCATCTAAGGCCCCTTCAGGATGATCCTCTGATTTGTATAAATATGGAGGAACTGCCCCAGCAAAAACAGCCTTTTCAATACGATCTGTTCCATACGTACTAATATACCGGGCTACTTCGCCTCCCCCCATAGAAAAACCAACAAGTGTGACATTTTGAAGCTCTAAATGTTCTAATAGTTGATGTAAATCAGAAGTAAAGGTATCATATTCATACCCTTCCCACGGCTGAGATGATTGTCCAAATCCTCGACGATCATATGTTATAACTCTGTATCCAGCCTCAACAAGAGCGGGAACTTGGTATTCCCAAGATCGACCACTTAACGGCCAACCATGAATGAGTACAACTGGTTTTCCTGTGCCATGATCCTCATAATATATCTCAATTGGTTCTTGATTTTCGGTTCCTACAGTAATTTTAGCCATGCTTCTACCTCCCAAAAATATTCTAATATGTATCCTTTTTTTCAATAATCCGGATGAATGTCATAACCTATTCATGCACGTTTATATTGTGAACTCTAAGTATGAAACTCTATTGTTCCAATGCATTCATTTTCTCCTTTTGGAACAATCCCCCCTCTAATACCTTTTTCATCATAAAATAATTACTGAACATTACTCCTATTCAATTGTAATAACAAAAATAGGTGACTATCAATATCATTCTATCTATAGGATGTATAGGTAAAACCAATCTATTTTATAGTGAAAACAACTATAGTTACAACCTATACAAATTATAGATAATTTAGAATTGATTAACGAATCAGTTTTCAAATACTATAAATTTGTATAGCACTTCATGTTCTGTGAATGCTGCTATAACCAATATTATTGGTCAGCTTAGTTATAAACGACGAAACTTATGATAGTATTCGACTATTTAAACTTTCTTCGATTACTTAATTTTTAGGAGGAATACATAATGACTGATCTCTATTCTCGTATTAACAAAGATGATGCTGTCGTGCTTTTAGTAGATCATCAAACTGGTCTTATGTCCGGACTAGTACGTGACTATGGTGTTGATGAATTCAAGAACAATGTTTTAGCTCTTGCTCATACTGCTAAGTTTTTTGATTTACCAGTTATTTTAACAACAAGTTTCGAAAACGGGCCTAATGGACCTTTAATGCAAGAATTGGTTGATCTCTTTCCTCATGCACCAAAAATAGCTCGACCTGGACAAATTAACGCATGGGATAATGATGATTTTGTAAAAGCAATCGAAGAAACTGGAAAAAAACAACTTATCATCGCAGGCGTAGTTACGGACGTTTGTGTTGCTTTCCCGGCACTTTCCGCTATAAAAGCTGGATATGAAGTATTTGCTGTTACGGATGCTTCAGGAACTTTCAGTAAACAAGTTGCAGATGCTGCCAATACTCGTATGGCACATAGTGGTGTACAACTTATGAACTGGTTTAGCGTAGCTTGCGAATTACAACGCGATTGGCGCAACGATGTCGAAGGTTTTGGCAATTTGCTTGCTAGCAATCTTCCAGGCTATCAAAATATAATTGGAAGCTATAGGGGAGCTCAGCGAGATCTTAGTAAACAAAATGCATAAATGTATTTCAAAGAAATAGCTTTAAATCACTTTCAAAAAAATGGATGGTATACATTTAGTGCTGATTAAATCAGCACTCTCTTTTAATTTAAAAGGTATAGCAAAAATTTTATTTTTACGATTACAATTTTAAATTAACAGAAAATATATTATTTTCAATAATATCTATTTTAAACAATTAAAAAAGGAGCGTTTTATTATGAGTAATTTAGAATTGTTAAATCCGGAGAACAGTGCATTAATTTTGATTGATTTTCAACCTCAAATGACTTTTGGAGTTGCAAGTATTGATAGACAAACATTGATTAATAACGTTATGCTACTTGCTAAATCAGCAAAAACTTTTAACGTACCTACTATTCTTACTACAGTTGAGACACGCAGCTTTTCTGGTTATTTTTGGCCACAAATTCTTGACATATTCCCAAACCATGAAATTATAGAACGCAGTTCAATGAACTCTTGGGAAGATCCAAAATTTGTTGAAGCAGTTAAAGCAACAGGTAGAAAGAAATTAATATTTGCAGCACTTTGGACTGAAGTTTGCCTTGCATTCCCTGTGCTTGAAGCAATTAAAGCTGGCTATGAAGTGTATGCAGTTGATGATGCTTCAGGTGGTACTAGTCTGACAGCACATAACGCTGCTATGCGTCGTGTAGAACAAGCTGGTGCAATTCCAGTGACAGCAATTCAAGTTTTACTTGAATACCAACGTGACTGGGCACACAAAGACACTTATGATGCTGTAATGGAAATTGTAAAGGAGCACACTGGCGCTTATGGTCAAGGAGTAGAATACGCATATACTATGGTGCACGGCGCGCTTCCAAGCAGGAAAATATGAAACAAGAAGGAGTAGCTGTCGAAGAGACTTATACAGGGAACACGATGGATGCTGCTGATCCAGTAACAACGATTGTTACATGGGAAATTCAACAAGGTAAAGAAAAACAGTTTGAAACATGGAGACATGAAATCGAAGCTGCCGCTACTAAATTCCCAGGGCATTTAGGTGTAAATCTAATAGTTCCAAGTAACGAATCGAGAGAGTATACTGTTATTTTTCGATTTGATACGTATGAGCATCTACGTGCTTGGCAAGAATCAGACATTCGCCGGGATTTGTTAAAAACGGCAGAACAATTTCAAGCTACTAATCCAAGTTACAAAACTGAAAGTAGTTTGGCTTATTGGTTTGTTACTCCGAAAACGCCAGTTCCACCGCCAAAATGGAAAATGTCTATCGTTACCCTTCTGGGTGTATGGCCTCTTAGCATGTTAGTTCCTAAAGTGATAGGACCTATTATAAAACATATGAATCCTATTATGTCCGCTTTTTTCGTTTCTGTATGTATAGTGTCCTTGCTATCATGGGTAGTCATGCCGATTTTCGGTAAATTATTTCATCCATGGTTACAAAATAATAGAAAGTAGACGAGGTGTGAACATGAATTTACCGGATATGATCTTATATAACGGAAAAATTACTACCCTTGACCCATCTCAGCCTGAGGTATCTGCTATCGCCATAACTGATGGTTTAGTCACTGCAGTAGGTGGAGATGAGCTTCTTAATAGTGCCACGGAAAAAACAAAAAAAATAGACCTTAAAAGAAAGAGAGCTATTCCAGGCCTGAATGACTCCCATATACACGTTATTCGTGGTGGTCTGCATTATAATATGGAATTACGTTGGGAAGGCGTGCCATCACTTTTTATTGCTCTAGAAATGCTCAAAGAACAGGCAAGGCGTACACCTGCTCCTCAGTGGGTAAGAGTTGTTGGAGGTTGGTCTGAGTTTCAATTTAAAGAGAGACGGATGCCAACTTTGGAAGAGATTAATGCTGTGTCTGAGGATACTCCTGTCTTTGTGCTACACCTTTACGATAGAGCACTTGTAAATCGTGCAGGGCTACGTGCACTGGGATATACAAAAGATACACCAGACCCTCCAGGCTGCTTAATTGAGCGGGATAAACGAGGTAATCCAACTGGCCTTTTAATTGCTAACCCTAACGCTTCTATTCTTTATTCAAGTTTGGGTAAAGCTCCAGTACTTAATCTTGACGACCAGATTAACTCAACTCGCCATTTTATGCGTGAATTAAATAGATTAGGTATTACAAGTGCCATCGACGCAGGTGGTGGATTCCAAAATTATCCGGATGATTATAAAGTTGTTGAACATTTAGCTGAGAAAGATCAATTAACTTTGCGTATTGCGTATAATCTATTTACGCAAAATCCAAATCATGAATATGAAGACTTTGCTTCATGGGCAAAAATTGTTTCTCCAGGTCAAGGAACTGATAAGTATAAAATGAATGGTGCCGGAGAGATGTTAGTATTCTCAGCAGCCGATTTTGAAAAATTTCAAATGCCACGGCCTGAACTAGCTACGATGATGGAAGCTGACTTAAAGAAAGTAATTTCTCTATTGGTGGAAAACCGTTGGCCCTTCCGTTTACATGCAACTTATGATGAGTCAATCACACGTTTCTTAAATGTATTTGAGGAAGTTAACAGAGAAATTCCTTTTAATGGTCTACGCTGGTGGTTTGATCATGCAGAAACAATCTCAGATCGTAGTATGGAACGTGTTAAGGCTTTAAATGGCGGTATTGCCATCCAAGACCGCATGGCTTTTCAAGGTGAATACTTTGTTGATTTATACGGAAAGGAAGCTGCAAAGCATACACCTCCGATTTATCGTATGTTAGAACTTGGTATACCTGTTGGCGCCGGTAGTGATGCAACTAGGGTTTCCAGCTATAACCCTTGGGTTGCTCTTTACTGGATGGTTGCTGGAAAAACCATTGGTGGTCTTTCGATATACGATGAAAAAAATAAACTTGATAGAAAAGTAGCCCTGGAATTATATTCAAAAGGAAGTGCGTGGTTCTCTGGTGATGAAGGTAAAAAAGGAACCCTGGCAGTAGGTCAGTTTGCTGATATTGCTGTATTGTCTGCTGACTACTTTACTGTGCCAGAAGAAGAAATCAAAAACCTTGAATCATTACTCACCATTATGGGTGGACAGGTTGTTTATGGAAATGATGAATTTAAAAATTTATCACCTGAATTGCCGCCAGCATCACCTGATTGGTCACCGACGGGCATTTACGGTTATGGTGGTGCTAACCTAGCCAACACTATACTTTCCCACGATTCCCATGATAACAAGTTACATAGTTGTAGTAACCCTTTCCATCAACACACTCATACCGTAATAGGAAAAGATGGAACTAAATGGGGGATTGGTTGTACTTGCTTTGCTTTCTAAGTCAAAACCACCGGTATAATGCCGGTGGTTTTCTTTCTACAATAAGGGTATGTAGATTCGAAATAACATTGTATATCCCTACATGGAACCTGTTACTATGCGATAAGACCGAAGAATTGATTGATTAACTTAACTTGTTTTTGATAGCCTTCTCTCCTTGCAAAGTCTGTCCTTTTTTCCTTAATTAAAAGTCAATGGTATCCCCCTCTTGATCGACTACACCACACATATAAATCCACTGCCCTTTGACTTTAATATAGATCTTAATTTTTCAATTGTTACACTAGAATCATTATTATTTCTATTACACTGATACTTTTTGCGAATCATTTAACTTCTGCATAAAGATACGTGCTGCAAAACTTAAAAATTTATCATCAAAGTGAATAAGATTAATATCTTGGCTTGGTGTTGGGTCAGTAATACGAACTATGCTCAAAGTATCATTATTAACAAAGTTAACCAGTGAAAGAGGTATTATGGCAACCCCATGTCCATTGTATACAAGGCTCAATAGAGAAATAGAAGATTTTGTTTCTATATTTGCTTCAGATAAAGATAACCCTAAACTCTCACAATATATCTTAATAGATTCACGACAACTACATGAAACCATTATTCTACTCAGCCCTACTAATTCTCGAAAAGAAACAAATGATTTTTCATTCAAAGGATGATTTTTTGGAATGACAAGGACGAGCTCTTCACTATACAAAAGAGTGTTTGTTAATGTGTCTGGAATTTGAGCACTACGTGTAATCCCGAAATCAATATTTTTGTCAACGATTTGATTTACAGCAACTTCAGATTCTATAATTTTTACTACGATGTTGGGATAATGTTGTTGAAACTTCATAATATAAGGTGTTAAATAAGTGAGATCCTCTAATAAACCTCCTATAGTAATCACACCTCTTTTTACACCCTTTAATTCAAAAATTTCATTATAAACGTCATCAAATTGTTGCATGATAAATTTTCCTTTATCAAATAGCAGCTTACCCGCTTCTGTCATTTTGATACCTCTTCCAACTCGATGAAACAAAGGTGTATCAAGTTCACCTTCTAAAACACGGATTTGTTGACTTAAAGTCGGCTGTGAAATACCTAGAACTTCCGCAGCTTTAGTAAAACTATTATTATTACAAACTTGAATAAAATACTCTAAATGACGTAATTCCATTCTTGATACCCACTCTCCGCTTTATGAAAGATTTATAATTTAAAGGACGATATGTATACGTTAACATAACAACTTCATTTCATATTATACCGATTGAAATTACACGCTTTATTCATTTTGTATTATAATAAATTTACTACCATTTATTAATTTTTCCTCCTATTTATTTAATTTATATTTAATTAGGACATTACTAATTCGAGATATATTTCTAAACTTTTATAGTTCTAGTGCATAATACCCTAATTTTTTCAACTTTTCGATTATCATTTTTTTCTCAATATAGTCCAAACCGCCAAATATTTGCCGAATCGCCTCTTTATGCTGAGGAAAAATAATATCCATTAGTTCAATACCTTCTGAAGTAATTGACGCATACGTGACACGGCGGTCTCTAGGACATGGTTTTCGTATTAAGAACCCCTTCTTTTCCAACTTATCCACTACATACGTGATACTACTACTTGCAAGTAATATTTTATCTCCAATTTTTTGTATAGGCTGATCGCCTTTACTATATAGTAGCTCAAGCACTGCAAATTCAGTTGGATTAAGTCCATAACTTTTTATATCCTCTTCAATACGCTTAGTAATTGCCTGTGCTGCCCTTGATAATGTAACAAATAACTTTAAAGATAAGCTCTCATCATTAATCACACTCATAATTACCAATCCTTTACAAGTTATCTTGAATTCGAGATTTATTATATTATCGTCTAAATATTATGTCAATCATTCATTTTAGCTTTATCAATCCATTTATAATTTATTTCTCAACATATGACATATGGAATTAGAAGAAAACAATTGTTAATATATAAGTATCTCAATTACGTTATTTCTTTTAAAGAGAGCTTGTATTCTAACGCAAGTTCTCCTTTTTTATATTCTAAATTGAATCCGGACAAAGTTCACATATTGAGTCTGCCCATGTATATGATATAGTTTTTAAACAAAGATTAGAGCCCTCCTACAAGAAGGAGAGCTCTAATCTTTCATATAAATATTCACCATTTTTATCATTGCGGGGACATCAAAACTTTAACTTGATGAGGATATGGGACTATCCCAATTAACAAATATTACAAACCATATATCTAGGTTAATATCTATCATATTTTTTATAAACAGGATTAATTAGATTTAAAAAAAGATTTCTTTTTCTTTACTCGTAATAAGTCACCTGTCCATCCTTTGAATCGCATATACATATACATCCCCCCTGTTGTGAAAATAATAAATAAGAGAGCGATTAAATAGCTATATTTCCATTCCAGTTCAGGCATGTATTTAAAATTCATACCCCATAATGCTCCTAAGGCTGTCAAAGGCGTACTCACAGCAGTTAATACAGTAAGAGCTTTCATAATTTCATTCCCACGATGAGAAGAAACAACTTCTTGCAAATGAATCATCGTGTCTAATTCTTCTTGGTACTCTTTAACAAGTTGTAATCCACGCTCTAATTTTACGTGTGTTTGTTTATAACAAAGGGTGTTTGTTAGTTTTTCTAACCAAGCTTCTTTTAGGCCTTGTAACACTTCTTGTATTAAGCGAAACACATGTGTGTTCATAAATAATTCATGACGAATATGATAAATCCTTTCTAAAACTGCTATGTTATTATGATGATAAAAATCCCATAATACATTTCTGAAATTGTTTTCAAAGTAGTCAACCTTTCGCAAATAATGAGATATAAACATTGATAAGATAGCACATAATCCTTCAGCAGAACTATTACAATTTTTTGTACCCATAGGGATATTATGTATTAATTTTTGGAAATCCTCTTCCTCCTTTTCCTGAACTGTTATCAGTATTCCATGAGCTACGAAATAATGAAGAAATTTTTGAATTTTGGCGTCCTTTTTATCTTGATCATATAAAAACGAACCATATACACAAGTTTGACTTGGTGATAACGTATAAACATATAATCCATTTTCACAAGGAGAACTTATTTTCTTTACAAATTGAGAGAAATAAGATGTTACATCACGAGGGATTATAGAAGAAAGTTTTTCAAGCTCACTAGTTTTCACATGATACCAACTCCATTTCGTCATTTTTATGCATTCCATATTATTCTTCCTTTCTAAATAGTTTTATGTTTGATCGAATCATATCCGTAATACGAAATTTGTATGTAGGTATTCATGTCTTGAAGGAAAAGTTTTTAGATCATCTAAATTACAAAATAAATGACATAGGAGGTCTTATTCTTTTAAAAGGAAGACCCCCTATATATTAGTTATTTTTATTTTCAATTTTAAACATTTCCTCTATACAAGCACTTTTTATCTTTTCTTATAAAGAATTTATTATATGTGGAAAAGAAGCTACATAATTTGGCACGTCTATTCAACGAACTCCATTTCAGTCGTTATTATAATTTGGATTCATATGCAGATTGATTGGTGATGTCGTCAAATACTTGACTCCCAATAATGTAGTATCCATGAAGTGCAGCCTCTTTCGAAGCGTCTACCATACGGAAAGAAGAAATTTCACTTTGCATTTTTTCAATTCGTTTTTTGTGGAGATCTACTATTCCTCCTGTCCAAATGATAGTATCATACTGTTCTAACGTAAATTGTTCTTGTAATACACGTATGACGTCTTGGAAGTGTGCATCCAACTCTTTTTGAATCAAAGTATGAACCTGACTTGTCTCATGATTTTCTTCTCGACATTCATATCCTTTTTCTAATATGTTTGGCATGTCGTTAATATGCAATTGATTACTTTCACCCTCATGATTCTGCACGATATTCTTAATATTTTTCAAAGGCTTGCTACATCCTAGTTCCGTCTCATAATGATTTAAAATGAGATTCTGTTTCATATCTGTCATTTCTAATGTACGAAATCCACCATCAATAATTAAGATGCGATCTCGTTCCTGAATGATTCCCTCTTTTAAGAGATAGGCATGTAAAGCGACCGGTTGCTGAAGAATCAAAGCATTTTCCACCGTAATATTAATAAATTTCCCATCAATTTGCACGGAAGTTTCTTTTTTTAGTGCACGTTGTAATTGCTCATGCTGACTACCAAAACAAGTGATGGGAAGCCCGGTAACAACTAGAGGTAACACGACATTTTCTTTATAATCCTTTGCAATGCAACCAAATATTTGTTGTTTAAACTCTTCGCTTTCATAATAATTTTCTATTTCATCGTCAAATGGAGGAAGAAATGAAGCGTCAGATTGATGTGCTTCATTTCCCATGTAGTATGCAAATTCTAAGTCTATAAAACTTACCTTTGTTAAATCTTCACTTTCAGCATGATTAGGTACAGGGGCTAGTGTGGAAGCTTCACTCTTGACCGTCATCTCAGAATCTACATCCTGTCGATATGCCCTTTTGGTAAAGCCAATTCCTACATCAATTGCATACAGAGATTTCATACTTTTTTCCTCACTTTCTATTTTTAGAGTTAAATCTAGGCACTCTCTTCTTTCCCTTCTTTCACATATTTCTTTTCATTTTTCGTTTTTTCCCCGTCTAAGTTCTTACTATTTTCATTTATTTCGTAATCCTTTTCACCTGTTTTCTTTTTATTATTTTCGTTTTCTGTTAAGTCTTTAATGGTAGAAATGACAACTGGTGTGGCTGTAAGCAGTTGTGGTAATGTTTGTTTTGCAACATTAGCTGCAGTTACAGAAAATTGTTTACTTGTCTCAGTTACCTTCTCCAATGTTTCCTTTATGTTTCCTTCTTGTAGTTTTTCTTTTACGCTTTTTCCTTTTGTTTGTATAGCTTTCCGATTTTCTTTTTTTAATAGGGAGACTATGACTCCGGTCGTAATTCCAATCACAGCATATTTAAATATTGTATGTTTCATTTTTCTCATCCTTTTCTATTTTTATTTTCTTCAATGCTACAACCTAAAATAATTACCTTACCTATTTATCAGATGTTGCAATCTATTAGAGAGAATGATAGTTTTGCGGCTGCCTATCACTCGCCGTTAGTGTTTCATCTGTTACTAGGAGTAAAATTCTCCCTTGATCTAGTTTTTCTTCATATAAGTTAGCTTCCTCCTTCGACAACCCCATTTCCTCCATTTGATTTCGGAGCTCGTCCCCTTTTTTGGAGAAAAAGTTGATAATACTTGTGCCCAATCCTTGTTCTTTTACTCCAATCGTATTTGTGTTTGTATCATCCGCAATCCTTTTTGTTATATGTTTTTCATGCGCTAAAACATAAATGTCATCGTGGCGAACCCCTTGCAATTCTAGCTCTTTTACTTTCATAACTACTTCCTGTTCATTTTGATATTCATAAACTACCGTTTTTCTTTCATTCGTATGCATGGTATCTTTCCTCCTTTAGATTTTTTATTTAGTTGTTATGTAATATGTAATACACCTATTTTAAAGATGTTAAACCTAAATTTTCAAAAAATTTTACACAATAGGTTATGTTTTTAATATCAAAGAAATGTCACAAGAACTTTGCTTTGATAAAAGCGCTACAAATAGCGATTTGTTTGGAAGGTAAGCGCATTATTTTATAGAAATCATAGAAAAATAAAAAAGCACTCCTTTTCAAAGAGTGCTTTTAAAAAACATATAACCTAATAAAAATATTTCTATTTTGATTACGGAAAGAAAGTCTTTATTAAAACATATGGTTGCTAATTTAATTGCGATCTGCCTTGCACCCAAGCAGCAATATCATTTATAACATACTCAGGTATATTAGCAGGACTATAATATTCATCCGGCTTACTTATTTCCCCATCGCCCTCTGTAAAGAAATGATTTAACTTTGGATATAGTCGATAATCAACGTTATTTCGTTCTTTTAATTGTTCTTTCCAAATAGGAATTTCGATTTTTGATTGAACTTGATAGTCTCTTTCTCCTTGAATAATAAGAAGTGGTGTCTTTTGTTCTTTTGACATTTCTGCTGCTTTAATTTTCCGAATAGAATCCCAAAATACTGCTGATCCTAAGTAAAAATCTTTTGGAGGATTCTGACCAGAGAAATTTGGATCATTTAATAATTCAAATTGCGATTTGTAGAATTTATATTGCTCCTGGTTCATTGCTCCAATAGAGAAAAGGTACTCAAATTGATCTAAAACAACGTCTTGGATCGTACGAGCTGGCCCTCCCATTACAATTGCTCCAGCAATATTTTTATTTTGGTCTTTTTCAATCATTTTCGGAAGCATCATTCCACCTTGACTATGACCCAAAATATAAATTTGATTTTTATTTATTAGAGGCTCATTTTTAAGAAATTGAGTTACAAGAAGAGCATCATCTGTTGTCTCTTTATCAACTGTATAAAAGGGACTAAATTGTGTTTTCAACCCATGTTCATAAGTTCTTTTATTATAGCGAAGGACAGCAATTCCCTTCGATGCAAGACCTTCAGCTAAATCGCGAAACGGTTTTAAAGCAAACGCTGTTTCATCCTGATCAGTTGCTCCTGATCCTTGAACAAGAATAACCGCTGGAAAAGGACCATTTCCTTTTGGAACCGACAATGTTCCTGGTAATGGAAATGCACCACTTCCAACTACTACTTCTTTATCAACAAATGATTCAGGCTTACTATATGACGGACGCTCAGCAACAGGACTAAACGACATGCTGAGTTGAAAATCGTCTATTTTTCCAGATGGATCTAGTTTAATTAGTAAAGGTACAGTCATTTTTTCAAAAACTAATTGAATCTCCACATTTGTATGAACAGGATTTGTCTCTTTTTGTGTAACCTCTCCAATTTCTATAAAAGAACCTGCTTGTAATTGAACTGGGAGTCCCTCCCAATAGCTCTTCAGCCATTCTTCGGATATTATTTTCTGTAATGACCTTGAGGTTAAATCAAATGCAGATTTATAATCTTCACTATTCATATGGCGAATAAATGAAAGAGTAGTAGATATAATAGGATTTTCATCATCACTATTGTCTATTTTTTTTATATTTGTGTTTACTTCCTTTAATTTTGAAATAAATTGGTGGTTAAATGGATTATTATATGTATTAGGATATAAATTTGTTTTCAAAATTTCCGTATTCCGTCCCTCATACAAACTTGAAGAACTCGTAAACTTTTCAGGTGAAATTACTTCCTCCGCATATGAGACTGAGGGAATTGCTATTGTAAAAATTGCACTGATAAGTAATAACTTATTACTTATTCTTCTTTTCTTACCCATACTTATTGATTCTCCCTTCAAAATTTAAAATTTCTAATACAATATGCCAACTATAAGGAAAATAAAAATTACCAAAGAGATTAATAATCTATTTTACGATCCCCCTCTCAAGTTAAAAATCTATCATTAACAAACTTCAATAAAAAACGCCTTCCCCCTCTTTTTTTATTGTTGGATTTTCCAATGACCTAGAAGCACAGCACGAAATTACATGTAACCTACCCATGAGATTCTCTGTTTCAAAAGAAAAAAGCACCCCACTAGATGCTTTCTTTAATTGTTCTCACTATCATTTATTTAGGTAATTCTCTTATTACTGTAAGATAAATTCATTCTATTTCCTAAATCTCACTTATTTCTTAATTCACTCATACCAATATAAAGCCTAATAACCTACCATCAAAAAATAAAGAAAACAGGTTATTTGGCTATTCATTTCGTAAACTTAATGCTCAAATTAGTTTTTTTCACAAAGTTAAACTTTATTAAGAAAAACTTAAAGAATTTCCCTCTATATTCATAAGAACTTTTTTCTATACTCAAAAATGTAAATAGACAAAAGGAGAAACAATCATGAAGAAATTTGTAATTTGCATACTAGGAATAGGCCTCCCTATATACTTACTACCTTTCATATTACGTGGAGATTTAGACAGATTTAATCCGATTGCTGAAGAAAAAAATGTATATGCCGTTGCGAAAGGATATGGTGTTCCAGATTATCATCATAAAGGAAAAGCTATGTACTCACTAAAAGCTGTTGACGAATTAAGTAATGAAAAAGAATATACAGTTGGAACGAACACGCCTAATGATTTTATAAGAAAAACTTACTTAAAAATTCATGTGAAAGGAAAATATGTGTATTCTTACGATATTATTTCTAAAGAAGATATTCCGGAGAAAATAAGGGGACAATTGGAGATAGCAAATAAATAAAAGAGCCAATTCATACGATTTGGCTCTTTATTCTCTCTCCCATCTACCGTTTGGATAATTCTTTCGGTAGATTTATTAAATTCGTTATCATTGTTCCAATAACCATTGTTCAATTACTTTTACTGTTTCATCTCGTTGTGCTTTTGCCGTAATTAAACTCGCATTATCACCTTTTTGCTCACCATACATGCCAAAATGAGCATGATTTCCCCCTTTTATCATGTGCATAGTTGTATTCTTTGACATGAACTTTTTATTGTTCTCTATTTTTTCTACAGTTGCTAAAGCATCTACTTCCCCATAAATTGATAACATCGGAATCGATTTTGTAGAAAAGTCATCTGCAGGATACGAACCTAAGAAAATAATCCCGTCTACCTTGTCTTCATGTTGGAAGGCATACTTAGAAATCATAGTTCCTCCCATTGAATGCCCTGCAACATACCATTTTTGAACTTCCGGATACTTTTCAATTACACTGTCTACCTCATTTATTCCAAGTATCGCTAAATTTAATGGTAACTTAGGCATTACTACAAAGTGCCCATCTTTTGCAAGCGCTTCTCCTAAGTAACTATAAGCCTCAGCTTCTACTTTAGCTCCTTGATAAAAAATAACCCCTACTTTCGCATCTTTCGCTCCAAAAACGATATTATCTTCATCTTTTTTATCATCTACTAACGACAAAGCCTCTTTCGTCGGTTTATAAGTAAACTGAGACCAAGTCAAAAAAGTAAAACTTCCTATAATTAAAATAGCTAGTAAAGAGTACAGCGTAATTTTTATCCATTTCTTCACAAAGATGACCTCCATAAGATGTATATATTCCATATTTCGGATTATCATTAACACACATAAAAACTCGAGCATTTTTATTGTGCTCAAGTTTTTAGTTCCGTCTTTAATTTATACTATAAATTGTCCAAGATAAATATGTAGCAAATGCAGACCATAAAAAATATGGTATTAGCAACCATGTCGATACTTTAGATAATTTGGAAGAAACCGCTATGAGAAGTAACGTAGTAATAGCGACAAGTAAACAATCTACTGTTGCTAAAAACAAATTCTTTTGGCTAAATTGAAAATAGCTGAACGCTTGATTGAATATATAATTTAAAAGGAATAAAAACCAAAATGTTTTTGGCTTGAATCCATAGTTTTTGTAAATAATTGCAACTGATAATGCAATAAGTCCAAATAATACAGCCCATATCATTCCGATTGTCATACCAGGAGGTGTCCAAGACGGCTTTTCTAACGCATCATACCAAGTACGATCAATAGGGAATAAAACACTAGAAACATAAAACAAACCATATGTTAGTAAAAATACTATAATACTAGATTTTTTCATAAACATTCTCCTTTTTACTAGAAGATTATAGAAACTTTATATGATTAGTATGCCCTTGTAATGGATAAAATTCTAATATTTAAATTCCAAATACATATTGTTTAACCCATTTTATACAAATTCTTTCATACTTTTATATGCACAAAGGGCTCTCTCTCGTGCTGCCTTATGATCAACAATCGGATAAGGATATGTATCCCCAAGCTTTATATTGGCCTTTTGTAAAATATGCGCAGGCGCTTCCCATGGTTTATGTATATATTTATTCGGTATATCGCTTAATTCTGGTACCCATCTTCTTATATACTCTCCATTTTTATCAAACTTTTCTCCTTGTGTGATGGGGTTAAAAATACGAAAGTACGGTGATGCATCTGCCCCACTTCCAGCAACCCATTGCCATCCCATTGTATTATTTGCAATATCAGCATCTAGTAGTGTATCCATAAACCATTTTGCTCCTTCTTGCCATGGAATTAACAAATGCTTTACAAGAAAAGAGGCTACAGCCATTCTTGCCCGATTATGCATAAAACCTGTTTGCCAAAGCTCCCGCATTCCCGCATCAATAAACGGATAACCAGTTTCACCCTTCTGCCATACGCTTAATAACTCCTCTTCCTTATCCCACGGGAAATTTTCAAAGCTCTTATTAAGAGGTTTAGATACTGTAAATGGATAATGATATAGTAAATAATAAGAAAACTCTCGCCAAATTAATTGACGTATAAAGCTATTAACTTGTTTTTCAAAAAGACTACATTGTCTTTCGGTACTTTTATTTATTAAGTAATGAAACATTAGCTTTACTGATATTTGACCAAATGAAAGATACGGTGCCAACATCGAATGGACATTTTGATCTGGAAAATCTCTTCCTTCACTATAAGAGACTAATTTGCTAGAGAAAAATTTCTTGAATGTTTTATATGCCCCTTCTTCTGTCGGATTCCATATTGCTTCCATATGAGATGTCCACGGTATAGTTGGCAGCAAGTGTAATTCTGAAACAGATAAGCTTGCTGGCAAAGAGCTTCCCCACTTTATACTCTGCACTTTTCTAATAGGTTTAGGTATTACCTGCTTTTGAAATGCATTATAAAAAGGCGTAAAAACCTTATATTCAGTGTTATCCTTCTTTTTTATAATCCACGGTTCTAATAATAAATGCGAATTAAATTCCTTACAGATAATACCTTTATCCTCTAACATCATTTTCATTTTTTGATTAGATTGTACTCTGTCCGGATCATAACAAATATTCCAATATACAGCCGTTATATCTAATTGTTCTATGAGAGAAAGTATTTCTTCTTCCGTACGTCCTTTACGAATTATTAAAGTAGAGCCCAATGCCTCAAGTTGCTTCTTTACATCTTTTACAGCATGGTGTAACCACCACTTTGCCGCACTTCCTATTGAAAAAGTTTCATCTTGTATATATACCGGAAGAACCTCACCAGACTGAACAGCTTCAAATAGAGCTGGGTTATCATATAAACGAAAATCTTTTTGAAACATAACAATAATTTTATTTTGCATGGCTATCCCTTCTAATTCTTAAAGCACAATTCATTCTTTATGAGAACAAGTACTTCTGTTATTTTTAAAAGACTATAAGAATCATCCTTTTTATTTTATAATCTTCTTCACTATAAACATTGATTTTCTATCTCTCTAAGTACATCATTTCCTATATTATCTATCTTTTCATTTTTTATGGTGTTATATAAACTCTGTAAAACTTTTAACTCTGTTCTTAAATGTAAAATGACACTAGATAATATATATAACTTAGCTACACTCTCTTTTCCACACTTTTCTTCATATACTTTTTGAAGGGTAGTAAGATATAACGTCAGTTGAGAAATTTTAGTTTTTAGCTGTTCTAGAATTAATTCTTCCTCCCCATATTGTGCAAAAAGTAGCGCTTCATATATAGGACGATGCATATCCTCTTTCTTTATCATTTGCTCTAATAATAAATGCTCAAATTCTTGTTTACCACTTTTAGTAATACCGTAAATAGTCCTTTCAGGGCGTTGTTCATTACGAATAATATCAACAACCTCTATAAAGCCCTTCTTTTCAAGTTGCTCAAATGTATAATATAAAGAGCCTTTAGTAATTTTTATATAATATTTCATTTCACTATTTTTTAAAAGTTGCTGGACTTCATACGGATGCCTATTTTTCTCCATAAGAAGACCCAGCATAAAAAGCTTTGTATTCATAACTCTCCACTCCTTAATAACCTATACCAATAGTATAAGCTAAAAATAAGTAAAGAATCTTTTTGTTTTATAAAATTTATGACTTCAAATTCACTTTATTATCCTTTGTACCAGCTTTGGAATTTCCCATAAATAATATTGCTATAAACGAAACGATAATTGGAATTAAAGCTAATAGAAAAACAGTAGTAATTGAAGATGACATAGCAGCTATAATTTTTTCAAGAATAAACGTAGGGATACCGGATCTTACATCTGAGCGAAATATTGCACTTGGATCACCTAGATTATTTAACATGCTGGAACCATGTTCTATTCCCTTAAAAGCATCCTTTAAGTTAGCTGTAAAGGTACTATTTTGAATGGAGCCAAAAATCGTTACTCCAATTGTCATACCTAGTGAACGAAAGAATGAATTTGTCGAAGTAGCTGAACCACGGAATCTCGGTTCCATATTATGAATAGAAACTGTGGGAAGCAAAGAGAACGAAAATCCAACTCCAAATCCCGTTATAATCATGTATATCGTTAAAAGTACACGGCTTGTTTGCGGATCCATCGTTCCTAACAAATACATACCTACCCCAAAGGATATTATAGATAATAACATCAAGTTGCGGTAACTAATTTTCGTTTGAAATATTCCACCAATTGCACTACCTACTACAGAACCTAACATCATTGGGGTTAAAATTAATCCAGCATTAGTTGCTGTTCCACCATATACAGCCTGAACAAAAATAGGAATAAATACTGTTAAAATAACAAATGTTGCTCCATAGAAAAACGTAATAATTTGTGATATTGCAAACTCCTTACGCTTAAACATCCAAAATGATATTATCGGATCTTTCACTTTTCTTTCTACCAATAAGAAGCCAACAAAAAATACAATAAACGATGCAAATAACCCAATGATTTGTATCGAATCCCACTTAAATTCTTTTCCTCCCAATTCTAAAGCGAACATTAAGCTAATTACTGCTATGACGAGTGTTATCGCCCCCCACCAATCAATATTTTGCTTAGTAGGTGGATTATTTTCTTTATAAGCTTTTAAAATAAAAATTAATGACATTAGACCAATTGGAATATTGACGTAAAAAATCCAATGCCAACTAATATTTTCTGTTATATACGCACCTAATAAAGGTCCTAATACACTTGAAGAACCAAATACGGCCCCTAATAATCCAGTCATTTTCCCTCTTTTTTCAATAGGAAAAATATCAAATACAATGGTAAAGGCGATTGGCATCAGTGCCCCCCCACCTATACCTTGAATTGCACGATAAATACTTAGCTGAACAATACTTTGCGCAGTACCACATAATGCAGAACCAATTAAGAAGATTAATAAACCAAAAATATAAAACCTCTTTCTACCATACATATCAGATAATTTCCCGAAAATAGGCATACCCGCCATAACTGCAACCATATAAGCAGAAGTAACCCATATGAATTTATCCAATCCACCCAAATCTGAGACAATTGTACCAATTGAAGTGGCAACAATTGTATTATCCATTGCAGCCATTAAAATGCCTAGCATTAACCCAGCTATCACTAAGCGTAAGTTGCTCTCTTTTGCAACCATACCTCTTTCCTCCTTTTTTCACACTCAATAAAACATATAGTCTAATTAAACTATATACTCATTATAGTCTAATTAGACTATTTTTCAATAAATCATAAAAAAAAATAAATCCCCCCAAATATATTGGAGAGATTATAATTGTAGAATTGCTTCCTATATAAAGTAATTAAAACCGTAAAAACTATTACTTTTTATACTACCTTGATTTTGCATACATGCAACTTACTCATTTAGTTTTGGTCTAGTTTGTAAATATAAATTCAAATCCGGACTTGAACCTTTAATAATTATATCTCGAACAATTTTAGAAAGTACCATACTATATACTAATCCATTATCTCCATACGCATAGATAAAGTGACAATTTGGAAACTCTTCATACATTCCAATTATAGGTAAACCATCATGAGTACCACCATAAAAAGCACTTAAATAAAATTCAGGTTCAACTGTTATATTGGGAAAGAGCTTATTAAATTCATTTACTAATTTCTCTTTTTTATGGGTTAATTTTGAATCTCTTTCTTGAGCAATGTTTGTATCTTCATCTAGCCCACCTATAATAATCCTGTTATCTGCAGTAGTTCTCATATAAATATATGGTCTCGCAGTTTCCCAAATGAGAGTACGTTTATACCAAGAAGATAAATCTTCTACAGGATTAGTAACAACTGCATATGAGCTAATCAGTGTAGCGTTCTTTTCCTTTTTAAATTCCAATCCTTCATATCCTGCAGCCACAATTACTATATTGGCAGTAATAGAATTGCCCCCCTTTGTATAAAAGATAGCACATTCTTTCTCTAACTTTTTGCCAACAATCTCTGTATCTTCATAAATTTGAACTCCTTTATTAGAAGCTTGTTCTAATAAACTATGTGTAAATTTATAAGGATTTATTTCACCATCATTATACGTATAAATAGCTTCACGTTTTTTAAATGGATATCTCTGTCCAATTTGTTCCTCTGATAGCCAAGTCGCTTTAAAATCATGCTTATGTAAATAATACAGTTCTTTTTCTAATTTCTTTATATCCTCTTCATAGCTTGCATAATATAAACTGTCACGTCGTTTAAAGTCAGAGCAATAAGGTGAATTTTGATCAGCATATTCAATATCATTAATAGCTTGTTCACATAATTTCATATGCTTAACTGCATACTCTTCTCCAAATGTATTTACAAGTTCAAAAAACATCTTATCTCCTAAATATTGAATAAGTGCTGTATTTGTAAGGTTACTTCCATGTCCTACCTTTCTTTTATCAACGACAACAATATTTAAATCTGATTCACTCAAATAATATGCTGATTGAGCACCTGAACTTCCTGCTCCTATTATTAGTACGTCACATTTTATATCTTCTTCCAACCGAGGATAAGAAGGTGTATTAGAAAAAGTTGTGTTCCAATATAATTTCCCTTTCTGTAAATCCATTTAAAGTGCACCGTCCTAAATAAAATAGTTATATCCCCATCTGTATTTCCAAATCATTCTTACTATATACTTCTTATCAAATTTATTTTTGCTACCATTAGATTATTAATGCAATATTTTGTTCACCCATATATGGTATTAAACTAGGCTTATAAAAAGTTAATAGTATATATATTATTTATTTTCATTTAGAAATTTAAGAACTTGGTTAAAAGCTTCTTCACCTGCTGGAGTGTTCATTTTAAATTGAAATTCATGTGCTAACTCGCCAGAGATATTTTTATCAAAGAAAAGTGTATCTACAGGTACTCCTTTATTTTGTAAAGTAGAAGCTAATGCTTTACCTTGATCTTCGAATGATGCAGTATTTCCATCTGTGATGAACGTTGGTGGGTAATCTTTTGTAACGTGTTTATAAATAGAGGCGATTTCCATTTCAGGTAATGTTTCAAACTTCTTTTTCCCAAAGTAAGCCCAGCCAGTAGTACGCATAAAGTCTTGCACTTCTTTGGATGTTTCCATTTTAGCTAATGCAGGCATATTATACGGGCCACAAAATAGCAGTATACCTTTAATTGTAGAAGGAGCAACAACAGCGTCAATCCCGGTTAATTTCGCATAATCTGGAGATGTTTGAATAGTAACAAATTGTCCAGATATTTGCGCTCCCGCAGAATCTCCTGCAAAATATAGGTCATCTAGTTTTACATTATATTTCTTTGCATTTGCTTTTATATATTCATAAGCCTCACCAAGTTGTAGTACTGGTGTAGGATACTTTCTTTTAGGAGCAAGAGCGTAATTTATATTTATCACTGTATAACCACGAGCAGCTAATTCTACTGCATAACCAGTAATGTCTGATTTATCTCCACCTACAAATCCACCCCCGTGCACCCAAAAAATAATAGGTGTTTTCCCTATAAAATTTTTGGGATAAATAATGTCTAATGTACCATCAGGAAATTTAGAATTATAATTGATATCTTTAACAATTCGTGTCTCTTTTAGAGCGTTTTTATAATTATTAGATTGAACAAACATTCCACCTTCAAATGCTTTTTTTATGAGAAACGCTTTCGGAATAGGTGAAACATTCCAGAAAATCCCCCCCGCAATAATCAATCCGAAAACAATAAAAAGAGTTAGCAACATTCTTTTTTTCCATATCATTTTAGGTTTTAACTGTTTTATTCTCATAATTAAAGAATCTCCATTCTTTTTAATAATAATCTTGAAATAAATCACAACATAAATTTTTATTTTCCGCCTGCTAATCCGTCCTTAAAATTTCATGCAAAAGGTTATATATTTTTATTATGTACATATTAGATATCTCCTATAAAACACATTAAAAATTCAAACAAAAAAGCAAAAGATCCCCATTTATAGAAGATTTCTTTTGCTCTTTGTAAAGGATACAAGTCCAAATAAAAGTTGCTTATCTATCGATAACTTACACATAAGAATGCATTTGTTTCAGTACTTTATTAGCAGAAACTTTAACAACCGTTTCTTTTTCACCCGTTCTATCAATTATGAAACCATGAACTTCAATATCAGAAGGTACTAATGGATGATGACGGATCATATCTATACTCTTTTCAATATTTTCACTAACATTTTTTTGTCCACTCAGCCATTGATTAAGGCTACCACTTGAAAATTCAGGCATACAATTTTTAAAGAGATAGTCTAATTCTATATTATCTTTTATGAAATCACGTTGAGTTTGTAGATTAACTGAAGAAGTTTCTTTATCCTCTATTCCGACAACAAAAACTTCTTTAACATTTTCTTGATAAATAGCAATAATAATAGATTTCATTATATCTCCATAAGGATGTACAATTACAGAATCATAGCTGTGTATAGTCAACATGTTTTCTTGTTGACTGTTAGTTACTTGTTGGATACTAGGCTCTATTCCGTGTTCAATGTCTGTTAATAATAAAACTTTTTTATTCTTTGAATTCATATGGAGCACTCCTTCTTCATTATTGTATTTACGAAACTTTTAAGCTAGTAACAATAATAATTGTTACCAGTTTTTCCAGCGTCCCTCGGGATCAACACTTGCAAGTCTAACCCATCCATTTTGAACTTTTTCTCGAAATGTGAAATCATTATTTAGTAAACGTTCTATATATTGAATAGGCGCTTGAATTACAATTAGTAAACGAAGTGGTGAATGATACGTCTCACTATCTGACTGCATAACGGATTGCCAAGGTAAGCCTGGCAACAAATCACTTGCATTTCCCTGCATAACACCAAGACCCGCCGTTACGGTTTGGGTTGTTTTATTTCCACTACCATAATAATGAGGAGCTACAGTTGAAGCGTAATATTGTAGATTTATCCACTGAGCTACTGTTCCTGGTCCTGCAATAATGTTAGCTAATATATCGCCACTTTCATCCTGTTTCCAATCATAATTATGGAGGAAAGCCCTACCTTCTAAGTCACAATCCTGAGTTAATTCCCGTTGCCCGATAATAAAAGATGCATTACGAGCTAATCCCCATTCTGGACGTATTTCACTCCAATCTTCTGCAAATCGATGTGCCTCTTTACTCGCATTTTTTATTTTCATTTTTAAATTTGGTAATTGCGTTAAACGCTCTCTATTTGCATGTTGGCTCACATTTGGCATAATCAACTTGATACAATCAAATGCTTCTTGCGCAGTTTCCGAAAGTTCTGGGACGTAAATCCATTCCAATTCATCCACTGTTGTTTTATGTTCAGCTGCTGCAAAAATGGTATCCTCAGGAATTTTAATACCTTCAGCAAACAACGCCTCTCTCACTTCTGGAAGATTACATAAAGTAGCGAAAACTCTTGCATTGAATCCCCCTGCTGCTCCGCCACAAGCACCACACTCAAGTGCTGCAGCATAAGGGTTGTTCGTACTTTGACTACTATGTCCGCACATTACAATTAAAGGAGCAAATTTTTCTGTCAGTCCCACCATTTTTAAAGCTTGACGCACATAGTTCACTTTTTCTTCTTTCGTAAAACCGATAGGTATCTCACCCTTTGTGTCATGAACATGATTAAGCGAGAATGTTGTATCAGGTTTTTGTAACATAGTTTTACGAAGTTTACGAATGAAACCACCAACTCCTCTTGGGACAAAGCTTCTTGTCACCATCTGTAGACCAAGTAAAGGACCACTTAACTCAGGTAGCGCCATACTTGTCATTACGTTCTGTTTCATCGTTTTAAATGTATAACGTACCGAACTGCCTACCCTCTTACGCTGCTCATAAGATTTAAGTTCATTTTCATTTGTGAGCTCTTTTATTTGATGTTTCGGTTTAAGTATAACTGGCAAAGAAGGATGGTTGTTATTACTACCTAGTGCACTAGTTGCAATTGGTAATCCAAAGAAACCAGCTATTCCAAATGTTTCAAACGGACCTAATTTTTCAAGTTGGCGACGAAACGGTTCTGAACGTACATCAATACAAAATGCTAATTGAGCTAATACACGCTTTTTATCATTGGTTACACGTTGTTTAGAAGCAATCTTCTCTCTTAATTGCTCTGCATGCGTTTGTTCCCAAGCTTCCAGCCAAAGTTTCCTGCGAATATTTTCATCAAAACGATAAGCGAATGCTAATAATTCACTTTGTTCAGCAGCAGGCATTTGTAACCATTCCCGTGTTGAAATATTCCCCCAATAGATCCAAGAAGCTATAAGTGGGACGATCGGAACTTTTTTCTCAACCTTTTGATTTTTTAAAGGTAAATAAGGTTTTGCAATAGCCAGCTCCATAGAAATTCGAACTGCTAAATATTCTATGAGAAGTTGCTGTTCCTGAATTGATTGTTGTGAGCGCCATCGTATCATTCCTGCCCACCCAGGTAAAGAAAGTAAGTGCCCTTCAAGATAAGCTTGTATGTTAGATTCAGAAATTCCTAGTTCAAATAACGCTCTCGCTAAAGCTACTTCGGCATCTTGTGGCCAATCTTTTAAAACTTTACGCTCATTTTTACTGAGCGCTGGATCAAATTTAATAAGGTGGTGCCATGCACGATAAAAACCTTTCTCTCGATTTGGCATCGTCCAACTTGATCCGGAGTCATCAAGATATAATTTACACCATTTAATGATATGATAATTAAGAATATCAGATAGGTTTTCACTATTTTGATTCTCTATAAGCGAACTTATTGGCTGCATAACAGAGGCTTTCATACTTGCTGTATTTATATAACTCATTTCTTCTACCAATTTATTTACTTCTGGCGATGATAATAGACTAGAAGGTAATTTTTCTAACTTTAAAGCCGCTTGGCAAAATCGCTCTGCTTTCTCTCGCGGGATATGAAAAGATTGTGAATCCAGCCAACGAGACAAACTACTTTGTAAAAATGATTCCTCAATCTCACCTTTCGCTTTTGCCGAATGAATCATGGAGGCACTAGGATAAACATCCACATTACGAGCTTCTTTTAACCAATTCGCGACTTGTTCAAATGATTGCTTTTCAAGTCCCATCCAAGGGTGGTGAGCTGCAAACGTAGAGATAGGCCAAAGTGGTGCAATAACTTGGCTAGCAGATGCAACTAAATCATTTATATTATGTTCTTGCATATCAATGTTTGTGTCTTCCTTTAATATTGATGGTATGCTCATCACGAATTACCTCCCTTTGATACATAATGTTTCAGATAGCTTGGGTGACTTTCTACTGACTTTCGTCTCGCCTCACCTACTCGAACTAACCAAAGATAAAGTACAGCGAATAAAGTAGAAGATTGATGACGAGTAACGAAAGTACTAATAACACTACTAAATAGTAAAATACATATAACAAAGATAACGGCTGGAGCTGAAGGTTGAACACTTTGATAAATATCAGTATGCAACCATTTATAAAGAGAATTATGAACAGTAAAGTAAATGAGAGAACATCCACTCAAAACAATTACGCCAGCAATTCGTCCCATTCTTCCCTCTCCAAAAACAACAAGCTGTTTCCATGAAAAGTATAGTGACCAGCCTAAGATTAACGCACTAACTAGTTGATACCCATCTCCAGAAGTCATAAACCAGAAAGTAATTGCTATAAATAATCCTAAAACACGCCCGACTATAATCCATAGATTGGCCATCTTTTCATTAGACTGATTCACTACCTCAAAACGTTGCACTGAAGAACCAGCTTGTAAAAACAGTGTAGCTTTAAACAAACCATGTAAAATTAAATGAATAATAGCCGCTAAATAAGCACCTAATGCACATTGAATAAGCATAAATCCCATTTGTGCAATAGTTGAACCTACTAGCTGACGTTTATAATCAACTTGGACTAAACTAATTCCTGTTCCGATTAAGACAGAAATACTAGAGAAAATAAGTAAAATGATTTGTGCAATATCATCATGAAAAAGAGGTGAAAATCTAGTTAACATGATACCACCAGCATTTACTAAACCTGCATGCATAATAGCTGAAACAGGAGTTGGAGCAACAGCAGACTCAATTAACCATCTTTGAAAAGGCCATTGTGCTGCTGGAATCATCACCGCTAATATAATTAATAAGTTAATTCCTGTTCTCTCCAATGTTCCATGTAGCGCTACATTTTCATTCGTTAAAACTGATGTTAATTGCCACTGTCCAGTTACTTGAAAAAGCCAAATGATAGCTGATAGCAACGCAATCCAACTTATTGTAAATAAATAGCCAGAGATTTTAGTTGCTTCACTAACTACTTTCCACCCTTTATTTAGCCCTATGAGTAGAACCAATCCTATAAGCGTTGCTCCCCAACAAATGATCATGAAACGAAGATCGTCACTTAACCATGCAACCGAAGATACACCTGTAGTAAATGTAAAAAGTGCAAAATATTTTCGATATGAGCGGTCTCCCATTAAGTAACGTACAGAAAAACGCTGAATGATTAAACCAATTGTAAGAACAAAGAAAGCCATTAACCAAGCTAAAGTATCTAGATGCCAAGGCCCCACAACTCTATCTCCATTGTTATTAACAAGTGCGAGTAAAGAAATCAATGAAGGCAAGGCAGCGATACCAATATGGATATGAACAAAACGTAAAGGCATCCTTGCATTTAAAAACAATAATCCACTTAGCCAAGAAGCACTAAGCGCCATAAAAAATAATGTTAACAGTGTTGATGAACTCAGCGAAATTAACATGTTAAATACTCCCTTCTAAGCGAAAATAGCCTATAAAAATTCCTTTTAATTACGATAGTTTTTTAAATTTCAATTTTCATTCACTCTTTTTAGTGCATCGTTTTTTCCCATAAAAAAAACCGACAACTTCCATAATTCAATGATTTTATATCATCATTGAATTATGGAGATTGTCGGTTTCACTTCAACTAACTTCAATAAAGTTTTTTGAAGAGCTCCCATTTTATAGAGGATAGTAATGTATGTATTACTCCTATTAAAAATAACAGTATATCTCTGATCTCCTAGATTATGCAATCAATATATCAATTTATGTTATGCGCTATCTTTCAATTAAGAAACTTTTTCATTTAGTCAATATTACATATTAAAAAAATGCTAAAGCCTTAATTATAGCAAACAGTTAAAATAAGCATCTATTAATTTTTTAAAACAATTATAAGATAAACTATATTAAGCAGTTTGTCAATTTATTTATCGGTTTTTTAAGAGTTATTAGAATTAAGATTTATTATACCTAAATAACTTCAAGTTTTTAATTATTAGCCTGTTAATAAAGTGCAAAACTTGTAGGTTTCTTAATCCTTCCACTAACCTTAAGGTATTTTTAAAATTTCTCCTCAAGATTATGAAGCAATTTAAAAATCATTACTCGTTCGCCTGTACGGGAGCTTATATCCGTATGAAAGCTTTTCACTTTCTCTCCAGTTAATTCTAGTATAATCTCTTTCAAATCTTCAATTCCAGATTCAACTAGCTCCGAACGATTTTTCTTTATCGTTAACATACCGTCTTTTGTTTCGCAAACAGTATATTCAGCCGGCGTTAAAATACCTTGTAAATTTACGATAATCATATCCCGTAATATATCTGTCTTAACGGATATAGACCCGCGTCCTAGATAGTCCTTTTCCCAGTGAGTAATTGCTTTGCTTATCTCTGATTCAATAGAGCCTTTTGAGCTTTTCATCTATGTATCCTCCTTCAATAAAATAAATTTACAATAACAATATAATAATCCGGATTGATTTTATTTTCAATTATTGAGAAGAATTTATTGGGATTGCAAAAAAGAACTCTTATAAAGTGAAACTTTAATCAGTGGAGGTTTTCTTCATCCCCCACTGATTATCAGCCCTCACCAATCGGACTTTTATGGGCAGTTGATCCTCCCCTACCTAACTTCTTTGCTTTCGCTGAATTTTGAGGTAGGGGTCTTACTGCCCATTAAAGTGGGATAAATTTACGAGTCCTTTTTATATTGTTTCGGTCAATCAATCTTTTAATTGTTGTAGGTGGATTTTTTCATGTCTCCTTTAATATCTTTACAAAATACAGTTAAGTTCATAAACAAAAAGAAAAGCAAATGACCTTAATTATTAGATCCCTTGCTTTTCTTCCATCATATACTTTCTAAACTACTCTATAAACGATTCTAATTACTTGCCTTACTTTCAAGTTTTTGAGTTGCCACTTTTTTAGGCATGAAACATGCAAAGATTAATGCTACGAAAGATAAAAATAACATGAATAGATACGCATCACTTGAGCCGAAAATAGAGGATAATTTAGCTAGTTGAATAGCTGTAATGTTTCCATTTTCTAAAGATAACTCTGAAGCGTGTGAAGTTGCTTGAGTTGTATATATAGTAATAACAACAGCTGTTCCAATAGCACCGGCTAATTGACGAACCGTATTATTTACGGCTGAACCATGTGAACCTAATTCTCTAGGTAAAGCATTTAGTCCTGCTGTATTTAAAGGCATTGAAATGAAACTTAACCCAATCCGTAAAAGAATAGTACGCACCATTACATACATATACGTTGTGGATTCAGTTAAATCAATTACCCCCCACATCGAAATAATGATAAATACTAACCCTGTAATAAAGAGTGGTTTTGCTCCGTATTTATCATACATTTTACCTGTAATTGGTGATAAGAATGCATTAATGACCGCTCCAGGTAATAGAAGTAAACCTGATTCAAATGCGGTAAAGCCTCTTCCGTTTTGTAAGTAAATCGGTAAAAGAATTAAATCAGCATACATAATCATCGTGATAAGTACATTGATCACTGATGTAAGAGTAAAAATTTTATACTTAAATACGGATAAATTTAATAATGGATCGTTAGACTTTATTTGACGTAAGCAAAATAGCGTTGTAACAAGTACCCCGGTAATAATTGTCGTAATAACAATCGGGTGATCCCATCCCTTACTTCCTGCACTACTGAATCCAAATAAAACACAACCAAAGCCAATCGTTGATAAAATGACACTTACAATATCCAATCTTGCTTTTGTCGTATCTGCAACGTTCATTAAATATTTTAGCGCAAGAATAATGACGATGAATACAAATGGAGCTAATCCAATAAATAACCATCTCCATGATACATATTCAATGATAAAACCAGATAACGTTGGAGCAATGGCTGGCGCAAAAATCATAGCAAAGCCGATAGTTCCCATAACACTCCCGCGCTTTTCACTAGGATATAAATATAAAATAACTGTCATCATGAGCGGCATAATAATTCCTGCCCCAATTGCTTGAATCATTCTTCCTGTTAATAACATGCCAAAATTGATGGCACCGGCACATAGTAATGTTCCGATTAATAAAAAAATCATTGAGCTAATAAATAATTGCCTCGTTGTAAAACGTTTCATTAAAAATGCCGTAATTGGCACTAAAACACCGTTTACGAGCATAAAACCTGTTGCTAACCATTGTACAGTTGTAGCTGTAACATCAAATACTTCCATTAAGTTACTCATTGCCACATTAAGTAACGTCTGGTTTAATGTTGATAAAAAACATCCAGCAATTAGTACAAGTAATAAAATTTTCTTATTTTTTTCTGTTATTCCCTTCTCCATTTGTAAACTCCCTTTTTCTATAGTTGCATTATCGACACAGTGTCGATAAAATTCATAGTAACAAAGATACATATTCCTGACCATGAACAATTTTGTTAAAAATGTTCATTAATCGACATTGAAAATATGCTATGTCGAGAAAGTCAAAGAAAAATCTATAAAGGAGTTTCAAAATGTCTACATCTAAAAAAGAGGATCCTCGTACACTTCGTTCAAGAGAAATGTTTAAAAATGCCGTCTATTCCCTTTTACAAGAGGAATCCACTATTTCAAATTTAACAGTCCAGAAAATTGCAAACGAAGCTGGATTAAATCGGACAACATTTTACTTACACTATCAAGATATTCAGGATTTACTCATGCAACTCACTGATGAAATTTTAAACGAACTTTCTAATAAAATTACCGCTTTAATACACGTAAGCAATTTATCAGAAAAACAACAGCTAACACAATTGCTTGATTATTTATATATTCATCGAAATTATTTATCTGTTTTATTTAATATGAATCATTTTGAGGAACAATTATTTCTATTAATAAAGAAATTAGTAGAAACGCGCAGAAATAATAGTGAGACAGAGCTACCCAAAGATTATGTTGCCATTGAGATTAAAACCGCTTCATTGGTAGGAATCATTATGTGGTGGATAAAAAACGGACTTCATTTTAGTTCAGATTATATTACAAACCAAATTTATTTCATGTACAGAGGACAATGATTGCAGGCTATTTACTAATAGAATGAGGTTAGAGCATATGAGCCCTATTTCGCTACGGAGAAAAACGCGAATTTCGTACGCTAAGAGAATTTGACTAAAAAAAGTGCCCCTCGATTGTTAGACTTTGTTTAGCAATCAGGGTGCACTTCACATGTAATATAAGCTTTTTATCTGTTGGCAGTTTGTTTGATCAATTCACTTTTACTATCTCTTTGCAGCATAATTCTCCCCACCGCTATAAGAATGGTAATAATTGAAGTGCAAAGAAGAATATTCATATCGTGTGATAGATTTCCCCCACCAAAAATTATTGTTTGATATCCGTCAGCTACATAAGTTCCAGGGAAAAGAGAATCGACAATTTGGTAAAAATTGGATAGCAACACTTTTGGAACAATTACTCCACAAGTAACTAATTGTACTGACAGCGATATGATATTAAACATCATACCAGCAGGACCAAATAGAACGATAAACATTTGCGTTACGCTTAAAAAAGAGAAAAAGACAAGAGTTTGGAATATCCATGTTTCAAACAAGCTTGTATTCAATTTAACATTAAATAAGGTCATTAATAATAACGTGATAATAGCTAAAATAACAGATACGACAATGTTAATAACTTGTCTTGATAAAAATATAGACCATTTTCCGTGCGTGTTTTTTAATATTGTTGCAACAATATTAAGATTTAAACTCATAAGCATCGCTCCAACCCATGAAGCAAGAACAATTAAAAATGGAATCATGGTTGCTGCAAAGCCATCTGTATTGTTTGTTTTTTCGACAGATGATTGCACAGAATCAATGTTTAATGAACTCATAGCTTTCGTAATGTTTTCTGATAACTTTTGGACCAATTCTTCTGACGGCATCACTGTACTTAGTTCGTTAGATAGGTTAGATGAAATAAGCTTTTGTTTATACGCATATACATTTTTATTAACTGTTTGCGTAATATCCTTTGCCGCGCCTTCCATAATCTGTTTTGCCAAAGATGAGTTTGCTTGATTGATGAAATAGTTAATCTCTGTAGTATTATTTTCTTTCAATAGGCTTGAGAAATTTGCAGGAATTTGAATAACCATATCTAAGTTCCTGTTATCCATATCTTTTTGGGCGTGCGTTACCGAGCTATAGCTTTTAACTTTAAAGGGTAGATTTTCCTTCAAGCTTTTTTCAATATCGGTTCCCATTTGATTATCTTCATTAACTAATCCGACTTTTAATTGGTTTACCCGATCCGTAACACCATCGTATGCAGTCATCCACACACAAAAGAAAATTAACAGAAAGGCAAATGCTGTTGCAATTCCAATGAATGTTGGAGGGAATTTAAAGAAATTTTTTAAAGTTTTCATTGTCGTACTCCTTGTTGTTTTATTATAGCAAGTACTTACTTGCATTAGGTACAAAAAAAGACCTAGGGAGTTAGCCCCCTAGAAAATAGTTGGACACTATGTTTTAAAAAAATCTCTTTTGAATTGGAAAATAAATTGTCACCAAAGCGTGAGTTAGAAAGAAA
The DNA here is from genome assembly GCF_026540675.1 of Bacillus sp. GC_Bacil_1. Lineage (NCBI taxonomy): Bacteria > Bacillati > Bacillota > Bacilli > Caryophanales > Bacillaceae > Bacillus > Bacillus sp. GC_Bacil_1. The sequence goes on from NZ_JALNUG010000004.1 coordinate 59,817, forward strand.
GTAACCGAAATTCATCCAAATAAAGTTCATCGCCTGAGCTTCCATATCAGTTTCAATAAGCTTTCCCTTTTCTCTCATCTCAATGAAATATGAAACCAAATTATCTTTTAATTGTTTAGGAATTAATGCAATTTTTTCTTTGAGCTCTGGAAACATTTCAGCTTCCTGAAAACTAATCAAAATTAAATCCTTTAACTTTTCTATATATGCAAGATATCCTTCTGCAATAGATAGCAAGTCATCTTCAAGATTCCAAGTCATCTCTCCAGGCATTAATTTATTCAATTCCATATCACGCGATAAAGATTCGACAGCTTTTTCCATAATATTCTTTTTGCTTCCAAAATTCCGAAAGATCGTTACTTCGTTTACGCCCGCTAGTTCCGAAATCGAGCGTGTCGTCGTTCCCTTATAGCCATGAGTGCGGAATAATTCTAAAAAAGCCTCAATAATACGTTCTGATGTATTTGTCATTTCATTCACGTTTCATCCAACTTTCACATAATCTTTATCCAAACCCGAATGTAAGTATTCACTTGCACAAGTAGAATAAACCTTTTTGATCCAAAAGTCAACTTTATAAAAAAAGACGATTTCTTTATTGTATAGGAAATCGTCTTTTGGCTTAATTATTGATTTAGTAATAAAAACACCTTTTTAAAATAACTATGTTTATACTATAGACGTTGATCTTTTTGGAAGTTTAGACGAAAATGATCCTCGTCATTATATACCCCAAATTCATACCCTTGCTCTTTATAAAATTTAATAATTTCAGGAAGAGCTTGTAATGTTTGCGCCTTTTCATGCATTAATACAACTTCAACTTCTTCTGTTGTCTGTTTCTTTACATTTTCGATAATCTGAATGGGATTATCTTTTAATTTCCAATCATTTGAATCTATCGTCCAATCCCAAACTTTTATTCCTGCTTCTACGATTTTGTTACGAATGTCCTCGCCCTTTAATCCTGGTGCAGATCCATATGGGGGACGGACTAGTTTAGGAGTTGTACCCGTAATATTATGAATAAGAGCTAACGTTTCTTTCATCTCCGTTACAAATTGTCCCTTTTTGTATAGCTTATCACTATTATGTGTCATACTATGAGCACCAATATAATGTCCTTCTTTTACCGCTCGTTTTACGTTTTCCTGAAAACCTGTATTTTGTAAATTGCTACCTTGCATAAAAAATGTCGACGCAACATTTTGCTCTTTTAGTACATCTAAAAACTTCCCAGTTAATTCGCTAGGACCGTCATCGAATGTTAAATAAACAACCTTTCCTACCGGTTTTCCATCAGGTCTTTTCTGTTTTGCCGGTGGTGTTTCTTTTTTCTTTTCTTGTTGTTGCGTGTTAACTTGATTACTACTTTCGTTAGCTATTCCCTTCGCTGGGATAGAGTTCCATTTTCCAATTAAAAAGAAGGTGAAAAAGGTCGTTGCTAAAACAACTCCTAGAGATATTATTACCTTAGTTAGTCGACTTGTTTTTTTCTTACTTTGTGATTCTTTCATTATTTTTCGATCCTTTCCCTATTAATTTTTATATTCATTATTTATACAGCTGAGCATTAACTCCAGCTGATGTTTACAATAAATAGATTAATAGAGGAAGGTGAAGATAAAATGCAGATAATGTCGAATTTAGTTAAAGAATAACGTATGGCATCCACTCTTTAAAAAAATATTTGTTTCTCTACTACAGTTAAATTTGAAAACTGGATATACATCCAAAATAAAAGATACTACTCTTTCTAAACAATATTTTTATATCAAGATAACAACATACTGGTATAAAGATAAAATACAAAGATAGCCGTACTATTGAAATTCTATTATAATTTTGTAATTGGAATTCATTTGAACCAAATGAAGAACTAGAAGAAATATTATTATGTGGAGGTGCCCCGATGAACCTTGTAATTAGAGAGTTAGAAACAAATGATTTAGATAATCTCCCGGAGATTGATGACAGTTTTATAGTGAATGCTCGGTTAATTCTTTCTCTTTCCAAAGGAAATAAACGTATAGAATATACAGTAGAAGACGTTCCAAGTTATGAAAAAAGTTATTTACAAAATCAAGATGATAATGAAGAACTGGCTTACAATGAATATATAAATAAACCTAATCAAGTCATTTACATAGCACTGTTACATAACCAAATCATTGGATTAATGGTATTGAAAAAGAATTGGAACCACTATGCTTACATAGAAGATATAACGGTAGATAAAAAATATCGTACACTCGGAGTTGGTAAAAGATTAGTTGATCAAGCAAAGCAGTGGGCAAAAAAAGGAAATATGCCAGGTATCATGCTTGAAACGCAAAATAATAATGTCGCAGCATGTAAATTTTATGAAAAATGTGGATTTGTAATTGGTGGGTTTGATTTTCTTGTTTATAAAGGTTTGGATAAGACAAGTGATGAAGTTGCAATTTATTGGTATATACATTTCAAATGATAATAGTTTATAACGTAAAAAACTCAAAATAAAACCCCAATTTCTCTATACTAAAATCGAGAAATTGGGGTTAAGTTATTTAAAACAAATAACTAATTAATAATCCTGCTGACAACAAGAAGCCGAAAATCGTATTTGTCATCGCTGTTGATTTCATTGCGATGCGCATATATCCAGGATCCTTTGCCCCTTTTTGGAAACTTTGAATCGCAGAAATTGGCTTTCTCAAACCTAGGAACATAACTAATGCCCAAGGGCTTATATAACCCATTAATACAATTACGGCAATCCATAAATACGCAATGAAAAAGGCTACCGCTAGTGTTACCACAGCTTTTTCTCTCCCAAGGAGGATTACTAATGTCTTTCTTCCACCTTTAATATCTTCTTCGATATCTCGGATGTTATTTGACATATTGATTGCACCTACTAAAATTCCAATTGGAATGGAAATCAATACACTTTCAATCGTTACAGTATTCGTTTGAATAAAGAAAGCAATGATTACAAAACATGTCCCCATTAACAACCCAGAAACTAATTCTCCAAACGGAGTGTACGCAATTGGTAATGGACCGCCTGTATATAAATAGCCAACTGCCATCCCAATTAAACCAATGACAACTAACCACCAGCTGCTATTCATACAAATATAAATGCCAATAAATGCTGCTACGACATACAATAAAAGCGCAACTGTTAACACATTTTTTGGCTTCAATCCATGACGGACAATTCCGCCACCGATGCCAACGGATTCAGCGGTATCTAATCCACGTTTGAAATCATAGTACTCATTAAATAAGTTCGTTGCTATTTGCAGCGCTAAACATGCAAGCATCATCGCAATAAATAAAAGCCAATCAATTTTGGCAACATAAAGTGATGCCACTGTCCCTAAAATTACAGGAGAAAACGTCGCCGTTAATGTATGCGGGCGCGTCATCTTCCATATTAATTTAGCGGAACTAATTTCTTTTTCTGTCCCCATAACTCTGTCCAATCTCCCAACATTTGAAGTATAAATTACTAGCAGTATCTTTCTATCTATTCCCTGCCACGCATCCATTCATTATATCAATAAATGATTATCCTTTCTAACAAATCAACTTTTAATAAAGTAAAAATTATAAAATGAAACTTTACCATCTTCACATAATATTTTGTATTATTTCTAAGAGTGGTTTTAAAGCGATGCGATAAGTAAATGAAATACATAATAAAAAAGAGTCAATCCCCTATAAGATAGAAGATTGACTCTTTCCTTTATTTACTCCCCTGTTTCAGAAAATCGCTTTATACGTTCACCAATTTCATCACGAACACGTTGAAATTCGGACCACTCTTTTCCTGCTGGATCATCAAATCCCCAATGAACACGATTTACATGCGGCGGAGTAGATGGACAAACAGAATCCGCATGACTACACAGCGTAACGACTAAATCAGCACTATTTAAAATGTTTGCATCAATTATATCTGATGTTTGATTTGTTATGTCGATATTTACTTCGTTCATTGCTTTAATTGCATTTGGATTTACTCCATGTGCTTCAATTCCTGCAGAATATACATTCCATTTATCACCTAAATATTGTTTGCCCCACGCTTCTGCCATTTGGCTTCGGCATGAATTTCCTGTACATAAGAAATAGATTGTCTTTTTGTTTTCCATGGTATTTTCCACCTTTATTTTATATTTAGACTGGTTGGTCATTAAAATATTTACGTTTAAACCAAAAAGCAACGTTTACAAGTGCAATCATTACAGGTACTTCAACTAATGGTCCGATAACTGCTGCAAATGCTGCGCCTGAATGAATACCAAACACCCCAACTGCTACAGCAATTGCTAACTCAAAGTTATTACTACCTGCTGTAAATGCTAACGTTGTCGTCACCGGATAGTTTGCACCAATTTTTCTTCCCATAAAGAAAGATACAAAAAACATTACAATAAAATAGATTAATAACGGAATCGCTATTCTTACCACATCTAATGGTACGCTAACAATCATCTCCCCTTTTAAAGAGAACATAATGATGATTGTAAATAATAATGCAAGTAATGTAAGTGGACTAATCTTCGGTATAAACACCTTTTCATACCATTCTCTTCCTTTTAACTTAACGAGTACAAAACGTGTTAACATGCCTGCTATAAAAGGAATTCCCAAATAGATAAATACTGATTTCGCTACTTCTCCCATTGTAATATCGACAATAGCCCCTTCAATCCCTAACCATTCTGGAATGACTGTTACAAACACGTATGCATAAACGGAGAAGAATAACATTTGAAATACTGAGTTAAAAGCCACTAAACCTGCTGCATACTCTTTATCCCCATCTGCAAGATCGTTCCAAACAATTACCATTGCAATACAACGTGCTAAACCAATCATAATGAGTCCGACCATGTATTCTGGCTTATCAGGAAGAAAAATAATTGCTAAAACAAACATAAGTACAGGTCCAATAATCCAGTTTTGTACTAAAGATAAAACCAATACTTTTACATCTTTAAATACGCGGCCCATTTCCTCGTAACGAACTTTCGCTAACGGTGGATACATCATGACAATTAAACCAACAGCTAGCGGGATAGACGTTGTTCCAACTTGTAATGTATTCAATCCGTCTACTACACTAGGAAATACAAACCCTAAACCAATCCCAACAGCCATAGCTAGAAAAATCCATAGTGTTAAATATCGATCTAGAAAAGATAAACGTTTCATTTTATTTTCCATCTCCTATTAACAACAAGAATTTTGTTCTACTACGTTAGAAGTCGTGCAACAAGGTGCCTCTTCTATTTTATGAACATCACTCTGTGCTTTTGTATAAAAGAATTCCCACTCGTTCCCATCAGGATCCGTTACCCAAAACTTATCTTGAACCGCATAGCAACAAGTCGTATCCATCTCATCATGCGCAAAGAAACCTTCTTTTTCTAATCTTTCTTTATGTAACGTAATTTCTTCAGCTGTATCCACTTGGAAACCGAAATGATTTACCTGATTTCCCTTCACTTCATCTCGTACGTTTAGCGTGAAATTAAGTCCTGGCGTCTCTAATAAAAATTTTGCATAATCTACTTTCACCTTAACTGGTGACACACCAAATACCTTTTCGTAGAATTCAATAGACTTCTCTAAATCCGTAACATTTATACCGACATGAACATATCTCATAGCTTATTCCTCCTCTTTATATGTTATTAATCAATTTTTTTTGATTAATAACACAAAATTTTAACAACAACTACCTTTGCCTGTTTTTCTAAAGATACAGCACAATTCTTCTGATAACAAATTATTCACTTCCGCATCATTTAAATCATAATAACTCCACGTACCTTTTGTTTCTTTTACAATTAAACCTGCATCTAATAAAATCTTTAAATGATAGGACAATTTAGATTGCGTCATTTCAAAAATCTCTGTTAAATCACATACACAAGTCTGGCCTCGCTGGCAAAGTTCATACATGATTTCTAAACGTTTTTGATCAGCCAACGCTTTAAACTTTTTCTCATATAACTGAAAAGTTTGTGCCACTGTAGTTCACTTCCCTTCATCAACTTTTTTTGATGTTTATAGTATATACGCTAGTGAGTTTATTATGCAACTTATTAATCAATTTTTTTGATTTAGAAAAACTTCCTCCCATTATATCTTTTTACAACTTAATAGTTACAATATTTCCGAGAAATGGAGTCTCTATAACTATTTTAAATTTTAATTTGATCATTATAGAGTAGTGCCCCATCACCATCAATCTAAGAAAAACAAATACCCCAAAATGAGAAAAATCGATATAACTCTTCGGCAAATAAAGATAACTCTTGTTTTTAGTGCATAATCATAAAAAGCACGTCACCCTTTCTCATTAACATAAGAGAATAGTAACGTGCTTTCAATTTCAAAAATAGTCTAAATCCTTAAGTTGATGGTTGTGGGGCGGGCCCCAATAAGAACGGTATCTAAGATTGTATGAAAGGTGTTAGTTCCATTCAAAAGGCCTCAGCCGACGATTAACTCAAGTACCGGTTTCGGATGATTCCCATGTGATGAAGTTCGTGTCCTGCGATGCCGTACGCGAGGGCGCGTGCCGTAATGCTTAGGTTGTTGGCTGTGCCCTTACGATTCCATGCCTCAGCCGGTAGCCCGCGCAGCAATGTGATCGTTGATTGCCTTACGGCCCGGTAGTCTTCGGCCAATTGCGCGGTTGTCCAGCTTCCGAAAGGAGGTAGGAACAATTCCTGATCGAAACCGGTCAGAGGCGTCTGGTCCCCTCTTGCGAACCGGAGCAGGCGGTAGGTCATGACGCGTTCCGCGTCTGCAATGTGGCCCACGACTTCTTTCAGCGTCCATTTTCCTTCCGCATACCGATATGCGGCCTGGCTTTCGGTCAACGATGCCAGGAGCTCAGTCATTTGCTTTTCCTGGGCGAGCAGAATGTTGATGATGTTACCGTCCGGCACCAAACGGATATATTCACCGGAGTTCCCGGCGTATTCTTCTTCTGACGGTCTTTGATTCATGCATAGTCACCTCTTTATGTAAATATAGAAAATTATAGCACTCATCTATGTCTAATAAATTCGCGAAATGATAGAACTTCCCTTCTAATAATTGAGGAGAAGCAACTATTTAGTTGGTCGGTCGCCACACTATCCTGATTCGTTAGCACAATAAAAATTATCTGTTATACAATATTTCGAAGTTATTAATATATATAGGTAACCCCTTCTTTTTTTAATTTAAAGATGAATTTCCAATTATATTTTGAAATGAATTGGAGTAAAACACACTAGTCTAACTACTTTTTTATACAAGATTTTATGCGAAAAAGAATAGCGAAGATCCCTAGAATCTCCGCTATATCAATGATGTATAAAATCTTGTATAAGTGATAGATAGACATAGAGACAAAAAATTTAGTAAAAACAAGGATTCTATGAAAAACTTGCTACCGACAATGAGACGTTATGTTAACTTCAAGTGTATAAGGTATTCATACGAAGAGTAGATAGCTTCTCCCCTTTAAAAAGGTTTATTACATGGTGAAAGAGAATATTATCCATAAAAAAAGGAGTTAATTTATGAATAAAAATATATCATTTCTGACCTTATCATTATTCCTATATTTATCCGCTTGTTCGACTGAGACAAACACTGGTAGTACATCTACTACTGAACAACCAAAAGTAAAAACTGCCTCAATACAACAAGAGGAAAATCGCAAACAAATTTTCTTTCAAGGAAAGGAAATAAAGAAAATTGAGCTTATATCAACTAAGGTAAAAAATAAAAAAACAGCTATAAATCTAGAGTTTGATCAAATTATTAAATCTATGGAACATGCAGGAATAGATAAGGATCGAGAAAGAGTTATTCCTCTTTTGCTAGATGATGAGGCCAAAGCAAATATTGATTATCAAATGAATGTAAATTACCAAGATAGTTCCAGTGAAACATATTTAATTTGGCTAGAGAATAAAAAAGTTGTAATTGCTCGTCAAGACAATGAAGAACAAAAAAATCTCGAACATTATATAATAAGGGATACAGATGCTCAACAAATATTAAGTTTATTTAAGAACAATATAGAATAACTTCCAATAACGAGAATTATGTATATAAGCTGCCCATATGGACAGCTTATTGTATTTTTGCTTAGCGTGCAAAATTCTTATCTTGTTGGCGGGACCCCATGCCCATCAAGTTAAGATTTTAAAGTACCCCCATAACGAAATTTTTATCTCTCTACAGTTGTTTATGTGAATTAAGCTCGTGTTTTGCGTTTTGGGGGATAATTAGTTTTTTAACTTGATGGCGATGTGTCTGTACCCCTAATTTAAGATGATGTCGTACTTCCTCTTCAATCAGATTCGACTATACTTATTCTAACTTTCTACCTGTTAATAAACTTTACAACTGAACCCTAATTTGCAAGCTGGCGGAACAAATCGAAATATCATGCTTTCCCATCAAATAACAAACAGCAACAGTACTTTAAATTTAATTCTTAGGATATCGCTCTTTTACAAGTTCTTCGATGTTAATAGCTTTTTTAATTTCTTCTGATGATAACCAAGGTGTATATCTTGTTCCATTCTTAGTTTGTAAATATATCTGAAATTTTTTATTATATAGTTCTTCTTTAAGGATTGTGGTTACCTTGATTAAATCTTTAATTACAAGGGGATTATTTTCAAATTCATTACTACCGGTATTAATAATTAAATTCACCTTATATCCTCGGATATCCATATATTCCAAATTCGCATAAGTAATACCTTGTAATTCAAAACGATTGTTTTGAATTGCAATTAATCTCTCTTCTATTTTTGTATGATTTTTAATCCAATTTTCCAAATAAATGTCTATGGTATTGTTCATCGTTTTTTTCATTGTTAATAACAGCTCTTCTTTTGTTATCATTTTTTGCACATTTTTAAAAGGTCCACCTAAAGATTTTCCATTATAATCCTTAATTTCAAGTTCTGTTATCTTTTTATTATTTTTCTGGATGAGTTGAAATAGAGTATATAAACGATCTAATTCTACTGATTCAAATTGGCTAAAATCAATCTCGTTACTCATCTGCAAAGTTAATAATAATTCATTAGTTGGTTTTCCTTCATCTGATCTTCTATCCTCTGACAAATATTGAAGAGTGTTATCAGTTTTAGTTTCCACGTACCCTAACTTTTTTATTTCTTCTAGAGTTGGTTGGAATTTCTGATATGCCTCATATGTTTTTTTTCCATATTTGTATTCATCACTTTTTATGGATGAATAGAAGAGACCATCTACCTCTACTCGAAATTGAATATTTTTATTATTCTTTACTTGCACAGTATGGTATGCATGTCCCATATTATTTTCATTTAAAGGGCTCATATGTGTTACAACAACATCGATTCCGTGTTTTTCTTTTATATATTTTTGTACCTCATCTTCATTAACTTGATTACAACCACTTAAAAATATGAAACATACTACTAGCAATATTACATTTTTCATGCTTTTCATATAAGCACTCCCTACGTAAGATTAATTCTTGAATATGCAGCACACTGCAAAGCACTCTTTCCTTAGTCGTATACTTCAACTTTTATATAGTGTGAATCTTAAATCATTTAAGTTCTTGACGTTCCCATCTATACTGCTTGGAACATTACTGTCTTAAAATATATAACTTATTTATTTCAAGGTCTTTCTCAGTTCTAAAAGCATATGGTTCATTGGGCAAATATCTAAATTGTACATTCATACCATGAGACCTATTTTACTATAAAATAACGAAAAAATACGCTATTCTTTCTGTAGAATCATAGGAAAGGATGGCGTTTTTTATGTCTGTTTCTGTGTCTAACGAATTACAACTATTTGCTCAAGAGATTCAAAGCTTTTTATCTCCAAATATCTTGCGAGATCTTGCTAGAGGTGTTGGTTTTGTACAACGAACCAGTAAATACCAAGAAAAAGATTTAGTCGCTTTATGTGTATGGATGAGCCAAAATGTCGCTACGACTTCTTTAACTCAGTTATCTAGCTGCTTGGAAGCATCAACAGAAGTGCTCATCAGTCCTGAGGGGCTGAATCAACGATTTAATCAAGCGGCTGTCCAATTTTTACAACACCTATTAGCTGAACTACTAACCCAAAAACTGGCCTCATCTATTCCGATTTCTTCTCCATACAATTCTGTTTTCAAGCGTATTCGTATTTTAGATTCAACCGCATTTCAACTCCCAGATCCCTTTACATTCGTTTATCCAGGTGCAGGAGGATGCAGCCATACAGCTGGGATAAAAATTCAACTTGAGTATGATTTGTTAAGTGGACAGTTCCTACATATTCATACTGGTCCAGGTAAACAACATGATCGAACCTACGGTTCTCTGTGTGTCCCAAATGTGTCAGCGAATGATTTATGTATCCGAGATTTAGGTTATTTTCATTTGAAAGATCTTCAACATATACAAGATAAAAAGGCTTATTATATCTCACGTATCAAATCGAATACACGTATTTATCAAAAGAACCCTAACCCTGATTATTTTCAAGATGGCAGAATCAAGAAAAGTACAGAGTATATCCAGATAGATATGGAGGTTTTAATGAACTCTCTTCAACCAGGACAAACATGTGAAATATCCAACGCTTATGTAGGAATGACTGATAAAGTCCCAACTCGTGTGATTGTTCATCGACTAACAAAAGAACAACAACAAAAACGATTACAAGATCAAGCTGTAAGAGAAAAAAAAGAAAGGAATGAAGTATTCTCCTCGTAGTAAACGACTCAGTGGTATCAATGTATATATGACAAACACCCCTACAGATATTGTCCCGATGGGACAGGTACATGACTGGTATTCTTTGCGTTGGCAAATCGAAATTTTATTTAAAACGTGGAAGTCATTCTTTCAAATTCATCATTGTAAAAAGATAAAATCAGAACGATTGGAGTGCCATTTATATGGTCAATTGATTGCCATTCTACTCTGTTCTTCTATCATGTTTCAAATGCGCCAATTGCTCCTCATGAAGAAAAAACGAGAGCTTAGTGAGTATAAAGCCATATATATGATTAAAGACTATTTTCTTCTTCTATTCCAAACTATACAAAAAAACACCCAAGAGCTATCAAGGGTGTTACTTCGCCTGTTCAACCTCCTACAGCAAAACGGGCGGAAATCTCATCGATATGAGAAAAAAACGGTCTTTGATATATTAGGTGTCGTTTACAATTGTACCCTGTCTGATAATCAAGCCGCTTAATTCAAAAAAGTGAAACCCGTTAGGGTTTATTTCGTATGCAAATCTTTCAATCACCTACACTTGCCCTTTAGAAAAAAGAAACAATCTCGTCTAAAATTGATTTTGCATAAGCTTAGCTTGATAGCGATGTGGCGGGACCCCATTGCCATCAAGCTAAGAAAAGCAAATACCCCCAAGATGAAAAATTAGTTGTTTTCTGTAAAAAATACACAAAATTTTCATCTTGAGGGTTTAAATTCTTAAGTGATGGGCACATATGGCGACCCCTAATATGAAAAATAATATAAAGATTTTAATTTGATCCTATATATTATTTACAATTCCAAAAGTAGATTCCCTATTTTTGGTATAATACACAGAGACTATATAATTTCTTATGGATATTCTTGAAAAGGGAGTAACGCTATATGAAATCAATAAATGTAAATAGCACTATATATTATATTGAATCTGTTCCTTTTGAAGATAAGAGTGAGCAGGATGAAGAGGGATATTACGAATATTTTTACAAAGGAGTCAATTTATCGTTTCACTCGGACAAAGAAATAATTACAGCCCGAATCTATGACAAGGAAAAAATAATATATTTCTTAAAAAATCCATCTCTCGCTTTTGGTAAGGATTTTGAAGCGATAAAGATATATATAATTAAAGAATTTGATGTAAATACATTCAAGATTCCAGGTGGAGAAAAAGCCTATATAGAATTATAGCCATAACCGATTTCTGTCTTTACTATAATATATAAAAAGCAAACAGTAGGTAAGTATATGCTTGATAAAGCTGAACTAAATACTCATAAGTAATTGTAAAGGGATATTCTTTGTTCAGGAGGATTTTATAACCGTAGCTTACAAGTGATGTAGTGCTACACCTATTCCATCTAACTTGCAACACGTTTGCGGTATCCTTATCCAAATCACAATAACCAGTAGCTTAAGACTTTTAATATAATATTAAAAAGTGGATATGCTTAAACACATATCCACTTTCAACTACGAATATTTTTCACCTTAAACATACTTTTTTCCTATTTATATACTTACCTTCGCTTCTCCAATATCCTGCTTTTTAACTAAATCTAAGTAAAAATGTGAGACAGTTGTGTTGTAATAAGGAGAAATAAAAATAAATGATAGATTAAATGTAAACATTCCGATAAATGCTGCTAATAAAAACCAACCTATAAATGATAACCAAAGAACAAATAACTTTAGCTTTTGTCCTTTCATTATTCTTTTACTTTCTCTCAATGCTTCACTTGCTGTATAATCAGGATTCTCAACTAATATGTAATACGACATGGAATAAGAAAAATATTTAATAATACCTGGAACAATAAATAATAGGCTCCATAAAAAAATAAAGATAGCTTGCATTAAACCTAACTTCATTGATTTAAACAAATTCTTCTTTTTAAATCCTGAAAATACATCGTCTACCTTAACTTCTTCTTGTTTCCCTAAGTGTAAAGTAAAAACAGAATATCCATAATTAAAGATACCTTGAATGACACTGTAAATTAGGAAACATCCCCCCCATAAACCAATATAACTTAGAATAAGTGCAGCAAGTGCTACCGGATCTACTTGTGGTTGCCCACCTATTGAATAAATAAATAATGCATCAGGACCAATTATCCCGATAAACAGTACAAATATTAAATACATAAAAAAGGCGATTGCTGATGCACTTAAGGTTGGTACAAAATAGAATAAAGCTGATACTCCTATACCTACCCCCCATTTCCCATCTAACGAATTCAATGCTGCTTTCTTTAAGTTTCCGATCATACTCGTGTCCCCTTCTTTTTTCTTATTTTCCTTTACTGAAAAAATAAAAGAACTTGTAGCAAGGCCCCGCTACAAGTTCTTTTAGCCAAATACTTTAGCTCATCGAAAAATTATTTATTCTACACAATCGGGGGTAATGCCTAAAATATAGTTTGTTAACATCATTATATAACATATTTATGAATTTTTGTTAAAAATTCTATATTTTTAGACAAATCATCCTCCACTTTTTTACTTATTTTTTATTTTCATGTAGCTATCCAATTGTAAACGTAGATGACATGAGGTTCGAAAACGGAAGACAACGTAAACTAACCAAAGTTTACATACGTAAAAAGGGTTGTTTTTGTTAAACAAGCGACCTGATTAATTACCATAATCCTTCTTATAAGAAGGACACTTTAAATGTTTTTCTTATTTTTTAGTAACATATTTAATTCTTTAGCATCTTTTTTTGTATTTAAAAATGATATTAACCAAGAAAATACATATATTAAAACTATACTTTCAAGAAAATCAGCAGTTGGGAATATTTCTATCCAATGGTTATATGTAGATATAAGAAAGACAACTATAATCATCATGAAAAAATGGATTACCAAGGCGAACAAATAGCTGATTTTTTCAATATCAAAAATGAATGTAAAAATGCCTGCACAAGCTGAGATTATAAGAACACTTATTATCTCAGCTCGTGTAATAGATATGTTATAGTTTCTTGATAGTAAAACTATCATGTATATAAATGAACCAGTTCCTAAACCTGTATACAGTCGTTTTTTTAGTTTCAATACAGTCTTTCCCTTCTTTTTTTATGATTTTAAGATAAGGTTATTTAATTTTGATTGTATATAAAATGTGTAGAATATTCCGCCAAAAAATAAACCTACAGATAGTCCACTTATGGCAGAATAAATTATATTAAACGAAATATCATCATAAAATGATGCATACATTCCTAAAGTTACATTTAAGAGATATTTTACAAAGAAATTAATCAATATAATTATTAATGGAAGGTAACATTTCTTCCTGAAAGTAACCGTCTCTTGTTTGAAGAAAATTTGATATTTTACATATAACAAATATCCAATCATAATACCTGGAAGAATGAAAATCGTATAGCTTATTAAACAATATCCTAAGTAAGAAAATTTAGTGATAATTTTATCTAACCCCCATATCATAAAAATCATGGGAACAAGGAACATTTTAGATAAATTAATTGGTCTTTCTTGAGAAATAGCAATACCCCTTTTTATTAAAATGAATAATAATATCCATACCCATAATGGAGTTCTTATAAATACTTCTTTAATCATAGTATACATTGTATATCCTCCTTTGTTTTTATTAATATTTACATCAAAGGAGATATAAAGAAATGCTTTTAAACATAAGTGGTAAAAATCAATACATAAGTGGTTATCGGGAATGGTTTTTTAGCTGTTTTTTTAATGAAGAAACATATTTTCTTGATACAATTACTTTTTCTCTGTTTGAAAGCAGTGCTTCCAAATTTCCGTTTGCTTTAGCGGAGAATTTGTTTAAAAAATGAATATTGATAATTATAGTTTTTGAAATTCTAGTGAAATTATCTGGAAGTTCAGATTGTAATTTATATAAAGGACTTTTTATCTCAAATATATTTTCTTTTGTATAAACAAAAATCTTCCTTTCAAGATATTCTAAATAAATAACAGTTGAGCAAGAAATTTTTTCTTGTTCACCTTTGTGAGTTGAATTAACTATTAAATAGTTATCAGAACTATTCTCTAGTGTTGATACCATATCTAGAATAAAAGATGTTACTTTGTGAATGTAGAAGGTACAAGATTCTTCTTTAAGCTTTTCAATAATTTTAATATTTGCTTTCATTTTCTACCATATTTCCCTTTCTTTAAAATAAATTTTAATGTTTGTTTGAAACAAAGTTTAATCTAAGTCAAAATAGTATTTTATATGAATATTATTAAAAAATCTATTAACATATTTCTTCGCATATTTTTTATAAACATCGTAACATTATTTTTACCCCTCCATAATTGCCATCAATTTGAGAAATGTATTCTTCTCAAAAATGAAAATCACCCTAAGATCCTATGGACAACTATGAAAGGATGAAATTTTCGTTTTGGGGATATTTCAGAAGTTTAGCTTGATAGCGATGTGGCGGTACCCCATACCCATCAACTTAAGAAATTGATTGTTCCCCAAAACGAAAAAATGAGCTGAATTCTCATAAATAATTGTAAAAAGGTGAAAATTTCGTTATGAGGGGGATCACAAAAGCTTAGGTTGATGGCAATGGGGTACCGCCACATGCCCATCAACTTAAGGTATATTTTTATACAAAATGCGGTCTTTCCATATAGCTTTTTATTATCTTTTATAGATTTTATAAAAGTGGGCATATCAAATAAACCCTGACAGGCTTCAATTTTTTACTATGCTACATGATGAGTAGAAGTGGTATAATCATACACAACACCCAAAATATCAAAGACTGTCTTTTTCTCATATCGATGAGATTTTCGTCCGTTGTGCTGTAGGAGGTTAAACAGACGAAGGAGAACCTTTGATAATTCTTGGGTGTTTTTGTGTAATGCTTGGTAAAAAAGTGAAAAATAATCCTTAATTATGTACATCGCTTTATATTCACTTAGCTCTTTCTGTTTCTTCCGTAACAGGAGTTCTCGCATTTTAAACATGGTAGAAGAACATAATAGAATACTAATGAGTTGCCCATAAAGGTGACATTCTAATCGTTCTTGTTTAATAGATTTACAACGATGAATTTGAAACCAAGATTTCCATATTTTAAATAACAGTTCAATTTGCCAACGTAGTGAATATAAATCATAGATTTTCTCTTTTGGTACCCATTCCGTAGGAATGTTTGTCATATATACCGTAATACCTTGTAAAAGCTTCGTACGCTCTGTATAAGTAATTCCTTTTTTCTTTTCGCGAATAGCTCGGTCACGTAGGCGTTTCTGTTTTTGCTCCTCGGTACATCTATAAACCACAATGCGAGTAGGTAGTTTGTCTTTACTCCCTACATAAACATCATGTAATTCATACACTTGGCCAGGTTGTAATTGTGTCATGATGTCTTCCAAATGAATTTGTATATATACCGGTCTCAATTGAGTGGGCTTTGTTTTAAATACAACTGTTTCGAACTTTTTTCTGTATATTTTAGTTGGTAACTTAAGACGTGATAAATAATATCCTTGCTTGTCTTGAATAGACTTAAAGTCTTGTAAACGAAAATATCCTAAGTCACGAATATATAGTTCATTCTTTTGTGCCATACCTGTTCGAGTCGCACTATATGCCTGATCACTTCGTTTTCCTGGTTCAATTTCCACATCAGAAAATTCCCCACTCAACAAGTCATACTCTAGTTGAATTTTCACACCAGCTTTATGACTGCATCCTCCGGCACCAAGATAAGTAGCTGCGAATCGATCTGGAACTTGGAAGGTTGTAGAATCAAGGATGCGAATGCGCTCAAAGTAAGCTGAAAGAGAATGAGAAATCTTAGATAAACCTCCAATTTTAGCTTGTAGAAGTGTAGTAAATGCAGTTCGAAAGAAAGCTACAGAGGCTGAGTTAAAGCGTCGATTAAGTCCCTCCGGACTTAATAAAATTCCTGTTGAGGTTTCTAACTGACTACAAAGTTGAGTAAGAGAGGTAGTAGCGACTTGTTGATTTAACCATACACACAAAGATAAGAAATGGTGCCCATGGCACTTACGTTTTCGTTTCATCCCGCCTGCTTCTATAGCTAATTGATTAAGTGTAGCGGGAGACATATATCGATATAACTCTTCGGCAAATAAAGATAACTCTTGTTTTTGGTGGATATTCATAAAAAGTACGTCACCCTTTCTCATTAATATAAGAGAATAGTAACGTGCTTTTAACTCCAAAAATAGTCTATATACGGATTTGGAATAAAGTCACGAAGTTTAAAAAAGACGTGTTGTTTTAATAAGGTGCAACGCTTTTGCTCGAGATTACTTATCTAGAGCTTGTTTTATTGAACTAACAGGGCAGGTTACTTCAATAAAAAGAGGGGTTTTAGTGACAAAAGCTAATTCTTATTGCTATAAACAATTATATAGGGGAGTATTTACATTGATAAATTTTTTTAAATATAACTGGCAAGTAAGAGACGAATGGTTTGAATGGTGTAATCAACTATCAAATGAAGAGTTGATAAAAGAGCGAACTGGAGGAGTAGGAAGTATTTTATATACCCTTTTTCACATTATTGATGTTGAATATAGTTGGGTTCGTGGTATTCAAGGCAAAGAAGACATAGTAGTTGAATTTGCTGATTATGATACACTTGAAAGGGTTAAATCTCTTTCAGATAGATTCCGGAATGAAATAGCTGAATTTCTCAAAAAAAATTTAGATGAATTAAAAGAGAAAGCTGTATGTGTTGCTTGGGATGAAGATAAATATACTGTTGAGGAAATATTACATCATATAATTGCTCATGAGATTCACCACATTGGTCAACTCTCTGTTTGGTCAAGAGAAATAGAACTCAACCCTGTACCTGCTAACTTTATTGGAAGAAAGTTTAAATCCATTCATTCTTATTAAACTAAATGGTGCGTTAGTGGTATAAGGAAAATTAAATTAATCAGACTTTTTTATGAAAAACAGTTCTGGAAAATAAAAGAGAGCCATCGTTTTGTTCAATTACTGTTTAAAACAATGGCTTTTTATATGCATTGAAATTATGGGTTTAGAATGATTTTTTAACCAAACTTTATTTTAAACCAGCACAAAATCCTTAAGTTGATGGATGTGGGGTAGCACCACATCGCCATCAAGCTAAAATTTTATAGCATCCCCAGAACGAAATTTTGTACTATCTTGTAATAAAATGCTCATTTTTTCGTTTTGAGGTATTTGCGTTTCTTAGTCTGATAGTGATGGGGTGGGCCCCCACACAGTACGATTTTATTTCAAAAACACAACGATTTTACTACACACTTTTTATTTATCCCAAACTCTCATCTGCTAGTATTACTATTTTTCATTACTAATGTTGCCGTTTCACTCGGATGGCTAAGAGGAAAATGATGGCCATATGGAACAAAATCAACCTTACCAAGATGCGATGGAGCAGAATAACCTCTGTCATAATCCCCCCAAATAATGTGAAGATTATACTTTGTTACTTCATTGAAATCACCTTGATCGTTTTTCAGTAGTAAACTGTTAAGCTGAACCGTAGTATTTAAAATTCTAGGAGAAGTAAAACTGCTCCTTATTTTTCCAATATAATGTTCAGGGATACTCTCTATACTTTCAAACAAACCATTACTTAATAAATATCGCTCTATGAAATTAGTAGTTGCCAGTTTTAATGTCCATTTGTTCATAAATTGAGGAACATTTAGCGATTTAGCATTTTTTTTAACAACAGGTGGCTGAAGTAAAGTGATTGAATACTTCTTATCTATGTACTCTTGTACCAATGCTTCCAGAAGAATAAATGCACCGAATGAATGACCAATTAGATGTGCACCATTCGTAGCTTTCTCCAATAACTTTTTCACTACATTCAAATAGATATCTAGAAGATTTTTCTCTCGTTTAAAAGGAGAACGTCCCAAACCTGGAAGATCCAAGATCCATACAGGTTGACCAGTTTTTTCATGAAGCTCTTGTGCTAAAGGAAATAAATCCTCTCCATCACTCAATAAACCATGTAATAAAATAAACGGTTTACCCTCTCCTTGTAATTGGTAAAGGGTAGTGTTATCGCATAATGTTCGTTTAAATAAATGATTATGCTGGCCATTTTGATCTATCATTCGATAATCCAGATCAGCTACTACGGCAGGGAGAAATTTCATTACACTCGTCTTCTTAAACCAATCCCCTCCCATAATTTTTTTCGCTGAAACATTTGAAAATTTTCGTTTTGTAATAAAATTCAGTCCATCAGAAGGAATTTTTGTTATTTTACTTACTCCACTATTCATAATTGCTTTCATAAGTGGCATTGGGACAGAGATTTTTGGTGCCCTCATATTCATACTTTCTGACATAATACTTAATAACTCAGCAATGTTCTGATCGTGCTGTTTGTCTTCAACAAGTGTATATGTTTGAATAGTCGGTTGCTCTAATCTGAAAACCTGCACAATAAACTTCGCAAGCTCATCGTTTGAAATAAGTGGTAACCTATATCCCTTACCTCCAGGAATCATTGGCATGAGCCCTCTTCGCATACTCATCACAAGCAAACCTAATCCTGCTATCTGCTCTGTACTCCCTGTTTTACTACTACCGACTACAGTTGGCGGATTAATTACAGAAAGCGGATAACCTACTGCTGATGCCTGCTGACGGATATAAAGATCTGCTAAAAATTTTGTTCTCTCATATGGATTTTTTATTTTCAAATAATTATTTCCTTCTTGAAACACATCAATTGCAATCTTGCTATTTTTATCATTAAAGGGACTCATATAACCTACAACATGAATAAATTGTTGCAAGCCCTTCAATTGATGAATACTTTTAGCTAAGTCACTAATATGTTTGGCACCATGTAAAAATACGGAAGCTGCCTCTTTACTTGTCGCTTGAATATCCATGGGGCCTCCTGCGTGAATAATCACATCCGTTTTCAATACCCTCTCCTTATCTTCAGCACTTAGACCTAAATCTATTTTCGTCAAATCACCTTCAATAAAGTGCATAACTTCCTTTTTTAAGTTTCCTCTTTCTTGAAAAAGGCGTATTGCTTTACTTTTCGACCTTACTAAAAGAAGAATTTTAACATCCTCTTTGGCTAATTCTTTCACTAATTGCTGTCCAATAAAGCCTGTTCCACCAGTTAAAAATACTGTTCTCATATAAAATCCCCCTTTTAGTACTAATCAGTACTAATTTGATTTAAAAAAAATGCTTCTTTTATCGAAGCAATTTTAAAAAATGATCTGCTGTTTTCGTGATTACAGTTGCATCCTTCAATGTTTCTGAAATAAATAACGCTCCTTCAAGATTTGTAATAAAAAGTGATGCAACCTCATCAATATGAATCGTATTTCTAAATTCTCCATTCTCTACCCCTTGTTTAAGTAATAGAGAAACTTTCTTTTGTAATCCTGTAAAAAAAAGACCTATTTTTTCTTTTATTTGCGTGGCCTGTTTAGGACTTTGAATATAAAGAGTAATAAATGGACAGCTCCCCTTATACTCTCTCGACTGAACTCCTTGTGATAATTGCTTTAAAAACAGTTGGATACGATCTTCAACTAAAAATTGGTTCTGAGAAAGTACGTCATCAATTGCAGATTGATACATTTCAATCCAATAATCAACGACCGCTTCTAATAATACTTCCTTATTAGAAAAGTGATAATACACATTAGACTTTGAAACTTTGCTTACACGTACTAATTCATCCATACTTGTATAAGCAAACCCTTTTTCTAAAAATAATGTTGCAGCTACTTCAATCACACGTTTTTGATTCATTAATTTTACCTTTGTCATAACTAGAACTATATAGTACTAATTTAAATATTACAAGTATTTATGTTAATTTAGAAAAAAGTTTGTTTAAAAAAGTTCCACTAACATTGATTTTACTGCAAAAAAAATCTTATTTTGAATAAAGTTGAACTGAACCCCGAAATTGTTAATTCACTATCGTCTAATAGAGGTCACCATACATACCCATCAACTTAAGAAAAAGAAATGCCCCTTTATTCAAGTTGCCTAGCCAAAAAATCACGTTTTAATAGACTTCTTTAGCATGCCTATCTTTCTATAAATTACCAGATATGAAACAAGGATCGTTTCATATCTAGTAATTTACTTGATTAGCTTGATGGGTATGGAGCAGTGCCCCTATAAACAAAACCCTCCAGAAACATCTAAAATCTGCCCTGTTATCCAGCGGCTATCAGCAGAAGCAAGGAATGCTACTGCATCTGCAATATCTTCAACTTGCCCTATTCGTTCGAACACAGATGAATTCGTAGCAAAACTTCGTATTTCCGGATCATCTAGCAATTTTGCATTAATATCTGTCTTCGTATATCCAGGCATAATTGTATTCACTGTTATACCTCTTTCTCCGAGATGTTTAGCTAGAGGAAGTGTCATCGTATTTAATGCACCTTTACTTAAGCCGTATGCAATTGAGCCTGTAAAACCAAGTCGTACTTCAGCTGATGAAATGTTAATAATACGCCCCTCTGCTCGTAGTAACGGCAATGTTTGCTGAATTAAGAAGAACGGTGCCTTAATATTTACAGACATAATTTCATCAAAAACTTCTTCTGTCGTATTTTCAATCGTTCCTTGTGTACCTATCCCTGCATTGTTTACTAAAATATCAATCTCTGATGTACCAACCCTTACTTGTAATTCATTCTTCAATTGTTCTACTAGCTTCTTGACACCATCAATTGAATTGAGTTCTGCTTCAATTAAGAATGCTTTTCCTCCATTAGATTCAATCTCACTAATTGTTTCATCTGCAGCTGCCTTATTTCGTCCGTAGTGAATCACAACTAATGCACCGTCGTTTGCCAATCTCATCGCAATCGCACGACCAATACCGCGACTCGCCCCTGTTACTAACGCTACTTTCCCATCAAGATTCTTCATTTTTTCCATCCTTTCTAAATTTCCGTTTAAAAAATCCAACACTTATATTTTCATGCAAACACCGATAATTTTAAATATAGATTTATAAGTAATTCAATTCGTTTACTTATGATATTATAGTTATAACTTACGTTTTACTTTAGAAAATAAAATAAGGAGGCTACACAATGCAAAACACAGTAAAACTGGATGAAATCGATCATAAGATTATGAACTTGTTGTATGAAAATGCGAGAATTTCTGTTTCAGAAATAGGACGAATTATATCCATGACGCAACCTGCTGTAAAAGAGCGTATTAATAAACTTGAAGATCAAGGAGTTATAGCGGCTTACCGAACGAAATTTGAGCCTTCCAAAATTAATAAAAGCATTCAAGCATTCATCATGTTTAAAACGAGCCAATGCTCTGATTTCATCCAATATTGTAATGCCGCTCCTGAAGTAACTGATTTATATCGAATTAGCGGGGAATTTAATTATATGATGAAGGTCATGAGCGATTCGATGGATTCCCTCGCTGCGTTTTTAGACTCGTTAATGCAATTCGGATTATCATCTCCTTTAATTGTTTTAAAGAGTGAGTTCGAGGAGAAATTGTCATTCTAATAAAGGGATACGTATTATTATCCTCACTAACAGTAAAATTTTCTCTTTCTTGAGAAAAACCAACAAAATCAATGACTAGCAAACAAAAAAGAACATTGATTTTTCAATGTTCTTTTTATATCTCTACTTATTAATTCGATTGCTATTCGAAAAAAGCACCTTAATCCCTTACCCTTGATTCCTCTGTGTCTCCCTAAACTCCTCCTTCACCTTCTCTAACAACCCTTCTTCTGTAATTAATCGATACGCTGTATTCGCTAATGCTTTTGCCGATGTAATTAATGCTTTATCTCCTAGTTCTGAACGTGCTGCTTCTCTAAATTCATTCGTATGCGCAATTAAGTCATCTGGACCAATTTTAATGTACGGATGAATTGTCGGCACAACTTGGCTGACGTTTCCTGCATCGGTTGAACCAATCCCTACTCTTTCTTTACGATTTACATCTTCACCTAATAGTTCTAGTTCTTCCGCTACGATATCGTTATATGTTTTTGTTACGAGTAATTCATCGATTTCATTTTGGAATTGATGGATTTTTACTTTTGCACCTGTTGCTAACGCTGCTCCCTCAGCAATGTTTCTTACTTTTTCTGTTACTTCCGCGCATCTCTTTCGCGTTGCTGCACGGATGAAGAACCTAGCCGCGGCATAGTCAGGAATAATGTTAGGTGCTTTTCCGCCTTCTGTAATGACGCCATGAATTCTCACGTCTGACGGAAGTTGTTGGCGAAGTGCGTTTATACCGTTATAGAGCTGAATAACCGCATCTAATGCATTAATCCCTTCTTCTGGTGAAGCTGCAGCGTGAGCTGTTTTTCCGTAAAAATGAAAATCAAGTGGATCGACTGCTAGTGAAGGACTCGTTGTCGCTGTTTTTCCGCTCGGATGAATCATAAGCGCCGCATCAATGTCTTTAAATAAACCTGCCTTTACATAACTTGATTTCGCGCTACCATTTGGCCCACCTTCTTCTGCTGGTGTACCAAACACGACAACTTCCCCGCCAATTTCTTCAAGTGTTTCTGATAATGCAATTGCTGCTGCAACGCTAATTGTGCCAATTAAATTGTGACCACACGCATGGCCTAATCCTGGTAAAGCGTCGTACTCCGCTAAAAATGCAATTGCCGGTCCTTGTTTTCCAGAACTTTTTCGCGCAATAAACCCCGTTTCATGTCCAGCTATATTGTGCTGCAACTGAAATCCTGCACTGCCTAGCAATAAACTTAACGTCCTAGATGCGTAAAACTCTTGGTTACCAATCTCTGGATTCGCATGAATATCATGACTTGTTTCTATGTACTTTTCCTTATTTCTTTCGATACTCTCTTCAATTGTTTTTCTTTGTGACGTTACTCCTGTCGCTCCCATTGTTCTTCCTCCTTTTATTTTCACGTAAAAAAGCCTCTTTCTAAAAGATAGAAAGAGGCTTCTGTATATACAGTCAAAATGAGCTTCTTTCTTATCTTTCAAGTTACCTTGCTGGAATTGGCACAGTATTCATAACGAATCCGCTGCCGAGGTATCATAGGGCCAGTCCCTCCACCTCTCGTGATAAGAATTTTCATAAAATTATATTAAATTATTTTTTATTCTAAGTTCATTCCAAGTAAAAGTCAAGGAATTCCTATCCGAATTTACCGAATATCTAAAAATCCTTTTAATACACCAATTGTCTCAGGTGCTTGCAGTCTTGCACATACGTACGGAAATTCCGTACTACCTTCAAATATCATTTGAGATGTAAGCGGTGCGCCTGCCCAGAAGATTTCATCATCAATTACTAAGAATGGGAATGCTTTATTTTGTCTTTGTAACTTTACATTTTTCAGCGGAACTGGTCCATCACTATAAACTGTTATTTGTGCATTTGTACGCATTAACGCTTGCCATACTCGTTTATCTACTTGTTTCGTACTTGGCAGTGAAATAATAATTTTTCGTTTTGCGGCTAAAATATCTTTTAATAGCCCTTTCGGCTCTTCAAGATTCATTTCCATAAACCAGCGTAAACGTTTCGAAATTTTCCGTTCCCACAATTGTCTTGATGTCGTGCGATCATACACATCTCCGTGACGTTCTATATGAGCTGTTAATTGTGATAACGCTTGTTTTCTAGAAAGATTTTTACGCATATAATGGCAATCTGATAATTGAATGAACTTCCCTCTCGCCCTTGTCACTGCTACATTGACGAGGCGATGATTTTTATGGTCAAAGAATAACACGCCAGGTCGTTCTTGCGGATAACTGTCAACCGTATCAAAGATCATCATATCTCTTTCAGAACCTTGAAACTTATGAACTGTCGCCGCTAAAACTGGTATGTTTTGATATTTCGTTCTCTGCAACATTTCTCTAATATACGTCGATAAAAAGCGTGACTGCGCCCTGTAAGGTGTCACAACACCAATCGACTGAACACCGTCTAACAATCCGATTAACATCATTTGCATCGCTACTAAACCAGACATAATGTTAAAACGGGAACCAGAAGCAGCATCTTTTAACGAAAAAGCTCCCATTTGGCTCGTATCAAATAAAACACTCGCTTCATTTGCGAACGGCTGCAATTGCGCAAGTTCTTTACGCTCTGAAACAGACGGATGATCGTATACTCTATTTTTATAAATAAACGAATTCGTAAACTTCGATATATCCGCATGCATACGTCTTTGTTCCTGCAACATAAATAGGTTTGGGTGTGCTTCTGATTTATTAACAGACTCAACAATCCCAGCATGGTAAAACATATCTTCCCCAAGCCATTTGCGAACGAGTTCATGGTTCGCCATCGCAATTGGAGGTAACTGTAAAAAGTCACCGCAAACGACGATACGTTTCCCAAGTGAAGCAGCTAATGCGATTTGCGGAACGAACGCCATACTCACTTCATCTACGACAACTAAATCGAATGTACGCTCATAAATAAGTGAATCAATGGCACATTTCGATAAAGTTGCACCAATTACTTTCGCATTTTCAATATATTCTTTTTCTACTTCTTTAATTTTCGCCTTTTGCTTTCGAAGCTCACTTTCAATCTCTTGTATACGCTTCTTATCAGCAGATGTTGCTTTATACGATAAGATTTTTTCACGAAGATCTTGGCGTTTCTCTTCTAAGTAGAGTCTTTCCTCACCCCATGATCCGTTCGTCGTTTCAACTAATTTCGATGCAAGTAACGTTTCATGATTTCGTATATGTTCATGCTGACTATAACCGTAACGAACAATTTCGCCAGGCGTCCATTTCTTTTTCTTTTCAATTTGCTTCGTTACTTCACTCATTAATACGTCTACTGCCGCGTTACTATGAGCTAACACAAGTACCGATTTTCCTTTTTGATAATGAGCCGAAATAATACGTGATAAATTGTAAGACTTCCCTGTTCCAGGTGGTCCCCATACGTACGTTGTCGGATTGTAAAATGCGCGATATGCCAGTTCATTTTTCGGATTTTTCATCTTCTCAATATGTTTCGGACTGCTCGTCCCATCAACGAGACGCTTTATACGATTACGTTTTAGCTTATCTTTACGTGCTTCTTTCAATCGCTCTTGCAGTTGCTCTAAAAGTTGCCACGGTTCACTGTATAAAACCGCTTCTCTTATTTCACCTTGTATATAATCATTTAATTTCAGTTCTATTTCTAATCCATGTACAGATAATACTTCTCCTGTCGCTTCCTCACCATCGAACTCAATTCGAATTGGTGAACCTTCAGGTAAGCTTACTTCCGAAATAAGCTGAAATACATACACTGTATTCTCATAATCTGTATATAAAAAACGACCGTTCATGATAGAAATTTTACTACCACCTATCGTTTTCCAATGTTTAATTTCATATGCTAATGCATAATGCCACTCTTTCATCGTTTCTGATAATGAAGGAGTTTGAGTAGGTGTATTCATCGTATAATCTCCTTCCTTCTCCCCAAACATACTTTCTCACTATACCATACAACACGCTAAAATTTGTAAGGTTTTTATCTTGCTTATTTTCTTAATTTTCAATAATATATTGTATATAATTTTCAGAAAGAAGGAATCTACATGCCAGTTAGAAGAATTGAACACGTAGGACTTATGGTTGCAAACTTAGAAGCATCTATCTCATTTTATGAAGAAGTAGTCGGCTTACAGCTCCTTCAACGTATGGGGCACCCGAATCCAGACTTAAAACTCGCTTTTTTAGGTGTGGAAGAATCGAAAGAAACGATACTCGAATTAATTGAAGGCTACAATTCTTCCTTGCCAGCAGAAGGAAAAGTACATCACATTTGCTTTAAGGTAGATTCATTAGAAGATGAAATCGAGAGACTAAAGAAACACGCAGTAACCTTTTTACTAGGAGAAGAAATCGAAACATTACCAGATGGAACACGTTACATATTCTTCGCTGGTCCTGATGGGGAGTGGATTGAGTTTTTTGAAACGGAGAGATAATCTGAAGAGACTTTTTACTTCAATAAAGTATAATAAAAGCCGTAGGAGTTTAATGCCTACAACTTTGTAAAAGGATCTTGATTCACTATAAAATATCCTCTATAGGTTTATTCTTAAAATTTACTTTTAACTTGATATTGATGTGACGTAACCTTAAATATGTAGAAATTTAAAAAGCCCCCTAATATTGTTAAAGGGGCTTTACTCATACGAATGATAATTTTTATAAATAATTGCTAAATAGTGAATTTACATAAATGCTTTTAGAAGCTCTTGAACTAATGGGATTGCTCCACCTATAAATTTTAAAACTGCCATTGCGATTTCCATATTATTTCCTCCTCTTTTGTTAGTACTGGGATGTGATTAAACTTTATACACTTATTATAGTAAACGCTTACATTTGTAACAATACATTTCTGTATGCAATATTGCATATTTATACGTTTTGGCAATATTTGACCTCTATTAGCCATTCTTTAATGGTACCATAACGAAGTGAGAGTCTTTAAGGGTTCGCCTTAATAGGAGGAAATATGGAAAAAGTTCAAGATATTTACAGTAATATAAAATTTAAGAGTTGGTTTAAACAAGTATTAGC
Source organism: Bacillus sp. GC_Bacil_1 (assembly GCF_026540675.1). Taxonomy (NCBI): domain Bacteria; kingdom Bacillati; phylum Bacillota; class Bacilli; order Caryophanales; family Bacillaceae; genus Bacillus; species Bacillus sp. GC_Bacil_1. The sequence continues at coordinate 87,208 of NZ_JALNUG010000004.1, forward strand.
TGTAGGAGGAATATTAGGATTCTGCTACTTGGTGTTATATGGTTTCTGTTTTTTAGTTGATATGTAAATATTATACAGCTACACTAGTGGAGTCTTGCCTACAGAGGTAAGACTCTTTTATTGTACTTGAGATGAACAAACTACATACAATAGTTTTCAGGTTCTTCAGATTTCTCTATATGTTTCCTTGTTCCTCTATGTTCTAGACCCACTATTTCCTATCATTGAAAATAAATAAACTTCCATTTATATTGAAAATACAATTTTATTGATGAAAAATGTCTTTTTACTAGATACATATTAAAAAGAAAAGTATAAGTTTTATTCCATTTCGGTACAATCTTTTTATCTTTGAAAAGGACTTAAATCTTATTAATAGATTTGAGTCTTTTTGTATACATCCATTTCTATATAACCATATAAATATAATATATTAAAAATAATTTAAATGCAAGAATACTTGTAGAGGAAGCGCCAGCACTTCGGAAAAAACAAGCTAAGCCAAAAAATACAATAAGCTGCCCATATGGACAGCTTATTTACATAATTTTCTTTATGGGAAATATACTTAAGGCCATTTTTAACTTAATAGGAGTCTAATATCTCAAGTTTCTTAGCTAATACCCAGCTATTTAGACCTAAATATGCATAAATATTGTAATAAAAATAATTCCGGTTTCTCAGTGTTTCCTATAATCTTTTAATATCTTCATAGAATATAGGCCAACCTTGCATTAAGATATTATATATATATTTCTTACTACAAATATGGACGGTATTATCCTTGTTGCAGTTTTAATTTTAATCAAGTCTATTGTAATTACACAGATTGAAATATCTATTCAATTTCAAAAATAGTAAAGTAAAGGAAATGTATATGAAAAGATCACTTGTCTTAGAAACAAGTGATCTTTTCATTAGATATACTGCAACTTGCTAACAGCAGGTAATTGTTATCCTATTCATCTGTTCAATAGATATTATAATACATTTTTTAGTTATATAGACGAAATTGTTTCTAATGAAATGAGACCAAAAATATTTCAAAAGGTACCATAAATTATTTAGTGCTTTAAAAATGCAATTTTGAACCTTTCGAAGCACTAAATCAGGTAGATTTTAATAAACTTCAAACTTTGTCTGCATCAGGATCTCACAATTGGGCCTGAGTAATTAATGCTGTCAACATAACAAAAAGAGTCCTGATTGAAACAAACTCTTTTATGAGTTTTTACAAGTATAAACTTTTAAACATATAATTACATTTCTATTCTTTATTTTACCACTTGTACAGATGCTGGTTTCCACCCTTGATTCTCTACCCAATCAATATTAACCTTATATTTTTTATTACTTTGTTTATCTCGTACATTACCGTAGGCTTTATTATTACCATTATTTCCAATAAAATCGAAAATCAATTGGCTCTCTGGAACATTAACAGCATAAGAGATTGCTTTTTTCATCTCACTCCAATCTACTGTTCCTTCTTTAAATTTCATTTCAGGTTTTGCTCCTTGCTCTGTACCAATTGGCTTCCATGAAGGATTAGTTTGAGGATCCTTTTCTTGAGATACCGTTTTTTCTTCCTCTTTATTTTCATTTCCGCTCGTTTTTACCGATTTTTCTACTTTTTGTTTCCCTTCTAACTGTGCTGCTTCTTTATCTTCGCTTTTCTTTTCTTCTATCTTTGCCATTTCTTTATCTTCAGTTTTCTTCTCTTCTATCTTTGCTGTTTCTTTATCTTCGCTTTTCTTTTCTTCTATCTTTGCCATTTCTTTATCTTCAGTTTTCTTCTCTTCTATCTTTGCTGTTTCTTTATCTTCAGTTTTCTTCTCTTCTATCTTTGTTACTTTCTTTTCTTGAGCAATTGCTTTCTTTGATGTATTAGAAGGGGTAAACAACTGGTATGTCACTATACCAACTGTCACTAATACCAAAGTAAATGCAATATTAAAAATTGCCTTTTGACGACGATTCTGTTGTTTTTCTTGAAATCTGCTTACTTGTCCCATTCTTCAAACCTCCGTTTTTACTTTCTCCTCTACTCTTTATGTATTATCCCTAAAATTCTTAATATTTTTATTAAACAATAGAAATAAACTACACTTTCCATACAGGATTTCATATCATAATATAATTTGTGTTTTTTCAAGTATCTGACATATGTTATTCAAAATAGTTTAATACATTAAAAATTGATAAGCTTCTGCACTTAAGAAACCTTCAATTTTATTCAAAGGTGATTCCAATTACGTCCACATTAGATCTCCTGTAGAAAGCTTTTTAACAATTAAGCCTCTTCTTCCCTTATTTATAATTTTTAAATTAAATTTCCCTCTATAGTATAATAAAGATGTTTCGTTTTCTAATGGGGTATGTCGTAAAATCAAAAGAGATTTTATCTCTTTTACCTTCTTTTCAGAGTAAATTTCACCACTAGGAAATTCTATTATTCCTAATGTAATCTTTAATTCGCTCTCATCAAAAGTCCACTCTTTATTAAGTTCTCTTATCTTTTGTATAAAGCTTCTTTTGGTTTGTCCTATATAGAGCAATGTTACATTCTTAGCATATACTCTAGAGATTGCAAATATCCCCTTCTTAGAAGCTTCTTCCCTATTATAAAAGTCATTTATACTATACATGCCATACCACTTAATATGTACTGTTTCTATGAATCTCACCTCGTTTTTAGATAATATTATAATTTCTGAATGTTCAAATTATTATAGGTACATATGCTTGATTACTTGAATTATAAATTGTGCTTTTCAATAATACATTTTATTATTACTAATTTCAATAATGAAGAAAAAATATAATACTATAGTTTAATTACAAAGCTATATAAAAAACAAAGTGATGTCGTGCCACATATTTTCTTTTTTTACAATATCAAACTATCGTGAACAAAATTTTAAAAGTTATGGAATGAAAATACAATGTGTATGTACATACATTTCTATTAATTGAAGAAACCTTCTTAATTGAGGTCGTACCCCATACCCATCAACCTAAGAATTCCGAAATACCCCAAAATAAAAAAGCGTAGAAATAAAACCCTTCTACACTTTTTTATTACTTAACTAAATATAATTTCTCTTATTGAAATTTCTAATTACCTTATTCAAAATTACAAAAGAAACAATATATTTCATCTTTTATTATGAATAAAATCAACTTTTAGTTTACCTTAATTTTATTATGGATAATAATTTAACTGCATAGTTTATATACTATTCATTCTTTATGATGAAATCATTTTCTTATTTTAGATTTTCTTGTTTTGGTACAATTTTAATAGATCTCTTACTAATCCGTATAAGCATACCAAAAGAGAGAAAGATACAAAATCCGCCAAAAAGAGTAAATACAATTGTAGGCTTGAAATGTGCTAATAATACCCCCGAAACAATAGGTCCTACAGCCATTCCCATATATCTAATAAAGTTAAACATTCCCATTGCACTTCCTCTATTATGTTCAAATTCATTTGCAATCATAGTAGCAAATAAAGGAGTAAGGATACCAATTGATATTCCGTGAAGAATTAAAGCAACTGTTACGCCAATTAAAGTTTTCGAGTGTGTCACAGCAAATAATATAACGCTCAAAGCTAAGACTACATTTCCAGTTATAAAAAGCTTTTTTTGTGAAATTCTTGATTGAATTGTTTTAAAAGTCATGCTGCCAATCATTAAACTAATAGCCATTGGTAAGTAAAGTAAACCCACTACCTGTAAACTTAATTGATAATGATCAGTTAATAAAATTGGTAAGTAAACAATGAAGGAGAAATAAAGAAAAAATGCAAAGAAACTTAATATTAATATGGAACTGCCCACTTTGCTTTTAAATATAGAAGCATAGTGAGATATAAGTGTTTTCCCACTCAATTCTTTTTTACTTCCTACACGATCCTTAGGGAAATATATCCAATTAGTTACAAATAGAATTAAAGAGACTGCCACAAGTAGCCAGAAAACACCTGGGTAATTATATTTTTCCCCAATAAAACCTCCTAGCACAGGTGCAACAGCAGGTGCAATGGATAACATGGTTTGATATGTACCCATTGCACTTCCTCGTTGTTCTCCTTGAAATACAGTACCAATTGTAGTTGCAGCAATAAGTGGTATTGCAGCTGTCCCTACAGCCTGTAAAATTCTACATATTAAAAATACTGTAAAGTTACTTGTAATTGCACAACCAATACTCGCTATAATTGTTAAAATAATACTCGGAATAAGAATAGTCCTAGCACCTTTAAAATCAATTATAGAACCAAAAACAATTTGCATAATTGCCGTAATAAAAATAAATATGGAAACGGAAAGGTTAACCATTGTTATAGATACTTGGAATGAATCCCGAATTATAGGAATTATTGGAGAATATATGTTTTGATTTAACGAAGCGAAAAAAGCACTAATACACAACAAATATAAAAGAAAAGAAGCACTTGATTTAACACGGTTCATGCTATCCCTCCTAAAAGATTATTAATAATTAGCTAATTTATTTAAGTTATAATAAATTTATTTCCCCAACATTTTATCGTTTATATTTTGTAAAAACTTCAATATTGCGTTTTGTTCAATTTCAGAAAATGAATCAACGAACTGATAAAATTCATTTTCTTTCTGGTCATGAATTTTCTGATGTAATTCACAAAGTGATTGTCCTGCCGGAGTAAGTTGATAATATACCTCCTTTTTGTTATCAACTGACTGAAAACGAGTGATTAAATTTTCTTTTATTAATTTGGTGTTAATTTTTGTGATATTCGCTTTAGATAAATTCATTTTCCTTGCAATTGTAATATTATTTATTGGTTGATTCTCACCAATACAGGCAATTACGTGTATACTTGTCATATTTGTCGGTACATGTTCTATTTCTTCCAGTTTTGCTTGCTTAAAAAAAGTCTCAATATCCTTATCTGCCTTTTGTTCATTGAGATGTAACAAATGTAGATAATTATCGTAAATTTTCTGTTTTATGCCCTTATTCATTTAAATGTTTCTACCCCTCTTTGTCTATTTTGTTTTTGTTTACCGGTAAACTATTTTGATTTTATATCCTCATTTAGCAATTGTCAATTGCTAAATTGGAATTTAACTAATTATGTAAGAACCTTTAATGTATCTGTTTTTCATAATTTACCCTAATAAAGCCCTATTATATTAAAGAGTTAGTTTCAATGCATAAAAGTCTTTTTTAAAATTGTTGACCTAATTATTGTTTACTGGTAAACTTTATATTGTTAACCGGTAAACAATAATTCTAGATAGGGGAAATTATTATGACAAATTTTGTCCATGAACAAACCTTAAAAGCTATTGAAGACTTTGTCATAACAAGAGAAAAGAAAAAATATGCATCTCAAGAGATGATAAAAGAATTAGTTAGTGAATATGAAAATATAAATAAAAATTGGACTCTAACGCAACTACATATTGTTTCGGTTATTCATGAGAGTAAACAACAAATGAATAACACTCTACTATCTATGGAACTTAATATTTCTAAAGCAACCATCTCTAAAGCTATTCGCGTTCTTATTGATAATAAAATTTTATTGACGCATCAAAATACAGATAATAAGAAGGAAATCTTTTATACTTTAACTGATAAGGGAATACAGTTAGCCATTGTTCATAAAAAGTTACACAAAATTGCACATGAGCGTTACAGTGAGTTATTCCAACAATTTAATGATTACGAGTTACAAGTTGTAACAAAATTTTTAGAAGCATGGAAACAATGTATTTAATTTTTTGTTATATCAGCTTAGAAGGTATATATGTTGACCTTCTCATAAAAATAGAAAAACTAAGGGGTTTTAGCCCCTTAGTAAAAATTGAATTATATTAATAATTAAAATAGCCATGTTTTTTTAAACTAACTTATCAAAAAGAATAGGCATGGAAATAGGTCCACGTGTATAAAGTCCTTTTTCAACATATTGAAAATCTTCTTCTAATTTAATATTTTTCATATTATCTAAGACTACATTTACAACTATTTCAATTTCTGATTTAGCAAACGCTGCTCCTACGCAATTATGAATACCTGATCCGAATGCAAGATGTCTTGCAGCACCACTAAATGCCTTTTTAATATCAAGATCCGGACGATAAATATTGAATTCATCAGGTCTTTCAAATGCATTAGGGTCACGATTCGCTGCACCAATCATACAAAATACCGTAGTTCCTTTGGATAGTTGGATACCACTTATGTCCGTATCTTTTGACAATTGACGTGGGATCAATTGCACTGGTGGATTGTAACGTAAAGTTTCTGCAATAGCTAATGGTACTAATGAACGATCACTTAATACATCTTGCAGTTGTTTCGGTTGGTTAATTAAATTATAGATTAATAAAGCAAGAGTCTTATCACCAGGTTCTGTTGCAGCTAATAATATATTTAAAATCAATGCTAGAATATCAGTATTAGTCATAGCTATTCCTTCATATTTTGCACTGCATAATTTAGAAATTAAGTCTTCCTGTGGGTTTAATCTTCGCTCTTTAATAATTGGTTCTAAATAATTAGCTAACTGTTCACTGCACCAAAGAGAATGTTTTTTTGCCTCTGGTGGTTGATTTATACTGGTAATAAAGTCAGCTACACCGCTATGCCATTCTCCTATCTTCTTATGATCTTTCTTATCTAATCCAATCATATCCATTGTTACATAAACAGCAAATGTTCTGCCAAAATCATTAATTAAATCTATCTTTCCATTTGGAAGGTGTGGAAATAGTAAATCTTCTGCATTCTTTTTAATTAAAGGCATTAATTTTTGTAAAGCATCTCCCATAAAACTTCTTAAAACAATTTTTCTTTTCGCAACATGCTCTTTTCCACGCATTTGTGCTAATACTGGTCCACGCATTACTGGCTCAGCACGTTCAGCTAATGATTTTGTTGTAAATGTTTCAGTATCATTCAATATATTACGGACATCTTGATATCTGCTAATAAAATAACTATCAATCTCAGGTTCATAATGTACTGGGTCATTCTGACGTAGGTATGAAAAATACTTATATGGATTTTCTTGAAATTCCTCTGTTAATATATTTACCGTTTGTATAGTATTTGACATATTTCTTCCCCCTTGTATTGGATACTTACTATTTGCTAAGATAAATCTTCCATTTCTTGTACCATTAAATATCCTTGATTTGGTTTCATCCTGATAGAAAAATCATTTCTAACTATCTGTTCACCAAGCTCCCATGGTTTATGATAAATAAGTACAGCTTCTTGAGCTCCTAAAATTTCAGCTCCACCAATGAAAAATGGGAGTTCTGCAATTACATATTCTACTGCAATATTTAGCATGTCATTTGATATTTGATCAATATCTATATTAGTACCCCTTGCCCTACCTAAAATGGCTGCATGTGACATTTCTAAGCAAGCATTTCGAAAATCAGTTTCGCTTAAAAAAATATGTTCTGCTTCTGCCCTCATGCAGCTATATGCATTGTTGTCATTAAAATCAGAAAAAGTATGGATAGCATTTACATTACCACCATGCTCTTTAAGTGCCTTTTCAGCTGATCTTCTATTTCGAGATACTTCTTTCCTAACTTTTCTTTCCGCTTTACCTTTTGGTGTTCCTAGAGCCTCAAGTAAATTTGCAGCTTCTTTTCCAGCTAATAAAACACTAACATCATCAAAAGTATGTAATGCCCATTCAATGAGTCTATTAATATATTCATCAGAAAATCTACTATTAAACGGACTAATACCTATTATTGCATGCTTACTACGTTTTAATATTTCAGCACAATTAGTAGATAAGGGTTGAGAACTAAACTTTCGTACATTTCTTACCGCTATAGCATTCGTCATACAATCATCCCTTTAAATAATTTTATCAATATAAACCGTTTTATTGATTTTAAATAGCCAATAATCTTTCAAACTACATAAAAAAGAGATAGAATATCTTGATGTTAGAAATAATGAATAAAAATAATACTAAACAAAAACCCCACATAATGTTCACCGGTGAACAAAACCAATTCTATATCGCTACTATTGTTTTGTCAATATGTATTATTCAGAAAAAATGAATAAAACAAAAAATTAGAATTCTGTTCACAATTGTTTACAAAATAGAAATTTATTTTACAACTTACAGTTAGTCATAATAAAGAAGTACAGGTCCTTAATTAAGGACCTGTACTTCTTTATATATATTTTATTTCTCGTTTTTTTGCTCTTCAATAATAAATTTAGAAAGCAATTCTGTTAATGCATTCACCTTTTCTTTCATCTTGTTAGATTGATTTGAAATTTCTTGAATTGAAACTGCTTGTAATTGAATTGATTGTACTGTTTGAATTGTTTCTCTTTCTATTTGTGTTGAAGTATCAGATACTAGTGAAAGAGACGCATTTACTTCTTCTGTACCGGCAGACATCTCTTCTGTTGCTGCAGAGACTTCTTGAATTTGACTTGTGATTTTGTCAATATCTCTCATAATAGATGAGAATGTTTGATCTGCTTGGTGGGCTGCTTCCTTTCCTTCTGCTGCCTTTTGTTCTCCTTTTTGCATGACATGGACTGTGTCTTGAGTATCTTGTTGAATAGATTTGACTAAATGGTTAATTTCATTCGCGGATTCTTTAGACTTTTCAGCCAAATCCCTCACTTCTGCTGCAACCACTGCAAACCCTTTCCCATTCTCTCCAGCACGTGCTGCTTCAATAGCAGCATTTAAGGCAAGAAGGTTAGTTTGATCGGCAATATTAGTAATTGCATCCAAAGCTGTATCAATCTGTTGTGTACGTGTAACAAGTCTATCTATTACTTTTGATGTTTCCTCCACGACATCATGAACACTGTTCATTTGAAGAATTGAGTGCTTTATCACATCACTACCAATGTGTATTTGTTCTGTAGTAGTTACTGCTACCTCAGCAACTACAGCTGAAGACTCAGCTACTGTTTGCACACCAATTGTTATTTCATCCATTGAAGATGAACTCTCTTGAATGCTAGTTACCTGTCCTGCTATTTTTTCTTTTACTTCAGAAATCGTCTGAACAACCTCATTCGAAATATTAGATGCTCGCTTTGTATCTTGTAAAACACCATCTGTAGAAGAAATAACTTCTTGTGTTGTCGATTTAACACTTGCAATTAATTGTTGTAGATTATCTAACATACTATTAAAAGACTGTACAATATTTCCTATCTCATTATTTGCTTTATAAGAAGTACGTATTGTTAAATTACCTGCAGCTACTTTCTTCATATCATTTTGCAATAATAATAGTGGTTGTCGTATAGTTAACCTAATAAGATATCCGATGAATATTACTATGATAATTGCTAAAATTGAAAGGACTACAAACATTATCATTGTATTTTGAGCACTGTTATTATTAACTTGTTGTAACTGCTCTGCATTATTACTGTTATATACAATTAGTTCACGAATGGACTGAATTGTTTTTTGCATATTAGGTTCGATTTCTTTTAGATAATAAGTGTAGGCTTCTTCATTATTAGCTTTTCCTAATTCTTGTGCCTTTTTCATCTTTTTTCTTAATTCATGAAACTCTTCCTGAAATTTGCTAAATAGCTCTTTTTCTTTATTAGAAATAACTTTAGTTTTGAACAGCTTTAATAACTGATCATTTTCTTTACGAATTCCATCCATTTCTTTTATCAAATCATTCATTCTTTTTTCATCTTTGGATACCATTATTTCCATAAAGTTCATATTAACATGATAAAAGTTAGATTCTATCGTTCCTATCCAATCAACTGATTTTAAATTATCTTCATACATATTAGAAGAAGCACTCTTTCCTCTTTCTAATCCCCAAAATCCTATTAGGGATAATACTATACAGGCAATACTTGATATGCCTATTAGTATGTTTAGTTTTGTACCAACCTTACTGTTTCTCAATAATTTCAACTAAAAACTCTCCATTCTTATATATAGTTCAGTTGATATATTGTATAATAATAATCTGGAATATACGATATTTATTTTAAAAATATATAAATATAAATAATTTAAAAAAGTAATAAAAATAAAATTTTCTAGTAAAATATTTCGCCATTTGACCATCAAGGGGTACCCCCTATGCCCATTAACTTAAGAAAACAGAACCACCCCAAAAAGAAAAAAATGAGCTTTATTATTGCAAGTCAGCACAAAATTTAGTTGCAGATACTTTTGCAAAATAATCTCATTTATTCAATTCCCCCTTAAAAGCACAAAAAACGTAATTACTTATTGTTTTACTGTTCTGGAGATACTTCAAAAAATCTGACATTGATGGCTATTGGGTCACCATACATCATTATCAACCTCAGATAAATTTATATCCATAATTCACAGAAAACGTTATTCTTTTTGTAGAAGTATACAGAAAGGATGGCGTTTTTGTATGAATCTATCGATTCAGGATGAGTTTCATTTGTTCGCTGAAGAGTTACAGTGATATCTATCTCCACATATTCTTCAACAACTCGCACAAGAGACAGGTTTTGTAAAACGTAAAAGTAAGTATGGCGCACGAGATTTGGCCGCTTTATGTATTTGGATTAGTCAACACGTAGCAAGTGATTCTCTCACTCGATTATGTAGTCAGCTTTATGCAAATACAGCTACACTCATGAGTCCAGAAGGACTGAATCAACGCTTTAATCCAGCAGCTGTCACATTTCTTCGAGAAGTCTTTACTTCTCTTCTCAAACAAAAACTCTGTTCAAATCACTCACTTTCTGCACATATAATCTCTACTTTCAATCGTATCCGTATTCTAGATGCAACAGTGTTTCAACTACCTGATCAATTCGCCACTGACTATCAAGGTTCAGGTGGGAGTAGTAATAAAGCAGGCGTGAAAATTCAATTGGAATATGATTTACTTAGTGGTCAATTCCTTAACGTGCAGCTTGGATCAGGAAAGAATAATGATAAAACATATGGTACCATCTGTCTTGAAACCGTAGAAGCAGGCGATTTGTGTTTACGTGATCTTGGTTACTTCGATTTAGGAGACTTACAAACCATTCATGATAAAGAGGCTTGCTATATCTCACGGTTGAAGTTGAATACACGCATTTATATCAAGAACCCTGAACCAGAATACTTCGATAATGGTACGTTAAAAAAGCAAACAGAATACATCCAGCTTGATATGACACAAATGATGTCTGGTCTAATCCCCGGTGAAACGATGGAAATCCCCGAGGCATACATTGGCCAAAATCAGAAACTTCCAGCACGTGTCATTATACATCGTTTAACCGATGATCAAACACAAACACGTCTGAAAAACCAAGCGATACGCGAAAAGAAGAAAGGCATTGTCATGAAGGATAAAAGTAAACGTTTAATGGGCATGAATGTATATATCACGAATACGTCGCTAGAAGAAGTACCGACGAACTACGTGCATTCATTATACTCACTTCGTTGGCAGATTGAAATTTTGTTTAAAACGTGGAAGTCATTCTTTGAAATAGATGAATGTCAAAATATAAAAAGAGAACGCCTAGAGTGCCATTTATATGGACAACTCATCGGCATTCTCCTCTGTTCTTCTACGATGTTTCAAATGCGTCAGTTTCTGCTTAAAAAGAAAAAGCAGGAGCTGAGTGAATACAAAGCGATTTATATGATTAAAGATTACTTCCCGTTACTGTTTCAAGCGATAGCTGTTGGCACAGAAGAACTTTTAAAAATTTTGCATCGCCTTTATCAACTGCTCAAAAAGAACGGTCGTAAATGTCATAGACATAAGAAGATGACCGTCTTTGATATTCTAGGGATTGTGTATAAAACGACGGTGAAGCATAGACAAGCTGCCTAGCGAAAAAATCGCGTTTTAATAGGCTTATTTAGTATGCCTACTTTTTTATCACTTGCTAGTTTTGAAACAAGGATCATTTCGTACCTAGTAAATTACTTGGTTAGCTTGATGGGCATGAGGTCGTACCCCAATTAAGAAGAAAAAGAGTAGAAATTTAATCTCTCTACGCTGTTAAAATTATTCAACTCCCAAAAAACTGTACATCTTCTAGAGATACTAATTTTCTAGTTTTGATGTTTTTATAGTGCTTGAGCGTGATATTATTCAAGTTTTTTCATTGAGAATGCATAAATACAAACAAAACCAGTAATACATCTTTTCTGTGCCGTACTGGTTTTGTTTAAGATCATCTTAAATTGTAGCTAGTTCACCGAGATTGCAAATTCCGATTTCGGTGCCCCAGCGAATACGATTGTTCCGTTCTTCGGAAGTTCCACCTTGTTATTGCCACTCACAATGGTAAAGTTGACGCAAACTCCCTTCTCATCATACACCGCAAATGAACCATTTGATGGCAGCGTCACGGTCATCCTTTTGTCTGTTGCCGCTTGTGGAATTGTAAACCATTTCGCATGCCCATTTGCATCCAACGTAACTTTGGATGATTGGCCTACATCAATTGGTTTTACATTAGATTCACTTACGTATAACAATCCAGCCATCTCCATATATTCATTGCCGCCTTCTGTATAGAAATGCGTTTCCGTCGTATCACGACCATTCATCACGGGTACTTGGATCTGATGCACCGCGGTGTTCGGACCTGTAATTTTTCTGCCATCCCAATAGCCTGCTGGGCCTTCCTTGCGAGTAATTTGAGTACTAAGATGTTTCGATTGAACAAGATATTGAATAGAACTAAATTTCTCGTTTACACGATAAAACTTGACACCTTCCCTCTTTGCCCATGCAGCAGCGGTTTTCTTCGAAAGCACGTTGTCTTCTAATTTCTCAGCTAAATAGTGGGTCATCACACTTTGCCCTAAACCTGGATGAGATTTATATGCGCTCTCCTTCAAATAAGTTCTTCCATTCTTCTCGGTTACGAAGTTGAGCTTGGAAGTCCCCCCCTCATTAATAAAGCTTCCATCAGCAGTATATACATATTTTTCTTCTGGATTAGATGGTAAGAATAGTTCACCGTTCTTCGTAATTTCAATTTTGAAATGAGTTTCGCTATTGCCATAAAATCCTGCTTTCTTTGCTACGCCTTGAGGCATTTTGACTTTGACCGGCTTGCCAAAGGATTTGTTCGGCTTGATGTCCTTAATAGTACCTTTTTCTTTAAGCGTGGCGAGTAGCAATTCAGTTGCCATTAGTTGATTTGTAGAGCTCCGTCCACCAGATGACAATACAGCCGCTGCTATTTTCTGTTCCGGAAGCACGACTAATATAGCATGTTGCAATGCCGTATCGCCGCCCTTAGCCAAAGCTTTGATCCCATATTCACTAAATGGGTATAGTTTTACACTATCCCAGCCAAGACCATAGTTAAAAATATTCTCGCCAGCCCCCGGCCACATTCCTTTTTTATATTCCTCTTGCTCCATTGCCTTAACTACCTTATCAGAGAGGATTCCTTTTCCCTGTCCCATAAATAGTTGTGAGAATCGCACCATATCTTCTGCCGTAGAAGATATGCCTCCCGTACCAATAACATTCACCGATTCAATTGGAAGTTGTCCTTGGTACGCCGGGAAATATAGTCCAGCCCGATTTTCATCCCTCCATTTGTCCTGCGGTGTTTTCGTATGATTCATCTTTAAAGGTCCTGTAAAGTTTTGATGTAGAAATTCAGTAAAACTCATACCACTAACTCTTTCCACCAAAATTTCGGCCAGCGTAAAGCCATCGTTACAGTATACCGAGAAAGCACCAGGGTCCGCCTTCAAGTTTTGATTTGACAATTGCTGTAACAAGGTATCATGGGCATAGGTATCATTATCGTTAAATAAAAATGCATTACCTAACGTAGAACCTTGCAATCCAGAGGAGTGATTCAATAACATACGCGGTGTAATACGTTTGGATCGACCGTCTTTCATCTTAAAATCAGGAACATAGCGGACAACAGGAGCATCTAAATCGACTTTTCCTTCATCGACCAATTTCATTACAGCCGCTGTTGCATACATTTTACTGACTGAACCAATCCCATATTGAGTATCTTTGGTTAGCGGCTTTTCCCCTTCCAAATCATTCTTGCCAGCCTGACCCGACAAAATAAGTTTTCCATTATCAATTAGCGCATACTGCACGCTATTCGCTTCATAAGACTTTGTAAGTAGCTCCGCCTTCTCTGCTGCAATCTTCTTCAGTTCCTGACTAGCTACTTCTTCACCAGTTACAACTGTAGTCTCACTTTCAGAAAATGCTTTCACTCCTGTTGGTAGAATCATAGTTACCGCTAATGCAGTGGCTAACACACCAGTTAGCTTATTTTTCATCACGGAATTACCTCCTTAGATAAGTGACCGTTTTCATCATTTGTTTGTTCCACTATGAAAATATGATAAAATTTATCCGTTCTCCTCTTTGACCTACTTGCTAAATTCAGCAAGTAAAATATTTTTAAAAGGATCAGGACTATCAGCTTTAAGGCTGTTCAAATTGACGGCCAATGTATGCTGGCCTCCAAGTGTGCCCCCAGCAAAAGTTAAAAAGCCAGGAATGGTTCCTCCATGCCCCCATATCGATACACCGTTTGAAAGCTTCATTTTGAAAATTCCAAGCCCGGAATCGCCTAGTTCATCTGTTCCTGTAGGGACTGTTGTAAGCATTTGCTTTAGTTGCTGTTCTTTCAATAATTTGCCCCCAAGTAAATAAGAAAAGAATTTGTTTAAATCATCAGCTGTAGAAATCATATCTCCGGCCGAGCTCCCCATACTTGGGTTATAATAAGTAACATCTTTCGGCTCACTTGCTCCGTCTAATTGGATATATCCACGGGCATGCTTGGTTCCTGGAATGACGCTTGAATTTCCAGGTAAGAATGTATTCACTAATTCAAGTGGTTCAATAATTCGATTTTCAATCTCTTCCGCATAGCTGTTCCCAGTTACTTTTTCAATAAGAATTCCTAGTAATACATATCCTGTATTTGAATACGACCAGCTCTTTCCTGGAGCAAAATCTGGAGGCATGGATATTCCCATCTTTACTAATCCTTCAGCAGTATAGGATTTTTTGTATCCATCATATTAAAATCCTTTGACCTTGTGTAATTAGCGATACCACTTGTGTGATTCAATAATTGCCGGATAGTAATTTGTTTATCATCATATCCATTCCCTTGAATGACACCAGGCAACCATTTTTCAATAGAATCGTCTAGATTTAGGCGGTTTTCTCCTGCTAATTGAAGCACAACTGTTGCAGTGAACGTCTTTGTCACGCTGCCAATCCGAAAACGAAAATCTGTTTTCATTGCTTTCTTATTACTCAGATCAGCTACACCAGCCGCATAACTCCATGTTTTTCCACCCTCAGAAGTTTTAGCAAGTATCCCTGGATATCCAAGTTTCAATGTATCCTGCATGGCCTCTTTGACGGAATTTCGATTTCTTTGGTTGCTTGTTTGTAACGAACTAGATACATTTTGAATGGACTCCGCTTTTACACTTGAGGTTGGAGTTGTATAAAACAGGGAACCTCCAGTTATTAAAAGGGCTAAACCTGTACATGTAATTTGACGATGCTTTTTCATCAAAATAATCCTCTCCCCTATTCATATTGTATAAATGGTTATTTGCTGTTTGGAACTAATCACACAGCTTTCTTCTTAACCCACTGCAAAAGGACGACATTGAATCTGTAATGTCTCTTTTCCTCCAAACAAGTCTTATTAATTGATTTGTTTTTTATAGAAATATATAGTATTTTTCTCCTCTCACTCTTCTTTCCATTTTCATCTTACACAAGGAAAATCTCTTTTTTCTTACCTCTTCCTTACAAATTCCTTACGTTCAAAATCACTTTTATAATTGATTGTTTTTTATGTGAGCCCCCTTACCATCAATTTAAGAATTAAAAAAAGAGGGGATTATCCCCCTCCTTTTTACGCTTGCTCCAACTGTCGAAATTATTTAATATACCCACGATTCAGTTCCGTTAATTTTTCATTGATGTTAAAAATTCTTACTCTAATATCTTTAACACCAGCTGCTTCAAGTCTGCTCTTGTGCATTTCCGCGTATTTTTCAGCATCTTGTTTTTCTTCAAATACATAAATGCCTCCAGCTTCTTTTGTTTCTTCATTCTCAGTCCATATTTTCCAGTGGAATCCTTCTTCTTCGTTAATACTATTTGCTAAATCCCAAAATCCTTTTTCCATTTCTTCACCAAAAGGACCTTCAAACGGAAAATCAACTTGTAATAAATATGCCATTTTCACTCACTCCTATTTTTAATATAAAATTCTTGCCATTCTTTTACTGATTATGATCCGAATGATCGTAATGTCTAAATTCGTATTGCTATTATTATTCAAGCACTAATTGGAGAATCCCCCTATTTGTAACATAATCACAAAACGATAGTAACTTGAACGCATAAAGTGAAAGTTTAATAGTTTTCAGTTATGTTTAAAAAATGTGATACAAACTTATCCCTAAACTAAGGACAAACAAAACAAGTGCAGGTATTGCTTTCTTAAAGGGATCTCTCGCTAATACAATTAGAGTCAATGCGGCTGCAAGCATCGTACCGCCTAATAACAATCCTGCTAATAAAGCTACTGTTGGAATCCAAATTCCTATCAACATTCCAATCGCTCCTACAATCTCAAAAGCTCCAGTTAAGAAATTAAAAAACGAAGGTAAACCAAATCGTTTGAATTCATCTGCCATTTTCCCGGATATAATTTTCGTTCCTGTCATTAAAAAGAACAGAAACAACACTACTTTTACAATATTGATGAAAATTAAAATAGTAATCACACCTTTCTTATTATTTGATAAAAACTCAGTATTGTTCAGGTAGTAGTCACTACCTTTACCCTATTTCCTGAGATTACCCGTATGGAAGTCGCTTCAATTTACATTACCCTTCTCAATATTAAAGGGCCGAAAATTATATGCTATAGCATATATAATACAAAAATTTGACTGGTACTAGGCAAAAAAGTGACCCTGAATCAGATATCATACAAAATAAAGTTATCTTCCCATTCGTCCAAACGAAAATTATATGCTATAGCATATGTAATACCTAAAACAAAGTTTGTTCCTTATGAATAGCGTAGCATCAATAAGGAACAAATATTAATAGTGTGTATCATACAATTTGTTTAATAACGATTGTAATACTTTAATTTCTTCCTCGCTCAAATTACTCGTAACGAAATGGTGAGCGTCTTTCACTACAGGCAAGATTGTTTTCTTTAACTCGTCACCTTTTTCAGTTAAAAATAGGTTATGTGAACGCCTATCTTGGTCATTCAAAGCCTTCTTTACAATCCCTTTTCTCTCCATTGACTGTATCATTCTAACAACAGTAGTTTGATCTTTATCAATAGCTTCCGCCAACTCTTTTTGAGTAGTGCTCCTTTGGCTACAAAGAACACTAATAATCCCCCACTGCTCTGGCGTAACTCCATAAGGCTTTAATTTCTTCGTAAAATAGTTGGTCATTTTCACATCAGTACGATGAACAAGATAGCCTATTAAATCATGTAAGTTCATATATCACCTCTATAAATTAAGATATAAAAGGATATAGCATACCAGTCAATCATTCACAATGAATGTATTTGTTTCACCATATATATGCTATGGCATATATATTAAAGTAGATTATTTTAATTGTCAAATGATTTACCTATTATTTTTCGAAAACAAAAACGTCCCCTTAGATTATAGAAGGAATGACTAATTTGACGTATTTCTCTGGCGATTTCTCCCCTGTCGTTTTATGATATGCTAATAACATTTGATAAAATATGGTATATACGGACAGTCAAAAACTTTTAAAGATACCTCGTCCAGTTTTTGCTGTTGCAAGATAAACAGCATATAATCCGTTAACCACCCACATTAGTAACGAAAACATAAAGAAAAGGCATTCCAAATATGAAACACCTTCTTTCGTTTTATAAAACCATCCAACACGCTGAACTTTTCAATTTAATATAATCACTCGTTTAACTAAAGAAATTGATTACGTGCATAACGCTCTTCTCACTTTTCTTGCAAAATTTAGTGGATCATCAACGTCTTCGATATTAACGTAAATCAAATTTGGATCATCACATAACCACTCATTGTGTATAGACGAAACGATTATTCCTTGTTTAATAATTGTCGCCACAAATTCAGTGACTTCTTTTTGTAAGAGTGCTACTCGGCCTAGGCATAATGCCCGTCCAGTTTTATTGTCTCGTGATTCGAATGAAAAGGAAGTTGTTACTCTAAAACGTTTTCCTAAGATTGTTGCTCGTATTTCATCCCTGTTTATTGTTGCCACGCATTTCCCACCGGCGAATCCTTCTTGCCCGCCGATAATTCTTGCAAACTGTTGACAAATTAATTCATCATTAAACGCCATACCTTTAATCATCCCCCCTTTTACTGTTAAGTTATGAATGAATACATAGGTCTGAAACGGTAATGAATCTAATCTATTAAAAAAATGATGGCAATCTACCGAGAGCTATTAGCTCAATTATTCTTGATTATTTAAATTAACTCGGCTATATATGTTAAGACATTTTTAAAGAGCATAAAAAAGACACCTTAAGGTGCCATTCTCCGATTTGAGAATCATATCTATGTATGGAGAAATTTAGAAAAGAGAAGCTTCTAACTATAATTTATAGAGCTCTGATGCCATGAATTACTTACATATTTCCTTATTTACCAGAAGAAGAATCTCAGTTACATTATTTTCTCATTAGTCTCGTTAAAGCCATCCCAAGAAATCCAATGCCCATTCCTATTAGCCATCCAGTTTGGGCATTACCTAACATAGATCCCACTCCTCCACCAAGAAACATACAGCCAACGAATACTAATCCTCCAATTCCCCAATTCGGCCGTTCCATAATTCAATCACATCCTTTCAATAAAATATATGCGATTAGCTCCCTCAACTTTCTTCCATAGGATAGTTCATTATTTTACTTAGGTTTAGCACTTCAGGGCATTCAAAAGATGCGAAGCTTGAGTCATTTATATAGATTGTAGAAGTATGGAGATTTTCCACATTTTAAAATAGTAAAGTATAAACATGAAAAAACTCCTAACAAATTTTGTTAGGAGTTTTTTCAAATAAGCGATATTTATTTAATCTTCATTATTGAGTTCTATTGTACCTGTTCTAGCACTAACTTTTAAAATATTTAACAGATTATCAGGTGTCTTGATTTCCACTTCATATTCAAATTTTGATTGTGCTAAGTTGTCATCTTCTAATTCAAATTCTTTTTTCACATTAATAATTTCTCCATTTGTATGAGCTAAAGAAATTTCACGAACTTGTTTCTCTGTGTAGTTTTCATTCTTTTTTGCATAATTGTAACCCATACCATAATATCCACCAACAATAGCAATACCACTTACTAAAATCGTAATTACACTTATAATTATTTTCTTTTTATGTTTTAACATTTTCATCCACTCCTTAATGATTAATCCTCTATTCCAAATCTTGCTTCAAGTGCATTTTCTGCTTGCTCTAATTGATCTTCCAGTATATCGTGTTCTTTTTCTTGCGTTTGATATTGTTCAACAGTTATCGTTCCAGCGTGATAATCTGCTTCTAGCTGATTATTAGATAGATCTATCTTGTCATCCAATTGGTCAATTTCTTTTTTTGCTGCTAAGTACGTATTTAAGTTTTCTTCTTTTGCTCCAACTGGTTTCGTGTTATTTGCTTTTTCTACAATAGATGTGACTTCGTTTTTGAAATCTTGTGTTTGCTTCGTATCATTCGTAGCAGGCCCTATTTTGTTTGGTTCTTGTTGTAGTTGAGCAACTTCTTTTTGTAATTTATCATTTTCCACTTTCAGTTGTTGTACTTCTGTATTGTTATCAGCTTGAGTAGAACAAGCTGATAACAATAAACAGGACATTGCTCCAATCAGCATCCATTTTCCCATTCTGTTTTCCTCCCTTTACAGGTGCACCTTATCCTTGCCTTTATATTACTGAACAAACATTAAAGGAAGATTAATGTACAAAAAAATAAAGTGAAGGCTTTTACAGGCAGTTAATCCCTACCTACCTCGCATTCACCGAATTTTGAGGGAGTAGTCGTACTGCCCGTTAATGCGGGATAAAATGATATAATTAACTAGTTTCTAATCTTTCTTTAATGTTTTGAAATTATAGTGATACATATTAATAAGAAGAAAAGGAGAATGTTAATGCGAGTTCTTATCGTCGAAGATGAACAAGACTTACAAAATATATTGGTGAAACGATTAAATGCAGAACATTATAGTGTCGATGCATGTGGGAATGGAGAAGATGCCTTGGATTATATAAACATGGCTACCTACGATTTGATTGTGCTTGACATTATGATTCCAGGAATAAATGGTTTACAAGTATTACAAAGATTATGCGCGGACAATAATGCAACTCCTGTCTTGCTTCTTACAGCTAAAGATACAATTGATGATCGTGTAACAGGACTCGACTTAGGTGCAGATGATTATTTAGTAAAGCCGTTTGCTTTTGATGAACTGTTAGCAAGAATTCGAGTGTTAATGCGAAGAAAAACAGGAAATACATCTAATGTGTTTGAAATCGCTGACCTAGTGGTAGATTGCAATATGCATAAAGTAACAAGAGGAGACCAAGTTATCACTCTTTCCAGTAAAGAATTTGCTATTTTAGAATATATGATTCGTAATAAAGAAGTTGTGCTGACACGAGATAAAATTGAGCAACATGTGTGGAATTACGACTATGAAGGTGGCTCGAATATTATTGATGTTTACGTCCGCTATCTTCGCAAAAAAATTGATAGCCAGTTTGAAACGAAGTTAATTCATACAGTACGAGGAACTGGTTACGTATTGCGAGTAGAATCATGAAAAGACTATCAATAAAAATGAGAGTGACCCTGTGGTATACGGGGCTAATTGTAATTATTATGGCACTCGTGTTAGCTTTTATTTTAACTTCTTCAGATAAAGTTTTGCTTTTTAATATGAAAGATCAATTAAAGAGCACAGTAAAAGAAAGCATGGAAGATATCGAATATAAGCATGGGCAGTTAAAGATTGACGATGATTTTGAAACCTTAGAAGATGGAGTAAATATAAGCATTTATAGTAAAGAAGGTGAGCTGTTGGTAGGACATAGTCCAACAAGCTTTAATAAAAAGATATCGCTTAAATCCGATGAAATACAAACCATTAAAGACGGCAATAAAGAATGGATAGTATATGATTTTCTCCATAATGCAGGCGGCGATGAGCAAGTCTGGGTTCGTGGAATAATGACTATGAACCAATTATCTTCAACGATGAATACGCTTATCGTGGTAACAATCATCTCATTCCCATTACTTATTCTTATTGCGGCATTCGGAGGATATTTTATTACGCAAAGGGCGTTTCGACCTGTGCAACAAATGAGTGATTCAGCTAGTAAAATTGGTGATGGTAAAGACCTTTCGAAGAGAATTAATTTACAAGGTTCACCGAAAGACGAAATGTATCATTTAGCACAAACCTTTGACAAAATGTTTGTGCGATTGGAGACATCATTCGAAAGTGAAAAACAATTTACATCTGACGCTTCTCATGAATTAAGAACACCAACATCTGTTATTATTTCACAATGCGAATACGCTTTATCGCAGAGAAATAATCCGAAAGAAATGGAAGAATCGTTAGAAGTAATTTTAAAACAATCACGTAAAATGTCCGCTCTAATCTCACAACTCTTATTATTAGCACGAGCTGACCAAGGAAACCATAATACTTTCCAATTTGAATGTATCAATATGAGTGAATTAACGGAAATCGTTGTAGAAGAACTTTCATTAATAGTTCAAGAAGCTTCGGTTGAAATAACAACCAATATAGAGAAAGACCTATTTATTAAAGCCGATCAAACATTGATGATGCGTTTATTAATGAATTTACTAACGAATGCGATTGCTTATAGCAAAGCGAGTGGAACTGTGAATATGCAACTATTCCGTGATGAAACCAACATAATAGGTAAAGTCTCCGATAATGGCATAGGCATCAGCGAGCAACATATTACTAAAATATGGGACCGCTTCTTTCGAGTTGACGCAGCACGCACATCTTCAAACATCGGAAACACAGGTTTAGGATTGTCAATGGTAAAATGGATTGTCGAACTACACGGAGGAGAAATTATGGTTGAAAGTAAATTAGGAGAAGGCAGTACTTTTACATTTAAACTACCAATTGAAAAAAGAGCATAATTTATACGTGTCTGTCGCTTCAGAATAAAGATTGATTCAAAGGCTCTCTACAATCCTTATGTAAAAATAACTGACGCATTTTAAACATCATCGATTTTATCATTTTGGACAACCTATTCTGTTAAATTAATGTGGATGCGAAAAAACTATCAAAATAAAACCCCAGAAATCCAACGGTCTCTGGGGCTTCATTATATATTTAGCTCTTTTTGCTTTTTGTTTTGTTTATGTCTATAGAGCAATTTTCGACTTATTAGAGAAATCACTAATAAGGTCAGAATTAATAAGATAAGTTGCATAAATGATAAATCAAAATATTTAGCACCTGTAACGATTAAAAGTGTAGAAATCGTGCCTTTTACAACGAAAAAAATAATAACCCATAACCCGCCTTTTTTCCAGTTCATTTTATATTACCCTTTCCTACGTTTAAATTCTTAAAATATTTAATAATAGTTCGTAAATATGACAACTTAATAGAAATCTATTATATTAACAAAAAATTCATGTCTAATTAAATGCGACGATTCTATATTAAGTGAAAATGATATTCATTGTCAATTTTATTGATTATTTGAATACTTATTCTTAATCTCTTTCTACTTTGTTTCTTATAAGCAATACACTCTTGTATTCAAACAAAAACACCTCCATTGCATTTGCACACTTAGTATGCGAATGCAAGAGGTGTTTTTTCATATACCATCAGATAAGATTTCCTGCTTTGTTTATTTCTTGATACGTAGCTATTTTCTAGTACACAATAACTGGATCATACGTGTTCAAACTATCATATACAGTTTTTGCAACATTAGGAAGAAGGTTCACACACCCACCTGATCCACCTGTTAAATAAGCATTATTTGCCCAGTCTTTTCGCCAGCCGGCATCGTGGAATCCTTGACCGCTATTTGTGAATGGAACCCAGTAATCTACTTTAACCGCATAATCAGCTTTCCCTACTGCGCTACCTCTTAGCGTGTATGGTGTTCGTTTGTATAGGACGTACCAAACACCTGGTGATGTATCTTCACCCGTGCTATGTTTACCCGTTACTACATTTGTTGTAACGACTAATTTTCCATCTTTATAAATCCAAATTTGTTGCTCTGCAATTGAAACTTCCGCATACGTGTCTCCGATGCCATTATTCGCTGTTGTTTTATAACCGATACCTTCCTTCTCCCAACCATTTCCGTGAATATTAGAAGCAGAAAGCGACTTTTCGCCTTTCTCAAAGGCTTGTTGAACTTGTTTAGTTTCTTTTTCAACATCTAGTGCCCAGCCGTATCCTTGCCCTTTTACTGATATGACTGAACCGGAATGCGTTTTAAATGAGAAATCTTTATTTAATGTTGATTTGGCATTATTAATTTCAGTAATTTTCTTCTTAATGTCACTCGCATCAATTGTAACTTTCATATCCTTTGACATAGAGGCATTTTGAATTAAATCTTTCGCTTTTAAAGGATAAACTTCATCCTGCACTTTATACTCAACAGACTGCCCAAGAAGATTCTGTAGTGCTTTCTCCTCTTTTTTGACAATCGGATCGTCTTCTTTAATAGGTTTTATGTATGCAGACTTCAGATGAATTTCGCTTTTATATTTTTGCTTATCGTAATCTTTCAGTAGACTAGTAACATCATACTGTTTTCCTTCAACACTTTTCGAGATAACAATTTTCCCTTGTTCTAGCTTCGCCATAGCATCTTGAGGCGCTTTTAATTTTTCATTCATAGAGATGAGCGTTTCTTCTACAAGTTTCTTCATCGTTTCACTACGATACTGATCTGCCTTCTCTGGTAGCAATGAATAATTTTCTCCCTTTGAGGAAGGGAAAAATGTCCACTGACTTTTTAATAGTTTCTTAACTTGAGGCAAATCTTTTTCCGTAAGTTCCGTTTTTGTATCTTTTTCATCTAAAATTTGTTGTTGATCAACATAGACTTTGTTTGCTAGTCCAGATGTCTTTAATTTCTGTATTGCCTGATCAGCGCTCAGACCACCAACTTTTGTGTCATTAATTGTAACATTCGAATTGAAGTGAGTTGCCTGATAATAACTCATTCCCCCAATAAGAAGTGCAATTACACCAATACCCGCTGCGATAAACTTCCAATTTGTATAACGTTTTTTTGATCTTACTCGTTTTTGATCAATTTCTTCAACTGATTCATTTGTTGTATTGTTGTTCATCAATCTTTCCCCCGTATGCATTAACGTCAAACGATTTTCAACTAAAATCATAGACTAGTGTACCTTATTTTTCCTAAAATTTCATTATTTCCGACCACATTTTATCGCAATTTAATGATTTAATTTAGATTTTTTAATAGTACGATGCATTGAACAGCCCTTTACAAGTCATAAAGTGAAACTTAAATTAACCGTCACACCAAGAGATTTAGCTTAATATTCTAGGGGAAAATTTTTCTCTTTACGTAAAATACGAATTATATTATCCATTTTTATGAACATCAACCCCTAATTTTGTCAAAAAAATAAACGATAGTCCTTCTACATTTTTGATAACAGGACTATCGTTTTTTCAGTTAGAGTATTTGTATAATCGTTTAACTTTTTATTTCCTGAAGGTCAAACTTGATGAAGATGATGAGATTTCATCTCATAGCCTTTAAATGAAAACATTATGTTTTTTATGGCAACCAAGTTTATTTTTATAAATTAAACCCTTAGCTTGATGCCTCCCATATATCCAGCAACCTAAGATTAAGTAAGAGTCCATTCAACTAGATTTTTTCTAATATTTTTAGGTGCATCTTATTTCGCCTCGTCATATTTCACTAATTGAATTTAAAACACATCCGTATGCTATTTAGTAAAATTTACGATTCGAGACGTAATTATTGCAGTAACCAAGATAATAATAGCGGTTATCAAGCCAGATTCTCCAATCCAAATCTCAGTTTGATATCCTGTACTTGCACGTGCGAAAGGTCCTTGAATAATGGCATTCCAAGTAGTATGGATGATAACCGAAGGCCAAACGCTACCTGTGATAAGTCGTAAATAAGCTGTAATATAACTGAAGGGCACAATACAAAAATAGATGCCAAGTACTGAAAGTAGGACAGATGATCCTTCTACATATAGACCAGCAATAACAATTGGAACATGCCACGTTGCCCAAATCAATCCACTAATAAGGATAGGCCGTGAAAACTCTGCATCGACTAGCCTTGTGAGCATATAACCTCGCCAACCCATTTCTTCTCCTAAAACTGGGATTAAGTTAAGCAAACTTCCTAAAACGCCGCTCAATACTACTAGATAAATAAAACTGAATGGTTCCGGTACATACTGAAGTCCAAGTATATTGTAGATCGGTTCTAACATACCACCTTCGGGATGCTGAAACCCCGCAATTCCGCTCAACCAGGCGATAGAATAAGTAATTCCACAAATAATCATAGGTATTAACAGAGCAAACCCAATCCCCTTCCATATCTTTAAGTTACCGAGACTAAAAGATACATCTTTAAACCCTTCTTTCAGTATTATGCGAGTCAAAATAGAAGAAAATGCTGGGGTAAACATATATACCACAATAAGCGGCATACTTTTCGTAATTATTACTACTACATTTAGGATAATAGAAGTAATGATTAAGATACTCAAAAAGAGTTGAAGTCCTATTTTAGCACGTTGGATTTTATCTTTATTGTGGAACGATTTTGCGTGTAATATCATTTTAATCCGCCCTTCCCCTTTCATTCACTTGTTTATCGAATTTACTTCTTGTCATTTCCACAGACACAACTTAGAATAAAAATGTTTTTGTATACAGATTCATTCATCTTTAAAATCCCTCCCCAATTTATAGTCTAGTCTTACTTACGACTCATCAATGTAATTATTATTTATAAGTTGTCATAACCGATAGTACAAAAGTGTAATGATTAGTCTATGACCTGTGTCAATTAACCTTATGACAATATGTAACTAGAAAATATGATATGGAATAGATAACAATTGAATTAAGGCAATTGATTCGTGCAAGTACAATGAATCAATCTTGCTTTACAAATAATTCAATTGAGGTGGAAAAAATGAATAAGAAAAGCATAATTGCAATGGTTAGTACAGCTTTATTAGTCACAGGATGTGTAGAAGTAGGAAAGGCTCAAACAGTAGCAGTCGAAAATTCAGGTCAATCAATACAAAAAAATATAGTTAAATCCATACAATCACAGGCTTACCCATTAAAAACGATAGAGCCGTCAAAATCATTTGAGGATTTAAAACCACTTAAGAAAATGATTGGGAGCGCACAATATGTAGGATTAGGAGAGAATACTCATGGGAGCTCTGAAATTTTCACTATGAAGTTTCGCCTTGTGAAATATTTGGTTACTGAGATGGGTTTTACAAATTTCACAATGGAAGAAGATTGGGGAAACGGCTTAAAACTAAATGAATATATCCAAACAGGAAAAGGAAACCCTAGGGAATTTTTAAACTTGTTATATCCTACTGATGAAATTATAGCCATGATTGAGTGGATGAAAGATTATAATGCTGATCCATCCAATAAAAAAAAGATCCAATTTATTGGGCTCGACTTAAAGGAGTTGGACCAAGGTTGCTTTAATAAAGTGATTGATTATGTAAGACTACATCGACCAGATTTGCTGGCAGAAGTAGAAGGAAATTATAAAGAATTGTCGGCTTTTAATGGAAGTACAAAGGAATATATGGACCTTGCTCCTGAAATAAAAGAAAAGTTCAAAGCAAACGCTGAGAGAGTAGCCCAATTACTAAAAGATGAGAATGGGCAAGCCAACACAGAAATAGCTTCACCCGAGTACATCTGGGCGCAAGCAACGGCAAGTGCAATAGAGAAATTTACCACAATGCTAATTCCTAACGACTATCCAAGTATGTTAAAGCTACATGAGCAATACTTGGCCGATCATG
Source organism: Bacillus sp. GC_Bacil_1 (assembly GCF_026540675.1). Lineage (NCBI taxonomy): Bacteria > Bacillati > Bacillota > Bacilli > Caryophanales > Bacillaceae > Bacillus > Bacillus sp. GC_Bacil_1. The sequence goes on from NZ_JALNUG010000004.1 coordinate 114,426, forward strand.
CAATGTGGGCACAAGAAACATTTGGTGGTAAAACGATGGTATGGGCACACAATATTCATATAGCTAAAGGAATTATCGATGAGAAATTATACCCTTATGTTGCAGGGCAATTTTTGAAGGAACGTTTAGACAATAATTATGTCACAATTGGTAGTACAACTACGGAGGGGAATTTTACCTTATACAGCGAATATGATCCTTCCACTGGAGGTAAGATTACAACCGACACTATTCCACAAGATGTAAAAAGTTTCAATTATACTCTCGGAAAAGTACCATATAACATGTTTTTATTGGATAACCGTCACCTTAAAGGACAAGCAGAAAAATGGGTTAAAGCAAAAAGACCATTACTAAGTATAGGGGGACAAATCTTCCCGAACGAATCGGCATACTTTGATACGTCATTGCTTGAGCAATTTGATATTATGTTTCATATTCGAAAAACAAGTCCATCTCATATTAAATAAAAGTATAAAACAATCCCGTTCTTGCATCTGCAAGAACGGGATTGTTTTATGGTGATGGATATAAGCATCTTTTTTAACCAGAAGTAGGTTACTCTCCCCTTTTTATCATCATTTAGAAATGTCATATGACACTTTTACACTAGTGAGAATGACAAAAAAAGCAGTACAATTCGGTTATTACATAGATAGGAGCGAGAACTTTATGAAATCAAGATTCATCCAGAATGGTTATTTTTTATTGCTAACTTTCGTTACAGGATTTTTTTATTTTTGTTTTTATCTAATAGCTCTGCTATTCAGCTTCACCCTTTCATTTACGGTAATTGGAATTCCACTAGTTATACGCGTACTACAGACTACTACACCTTTTATCCAATTCGAGCGCATACAGACGAAAATTTATACAGATATTTCAACAGACTCTTATGATAGAAGTATAACAATAGATACATCAAACTGGGCTCAGGTGAAATTAGTGCTTACAGATCGTCGTACTTGGTGTGCTGTCTATTGGTTAATGCAGAAATTAGTGATTGGCATTTTCAGTCTCATTAGCGCAATCATTTTTTATGTAATGCCACTTATGTTGCTATTGGCACCACTACTGTATCAATACATCGAAATGAATATTATATTCATACAGATAGATACCTTTACTAAGTCACTCTTTGTAATGTTTATGGGTATAGTATTTACCGCCATAAGTATTAGAATAGTAGATCGTTTGACAAAGAAAATCGGTGGCTATACACGTAGCATGATTCGGCAACTAAATCGATAGAAGTTTGCAATCTGTGAGTAGTATCGCAGTTTTAAATTTAAAAGTATAATAGGCATGAAGGATTAAATTATAATATATGAAGTAAAAAGGTAGGCTACTTAGGGGGTAAATGACTTGTTAGATATGGTTAAGTATTGGTTTTGGTACGATTGGATTATGTTAGGAGTCCGTATACTTGTTAGTGTCTCTATCGCCATAACCACATTAGATTTTCAGGATAGTTTAACATTGCCAATTTGGATTATTATTCTTTGGGAAATTATTGCCTTCTCTGTCCCATGGGTAGCCTTACTATTCAATTATAAATATTATTTGTTCACAGAAATACTGCTATATGGTGGACTGTGTATATATTTAACTTCTTTATTTCCGGGAGCTAACGTTACATTTCTTATATCGGCTTTTCTGATTGCTGCGAATAGTCAGCATTTGTCCTATTATTGGACAGCTCCAACAACAGTTTTTATAACAACTGGAATTTTCTATGTGGTTGCGCCAAGTAATAGCTATTGGGTTATGGTTACCAACTATGGACTTGCTTATGTAATGGGCTTCGCTTTCCATTTATTAATCGTCAATCATAAGCAAAATGAAGCGATTCGTAAACAAAACGCGGTACTTGAGCAATATATGTCTCAGATTGAACGTATTACACTGGCAGAAGAACGGAACAGACTGTCAAGTGAGCTTCATGATACAGTTGGTCACGCTTATACTTCTATTATTATGGGGATGGAAACGTTGCGTACCGAACTTGCTACTGAGATGGGTATACAGAGGCTAGATTCTCTGCTTGAAATGGGACGTAAAAGTATTGAGGACGTGAGAGGTTACCTACATCAAATGGATTCTTCGTGTCAATCGCCTTCCTTAATTCAATCTCTACAAAATCTTGGAGCCGAATTTCAGGAGCACGCTCAGGTAAATGTAAGTTTTAGGACATTCGGAGAGGAATATCAACTGTCTCGGCAAGCGAAGATCGCATTCATTCGTTGTTTACAAGAGTCCCTTACGAATGCAGTACGTCATGGTCAGGGAACTGAAATTATAGTTTCATTGCAGTTTGAACAACAGTATACGAGGTTAGAAGTTCAAGATAATGGAAAAGGAAATGTAGAATGGCAGGAAGGCTTCGGTATGAATGCGATGAAAGAACGGGCAATGAATTTGCAAGGTCATTTGTCTGTATATACAAAGCCAGAGGAAGGAATGCTTGTTACATGTACCATACCGCGACAAACTGAAATAAAAGATGGACTTATTCGTTTGTTAATTGTAGACGATCAACCATTTGTTCGGGAAAGTTTGAGGACACTACTCGATAGATGTGAAGATTTAAATGTAGTCGGTTTAGCTGAGGATGGCAATCAAGCCATCGATTTGTGTGGGCGCCTTCAACCCCATGTTATACTTATGGATTTAGATATGCAGCACATGGATGGAGTTGAAGCAACCAAAAAGATTAAGCAACAATGGCCACATATCCGCGTGTTGATTTTCACAACTTTTCAGGATACCGAACAGGCGTTGGAATCACTTCGCAACGGTGCGGATGGTTTTTTACTTAAATCTATTGAAACGTTGGAGCTAGCTAATACGATCCGACTTATTCACAAAGGTGGGACACTAATTGATCAGGAAATGTCTCACAAAATATTTGAGAAGTTTGATGAGCAAAAAGAGACACCACAATCAAAAGCAACCGCTTTCGAACTAACAGCTAGGGAGATAGAAATATTGCAGCTAGTAGCAAAAGGACTTCGATACACTACCATAGCATCAAGATTATATTTATCGAGTGGCACAGTCAGAAATTATGCTTCCACAGCTTATACAAAGTTAGGAGTCCGTAACAAAGAAGAAGCTGTTCAAAAGGCTCTAGAAATTGGCATTATTGAATAAGAAAAATGTTTTTTTGTTTCTTTACAGCAAAGTAAACTGTAGTTACAAGATGCAAATTTTCTCCTAAATTTAATCCTCTTTCTATTTACAATATATTGAACTATCCCCACTTTCACTTCGTTTAGAAGTGGGGATTCCTAATCAATTAGAGTTCTATCGAACTCTAATTGATTAGGCTAACCCCGCAGTCCTTGCGGTTAGACGCCTTATTCCTTCATTCTTTATAATGATAAAATAAAATAGGCGAAATGCTGGACACATCCCGTCTCATAACTGCTACTGTCAAGGTGGTTGTTATTATGCATTATCTTTTTCTTTTAGACCCACGCTTGTACTTTGGTCGGTGAAGCGCGGGTTTTTTGTTATCTTTTTTGCATTTGCTATCTTAATATGTAGGCTGAAAGCTCACGCACAACTGCTCCGGCAATTTCTTTTAAAAGTTCAAACAATAATTCCTTGTTATATCGCCTCCTTTTCTTCCGAATGGATAGAAGGGAGAATTATTTATAGGGAGAAATAATAAGTTAAAAAAAGCAATAGGTGTTTTTACTGAAACGCATTGATTACTCTTATTATTCATTACAGCAAAGTTTATTCAACTGAATATATTATGTTTTTTTATAAAATAATACAAACCCTGATACAATATGACTACACTGTATCAGAGTTAATTTTTAATGTTGCACTATCTTCTAATACATATGATAAATATAGTATAAAATGATGGAGATTATTTAGGCCAAGACCCGGTCCACGCATCGTGAGCACTTTCGGAATAATGTTACAAATAGTCTACTAACCATTCACAGCCGCGAATTGGCTGTTATACAGATTGGCGTAGTACCCACCCTGCTCCAGCAGCTGCTCATGACTCCCGCTTTCGACGACATCCCCGTCCTTCATGTAGAGGATCATATCTGCCTCACGGATCGTCGACAAACGGTGAGCGATAACGAAACTCGTTCTGCCTTCCATCATCTTCAGGAACGCCGCCTGGATACGAATCTCCGTCAGCGTATCAATGCTGCTCGTCGCTTCGTCGAGAATTAGCATAGGCGGATCAACCAGCATAACCCGAGCGATTGTCAAGAGCTGTTTCTGTCCCTGGGACAGGCTGTCGCCGGAGCCGTTGATTACTGTATTATAGCCCTTCGGCAGCCGCCTGATGAAGCTGTGGGCGTTAGCTGCCTTAGCGGCTGCTATAACCTCATCCTAGCTAGCATTCGGTTTCCCATAGGCGATATTGTCATGGATTGTCCCACCAAACAGCCAAGTATCCTGTAGCACCATCCCAAAAGTATGGCGTAAGCTATCACGGGCCATATCGTTAATATTAATACCATCTATCGCAATCTCACCGGCATCAATATCATAGAATCGCATTAACAGATTCACTAATGTTATCTTGCCAGCACCCGTCTGTCCCACGATTGCGACACGTGTTCCTAGTTCAACAACTAGGTTCAAATCGGTAATAAGGGGACGGTCAGGCTGGTAAGCGAACTTCACATGATGGAATGTAATCGTCCCCTGCTTAGCTGGGATATGAACTGCATCTTCAGCCTCCGGTGACTCCGCCGATTCATCAAGTACCTGAAAGATACGTTACGCCGAGGCCGTAGCTGATTGCAACTGTGTAATTACTCCGGTAATCTCGTTGAACGGTTTAGCGAACAGATTGGCATAAATCAGGAAACTCGATAATCCCCCGACCGATATTCTAGACATAATGACCATAATACTCCCAATTAAGGCGATGATTGAGAAGGTAACATTGTTCACCAAACGGGTGGATGGATTCGACAGAGAGCTGACGAATTGTGATTTTACCCCTGTGTGATACAATTTATCATTTCGCGCTGTAAACTCCGCAAAAGAGTGATCTTCATAACGGAAGGCCTGAACAACCTTCTGCCCGCCGATCATCTCCTCGACATAGCCATTCAGTCCACCCAATATGCGGGCCTGATCACGAAATAGCTGCTGGGAGCGCATCGTGATGAACCGCGCTACGAAGAAAGTCACTGGTGCAGATAACAGCACGACGACGGTCATGAGCGGATTCGTATACAACATGAGCGCAATCGTCCCTGTGAAGAGCAGTGCCTTCTGCGGAACGATTCCGATCTCACCGCGTAACTCATGTAGACTATAATTCCTTACATCAATTCCATTGACGAGTATTTGTCCAGAGGTAGCGTCATAAAATCTCGGAATCAAGTTCACAAATGTAGATTTGCCTGAACCAGTACCACCGATAATTCCCACAGTCTCGCCACGTTTTATCTCCACCGATATATCTGTCAGTGCCGGTTCACTCGTTGTACAAAACCAACATCTCTAGCAAGATCCCGTAAGGTATTTGGAGATAAAAAACTTTGAATCTCTTGAGCAAATAGTTGTAATTCGTCAGACACAGAAACAGACATAAAAAACGCCATCCTTTCCTATGATTCTACAGAAAGAATAGCGCATTTTTCATTTAAAAGGTACTATATAAAGAGACTTCACCCTTTCGACTTATAATGTACTTCAACGACTACTAGCTACTTCCTAAACGTTGTTCCTCATTTACTAATCTATTTATGCTTTTTTTAAATTTGCAAAAGGACCAACAATATCTTCATATTACTTATTAACCATTATTGGCTGGATACTCTCCTGAACTCCCATCATTACTTGGTTGCATTGGCGTTCCATGGCCATCCCCATTGTTTGGCAGTGTTGTATTTCCTTCGCCACTACCATCGTTTAGCGGCTTTGTATTTCCTTCGCCACTACCACTGTTTGGCGGCTTTGTATTTCCTTCGCCACTACCACTGTTTGGCGGCTTTGTATTTCCTTCTCCACTACCGTTGTTTGGCGGCTTTGTATTTCCTTCTCCACTACCGTTGTTTGGCGGCTTTGTATTTCCTTCTCCACTACCGTTGTTTGGCGGCTTTGTATTTTCTTCTCCACTACCGTTGTTTGGCGGCTTTGTATTTCCTTCTCCACTACCGTTGTTTGGCGGCTTTGTATTTCCTTCTCCACTACCGTTGTTTGGCTCACTTTGCTTTTGATCTTCTGGTTTCTTTAATTCTTCTTGTTTCTTTTGCTTTTCTTTTTGCTTATTTTCATTTGGCTGTTCAGTCGTATTGGCTATTTTCGCATTTGGAGAAGTATCACGCTTCTCACCTTTAATACGTAATTCGCTATCTTCTTGAACCACACTGTTCGGCATTTTAAATTGCGATTTATCTGTAGCAAACTTACTCATCATTTCTTTAAAAATCAATTGAGCAATTTTCGTATTTTTACTACTAATATAATCATCTTTACTATCCTTTGTATATCCGGTCCATACAGCCATCGTATATTGTGGTGTATAACCAGCAAACCAACTATCACGATTAGCACTTTCTGGTAGATTATATTGTGCTATTTGTTCTAAAGAATAGTTTGTTGTCCCTGTTTTACCGGCTACATCTAAAGAACCTATATTAGCTGCTGTACCCAATCCAGATGAAACAAAAGTACGAAGCATATCAGTAATCATATATGCTGTAGAATCCTTCATAACTCGTTTTGGCTTTTGCTCAAAGCTTTTTGATTTACCATCTGGATAAACGATTTTCTTAACAAAATGTGGTTTCGTGTACTTACCATCATTACCAAATGCCGCATAAGCGCCTGCAATTTCAGTTGGTGACGCTTCATTTGTACCAATCGCTGTTGATTCGGTCGGTGCTACATTAAATGTAATACCTAGCTTTTCAGAGAAAGCTTTTGATTTATTAATTCCTACTTCTTTTGCAGTTTTAATAGCCGGGATATTTCGGGAAGTTTTCAATGCATCACGCATTGTAATTGGTCCTAAATGCTTTCTATCTGCATTTCTAACTTCTTGTCCTGTTGAATACTTATATGGAGAGTCATCAATTTGATGGTAAGTAGCCCATTTTAAATATTCAACTGCAGGAGCGTAATCAAAAATTGGTTTCATCGTGGAACCTGCTGAGCGATTTAATTCAATTGCAATATTATGTCCTTTAAAAACAGCTTTATTTTCACCACGTCCACTACCAATTGCACGTACTTCTCCTGTTTTCGTATCCATAAATGTGAAAGCCCCTTGGAATTTCTCATTTGGATAATTAATAATACCGCTATTTAAAAGCTTGTCCGCAAAATCCTGTGCCTTTGGATCTAATGTTGTATAAATTTCTAAACCGTCAGATCCAATATTTGCATCTGGCATTTCTTTTTCAACTTCTTTCACAACCGCATCCATAAAAGCAGGATATGGCATTTCTTTTTGTTCAGTTGCTTTCTTAAGTCCTTCTGTTACTGGAATTTTTGATGCGTCTTCCATTTCCTTTTTTGTAATATAACCATGTCGATTCATTAATTGAAGTACAACATTTCTTCTTTCTGTTGCTTTTTTGATATTTTGTTCTTTCGTTGGATCATAGTTATTAGGCGCTTTCATTAAGCCAGCAAGCATTGCAACTTCTGGTAGTGTTAAATCTCTCAATTCCTTACCATAGTAATTTTGTACTGCTGTTGCAATTCCGTATGAACGGTTACCTAAGTAAACTTTATTTAAATACATTTCTAAAATTTCATGTTTTGAATACTGTTGTTCTAGCTTATACGCTAAATATATTTCTTGTGCCTTTCTCTTTGACGTTTTTTCCATCGATAAGAAATAATTTTTAATAACTTGCTGCGTAATCGTACTTCCACCTTGAGAGCCGTAATCCCCTTTTAGGCTGACTAAAACTGCACGTGCAGTACCTTTAAAATCTACGCCACTGTGCTCGTAAAAACGTGCATCTTCTGTCGCTAAAAACGCATTTTCTACTAACTTAGGAATTTGACCATACATAATATTCGTTCGTTTTTCTTTCCCATATTCATATATCAATTTCCCATCTTTATCATAAATTTTTGAGGATAACGGATTAACAAGTTTTGCTTTCTCGAGTTTTGGCGCATCCTTGATCATAACGAAAAAAGTAGCAACCCCTGTGACTAACCCTACAATACCAACTAATAAACAACTAATTAAAAACTTACGAAAAAATGATGTCTTGCCTTTTGGTTTTTGTTTTTTAGCTGCTGGCTGTTTGTTCTTTTTAACTTGTCGTCGCTCCTCTCGAGAACGATAATTTTCTGACATGCTATATTCTCCTGCCTTTCAATTCTCCTTTTGATTTACTTAAAATTATTGAATTCACTTTAAGAAATATATTCATATTTAAAAAGGGTACTAAATAGACAATTTAAGTAATAAATTTGTTCCACTTTAAGATGCGGAAGAAATTTGAGCTTATCTGATAACGAAACAGAAACGGTAATAGTGGCACAACAAAAAAATGGAATTTCATAGAAAATCCATTTTTAGCTTGATGGGCATGTGGTGGTACCCCACATCCATCAACTTAAGGATTTAGACTATTCTTGAAGTTAAAAGCACGTTACTATTCACTTATGTTAATGAGAAAAGGTGACGTGCTTTTTATAAATATTTATCAAAAACAAAAGTTGTCTTTATTTGCTAAAGAGTTATATCGATATATGTCTCCCACTACACTTAATCAATTAGCTATAGAAGCAGGCGGAATGGAACGAAAACGCAAGTGCCATAGGCACCATTTTTTATATTTGTGTGTATGGTTAAATCAACAAATCGCTACTACCTCTCTTACTCAACTTTGTAGTCAATTAGAAACTTCAACAGGAGTTTTATTAAGTTCCTCAGGGCTAAGTAATGTGCCTGTCGCTGCATGAAGCCCACTCATAATCGAACCAAGGAATCACTTGCCGCCCGTTGACTAATCCAAATGAAAATAGCAGCTAATTCTGATCCAGAAAACTTAAGTCTTCGCCTTATAAATCCTATTTCCCTTGCAAGTTCTTCTAAGAATACAGGTGTAACATATCGTTGTAATTATTCTGCAAATGGTAATAATTCATCTTGAATCGAGAGATTCATAAGAAAACATCATCCTTTCTAATTTAGCTTGTTTAGAAAAGATAACGTTTTTTTGATATTTGAGGGTATTAAAATCACCTGAGTTGATGGTTATGTATGGTGACCCCATAGCCAAAGAAGTAAGAAGATATTTAGAAGTGCATTAAATTTTGAGGCAGTGCTTGTGAACCGTATCATAAATAAATCAGGTTGTGTATGTTCTATTTTTAAATAATACCCGAGAAGGAGTGGGTTGCAGTTATAGTAATACTCTATTTTTTGTATTTCTATAATAGATATTTTTTAAAAAAAACAGAATTATCTTGACAGTTATTAAATGGATTGATAAGGTTATAAAAAAATATTTCTTATCCAGAGAGGTGGAGGGACTGGCCTTATGAAACCTCAGCAACAGGTCTGCTTAAGTAGACACTGTGCTAATTCCAGCGGGTGATAATCCTGATAGATGAGAGCTTCCGTTTTTATTTGTCAGTAACGCCCTCTTTTTTAGAGTGCGTTTTTGTTTTTTTCTGGATAGTAACTAAAGGAGAGTAGAAATGGAGAACAAAAATGGGAGAGAATTTCAAAGAAAAATGCAAGCACGTCATTTAGTCATGCTATCACTTGGTGGGGTGATTGGAACTGGCTTATTCTTAAGCTCGGGTTACACTATTCAACAAGCTGGCCCGTTTGGAACAATTCTATCCTATCTGATTGGTGCGCTAGTAGTTTATCTAGTTATGCTATGTTTAGGCGAGCTTTCCGTACATATGCCTGAAACGGGCGCATTTCATAGTTATGCAGTTAAATACATTGGACCTGGTACAGGGTATACAGTAGCCTGGTTGTATTGGTTAACTTGGACTGTTGCTTTAGGGTCTGAATTTACAGCCGCAGGATTACTTATGAAGCGATGGTTTCCATCGGTTAATATTTGGGTATGGAGTGCTCTTTTTGCCATTTTGATCTTTGTATTAAATGTCCTGACTGTTAAATTTTTCGCCGAATCCGAATTTTGGTTTTCATCGATAAAGGTTATAGCTATTGTGATTTTTATTGTTTTAGGAGTAGCGGCAATGCTAGGGTTTCTTCCAATGACTCATTCAAAAGCAGCACCATTCTTTTCTAATTTTACAAGTGGAGGTTTATTTCCTCATGGTGCTACGGCCATTATGATGACCATGCTTGCGGTTAATTTTGCTTTTTCGGGAACAGAATTAATAGGCATTGCAGCTGGAGAAACAGCGAACCCAGAAAAAATGATACCGAAGGCCATTCGAACTACTCTGTGGAGATTGATCATCTTTTTTGTAGGAACGATTGTTGTTTTATCTGCGTTATTGCCTATTTCCGATGCAGGGGTATTAGAGAGCCCTTTTGTTGCAGTTCTAGAACGAATTGGGGTGCCATATTCAGCTGACATAATGAATTTCGTTATCTTAACAGCCATTTTATCTGCGGCAAACTCAGGCCTTTATGCCTCTTCTAGAATGCTTTGGTCGCTTGCTAATAAGAATACGATATCCCCGATTTTTGGGAAAATGACGAAGCAAGGTGTTCCAATCAACGCCGTCATTTTCAGTATGATGGGTGGAGCTTTGGCTTTGCTCTCAAGTATTGTGGCACCAGATACTGTCTATATCGTACTTGTTTCCATTTCCGGTCTAGCAGTAGTTATAGTTTGGATGAGTATTAGCGCTTCCCAGTTCCTATTTCGCAGACAATTTTTGAAAGAAGGAAATTCTGAAAAGGACTTGATTTATCGCACACCACTATATCCATTAGTACCAATTGCTTCTTTTATCCTTTGTCTGGCATCGTGTATTGGAATTGCATTCGATCCAACACAGAGAATTGCCTTATATTGCGGCATACCGTTTATTTTGTTTTGCTATGGAAGTTATTATCTAACAAAAAATCTAAAAAAGAGGGGTGTAGATTATGTCGAACAAAATCAACCCAATTGATGCTATTTTATCCCAACATTCCATTATGCTTCTTGACGGAGCATTAGCTACTGAATTGGAGGCGCATGGATGTAATTTGGACGATCCCCTTTGGTCGGCACGTGTGTTACTAGAAAACCCGGAACTAATTTATCAGGTGCATTCGGACTATTTTCGTGCTGGAGCAGACTGTGCCATAACAGCAAGCTATCAAGCTACTATTAGTGGGTTTTCCGCGCGTGGAATACAAGAACAGGAAGCTTTGGAATTAATTAAGAAAACGGTGTTACTTGCAAGAAAGGCAAGAGATGATTTTTGGAAGGAAAATACGCAAACGAATAGGCCTAAACCATTGGTTGTTGCATCAGTTGGGCCGTACGGAGCTTACCTTGCAGATGGTTCAGAGTATGTAGGTAACTATGTTGTGACAGATAAAACATTAGCAGACTTTCACCGTTCGAGAATGTCTGCGTTAATCGAAGCAGGTGCAGATCTATTGGCATTTGAAACGATCCCTTGCCTGCAAGAAGCAAGAGTATTAGATACATTATTGCGTGAGTTTCCAGAAACATATGCGTGGCTTTCCTTTTCGCTAAAAAATGAGAAAGAGATTAGTGAAGGTATGAAACTAGTGGAGTGTGCACGAGTTTTTGAGAAAAGTGAACAAATTGTAGCGATAGGCATCAATTGTGCACCCGTAACTGTTGTGACTGGTGCAATCCAAGAGTTACGGGCAAACACAAAAAAACCAATTATTGTTTATCCAAACTCTGGTGAAACTTATAATCCAGAAACAAAAACATGGCATGGTCATGAACAATGTAACACGTTGGATATTCAATCTGAAGAATGGTACCAAGCAGGTGCACGTTTAATAGGCGGATGCTGCAGAACGACACCTTATCACATTGAGGAGATATCGAACAAGTGGCGTTCTTCCGAGTTTTTCTATTCGAACGAAGCAAAACAGTAATGTAATGGATGATAATCTAACTTTGTGTGTATTTTCATGATTTTTCTTGTTCAGGAATCTACAGTTACGTCTAGTGGCACAAAAAGTCTTTTTAGAGACACAAATGTGGATAGTAGCCTCGGGAATCCAGTGGACTTTTGGGTACCTTAGGTATGGAAAAGAATTAGGGAAAATAAAAACTGTTAGTTTAATAGACATGGTAGACAACATGCTGAATCTTTTAATGAAGATGTAGTTGATCCAATTGAAGGTGAAGGGGACCATTTATTCGTAATTAAAGTTAACGAAAAGATTAATTTAGTTATTCAAAAAATAGTTCAATAACTATATGAAAATTTGTTGTAGTAGTAAATGTGGTCATATTGTTGTAAAAAAGGATAGATGTAAACAGGTATACTCTCCTGTTCAACTATCCTTTCCTTTTTACATACAATATTAAAATCCAAATTAGTTCCTTTTAGGAAGGTACCAATATAAACAAGACATTTAAATACATTTTAATCTTCTTTTGTGCAGTATTTTATATTGCAATGGTTTGTAGGATTATTTATATAAACTTTGTTCAAGATCATTTTATTCCTCCAAGCAGGAAATCTAAGATTGAACATAAACATTTATAATTAGGTATAAGGAGAGCTGTACAAGATACTCTTGATTTCCCAAGATTATGAGGATAATATTTTTGATACTGTTTAGCTTCATCTAAAATGAAGAAGAACGTCACGTTTACACATTCTTTTTCTACCCAATCCATATCATAAGTTTCTATACTATAATGTTTAAAATAATCATCAATGTCATTAATGAATCTTTTTTCTCCATCCGTTCCAGTAATTCGTTTATATTGCAATTCTTTAAACGATTTCATTTCAAGTCGGCAAGTTTCTTCTAACCACTCATATCGTTGCTTAACTGCTTCCGTCTTATTTTCATACCAATCCTCATGCCCTTCATAATATTTCTTCATACATTCAGGTCTCTGTTTATTTCTTAAATAGCTTGGCAATTAAACCAAATTTACGTTATTTCTTTGCGGAAATAGGTTGAAACCAACTATCCCTATCATTTAACTGAACTTCAAAAACATATATAGGCTGTGAGAAGCCTTTTGTATCAGTATAGTAATCTATATTATATTTTGTGATGAATAATGTATCACCTGCTTTGAAAGATCCTATAGGATCAAATTCTCCTTGTTTCAGTTTTTGAAATGCTTCCTTTGGAGAAAGAATCTCAACATCTCGAACATGTGATTTTTTTGTACCGTAATATTTGTAAACAGGCATTTTTTTCTCTGCGTCTTTTAACTCTATTGATGTTTTTATAGTAACTAGAGACATATCATTTTTTGTAATGGGATCAATAGGCATATTTCCAAATTCCTTTATTTGATACGAAATTATTATTCCGAGTGCGACGAAACTTACTGTAATGGGAAGGTATAAATATTTAATTATTTTTGTATCTGTTTCATTTTTTTTCAAAAATATAAGAACTATGTTTAACACAGAATATCCTAGCATCATGCCTAAAGTATTATGAAGTAAATCTGCTAGTTCCATACTTCCTCGTTGCAGTGTAAATTCAAGAATTTCAATCAATAAACTTGCTATAATTGAGATGATTAACATCCATTTTGTTTTTTGAAAAACCTTACTAAATAAAGGGAATAAAATTCCTAAAGGAAAAAGCATACCTATATTCACAATGATATGGAAAAAGGAAGTAAATGAAAATGTATTCCATGCTTTTTTATAAATACTAAGTACATCAAAATCAATGGTTCTTGCAAAGGCCATATCATCTGAACGACCAAGTGAAGTAGCTGATAATGCAAGGGAATAGTATCCTGTTATTAAAACAAACAATATAATTTGTTTTACAGTTAGTTTTTTTTCTCTTTTACATATCTTTTTGTATACTACAAAATAACTAAAAACAAATACAAATAGTAACAAGAGTGTGAGTAGTATCGTAGGAATCGCATAACTAGCGATTAAATTGAAAATAATGTTCATTTTACACCTCTGTTTTTATGAATATAATTTTGTACATATGCATTTTATATAGTGATTACTAATACAACAATCGAGCTTTGGATCTTCGAAGGCTCGCAAAAGATGTAGGATTTATTCGTTAGGGAAGTAATTTTAAACAAGGCTGAATAAGATAAAATCGTCATGTCATTCAAAAATACGAGCTGAATTTACATAAATAACTGTCAAGAGATAAAATTTTTGTTTTCGGGGTAGGATACAGCCCAGTAATTGATAAATCGCCTTTCTTATTTTTCTCTCTATTTTTTTGTTGCTTACATTAGAAATACTAAACTGTATAATGACTCATATTAAAATTATAAATAGACTTATTAGTAATTTTTCATACTAATTATTCCTTTCTTCATGCTGTAATACTTAATAGACAACCTAAACAATAAAGTTGTTCCACATTTACAAAAAAAACAATTAAATATAAGATGAAGTAGGCTACATAAGGGAGGGTTATATGTTACATACAAAAAGATGGAGATTATTTGCGTTTCTTTCTATTGTAGGTTTGATTTTACTAATTTTATTAAAAATCAACTTCATTTCAATTACTATCGCAACTTCTTCAGCTGAAAGAGGAAAGATTTTTGATCAAAATGGTGTAATACTAGCTACAAATAAGAAAGTTAAGTCTCTATATTGCACTTCTAATGATGAAAAGCTATCGAAACAAGATACATCAAACACATTAGCTTTTTTTAATCAATTTTCAAGCGAGTTTCAACATGATATTTCTACAAAGAACATAAAATCTCAATTACAACAATCTTGTAAAAAGCAGACTATGAATGATATACCGTTATACTCTGATATAACTGAGAATGAACTTGCATTCATAAACAAAAACAAACCCAATAATGTAATAATTAAAGATGAATGGATTCGATATTATCCTAAACATGAAATTGGCTCGCAGGTAATTGGGTATGTAGAAAATGACCTTAATTCAAAGCATATGCTTGTTGGAAAAAGTGGGATTGAGCTACAATATGAAAATGATTTAAAAGGAAAACCAGGAAAAACTCTTATTTTTAAGATTGGTAATAAAAAGTTCTTCTGGAACATTCAAAACGTACAAAAAGGAAAAGATGTCCGGCTAGCCTTAGACTCTAAATTGCAGCAAAAAACAGAGGAAGCATTAAGATCTCAAATCAAGAAAATTCCTGATGCTAAAGCTGGTTATGCTGTAGTGAGCGATGTAAAAACTGGCGCAATTTTAACTATGGCCAACTCGGCAGTATTTAATCCAAATACACACGTATCATCTAAAAATGAAAACTTTAAATCACTTTCGCAAAATAAAACAATTCAAAAATTAAAGTATGGTGAATCTTATGTAAATATGTCCTCTACTATAAAGCCACTTACTATTTTAATTGGATTAAGCGAAAAGCTTTTTCAACCTGAAGATACTTATTTAGATAAGGGTACCTTTCAGTATGATAATCAAAATAACATTTCGAATGCACCTGGAACGCCAACAGGTGAGATTACACCAAGGCAGGCTATTATTAATTCATCTAACACATTTATGACAGCAAAAGTAGCTCTACCCTTATTCAACCAAAATAATGGGAATATAGAAAAGGTGGCACATATATGGACAGATTATTTAATGCAATTCGGCCTACGTTCTAAAACCGGGATTGATTTACCCTTTGAAGAATACGGGCAATATGAATTTCATCCATCTAATACGTTTGAAAAGGGAATCTCCGCTTTATTAAATGCCTCTTGGGGAGAAAACGAAGTGCATACCCCCCTTCAACTCGCTCAATATGCAGCAACTTTGGCAAGTAAAGGCGACAAATATAAACCTCAAATTGTAAGTGCGATTATTTGTCAGGACAGTAAGGAAACAAAAAAGTTTAAACCCATTTTAGAAAGTTCAAATCGTTATCCTATGGAATTTTGGAGTGTCTTGCAAGGTGGAATGAGTCAGAATATAGAGGAGATTAAAAATTTACCCTTTCATGCCGCAGGTAAAACGGGTAGTACAGGTTCTCCGAATGAGCAAGAAAGAATGATAAATCATTCTCTTTTCATTTCATATGCTCCTACCGAAAATCCACAAATCGCCATTTCTGTCGTTATTCCTGGTAGTAATTCAGAAAAAAACATTGCCGCTCTCGTTACAGCAGAAGTTTTAGAGTTCTGGCATACACTTCAATAAGAAAATAAAAACAAAGAGGAAGGTTCATTAAAGTAAACCTTCCTCTTTTACCATATAGAATCTATATTTATTATTTTCCACATACCTTCATGATCCTTTTCGAACACAAATGAATATTTAATATCCGTTAAAACATACTCTTTTTGTACATACCCAGTATTACCGTTAAATGTCGATATTTTCATATATTCATCATTCTGCACTTTTTCTGGAATCCAAGCTTTTACAATTTCATTAGATACTTCATATAAAATTTGTGATTCTCGTTTTGGTTCAGCTAAAATTTTCGTTTTATTTCCAGTAACAGTTACATATATATAATGGTCTCGCTTTGATTGGTTACTTTCTGTCATTCCACTTGGTACTTTATATACTTTCTTTGTATCATTTGCAAACTCTCCCCCCATTGTAAGGGCGACTTGCAACTCATGAAAAATATCTTCATCAAACTTCAGTTCATCCTTCTTATAACTCTTCCCTTTAAATAGAACTTCATCATTTAACGCTTTGTACAAGTCATTTTCATTTTTTGAGTTCGTACTTTGATATAGTTCATTCATAAATTGTTTTAATGATGGATCTTGAGCAGACTCATCTTTTGTTTTCGGATCAATTTGAGTACTACTTTGTACCGGTGATTTATTATCATCAAGCCAAGGTTGTTGAACAATGAAAAATAACATTGTACAAACCAAAACAACTACAACAGGCAATGCTTTTTTTCGAAATGGTCTCTTATATGCTACAGAATCTACTTCACTATTTTGATATACCGATTGCTTTATTTTATCAATATATTCTTCTTCATCTTTCCGATGCTCCATTGGTCCTTTTTTCAATTTACTATACCAGTCAGGATTTTTTTTACTGTTCATCACTTCTTCCCTCCCCTATTAGTTTTGAAACTTTACTTCTCGCTCTACTTAATCTAGATTTGATTGTTCCAATTGACACACCTAATGTTTCAGCCATTTCTTCATAAGATAATTCATATTTTGCGTCTAATATTAGTATTTCACGGTGTTTTTTAGGTAGTTTTAATACAACATCCCACACTTCATTTAGTTCCTCTTGCTTAAAAAACTGTTGTTCTGCCGAAGAAGACTGCTTGTCGTCACTAAAAAATCCCACTAAAGATATCCTTTTAAAATAGGATGATTTTAAATAGTTTATGGCTGTATTTCTTGTGATTTTTAATATCCACGTTTTAATGGATGAATCCTTTCGAAACGAATGCCAATGTTTAAAAACCTTTATAAAGACATCTTGTGTGATATCATCTGATAAGTGTGGATCTTTTGTAATAATAAATGAATAATTCCATACATCTTGCCAATAGTCTTTAATAACATAGTCGAGCTCGTCATGATTACATTTTCCAGTAAACTTCTGTTCCATTTCCACACCTCAAACTCATTTGAATAAACATAAAACTGCCCTCACTTTTAATATGGTTTCAATATATAGACATGATACAAGTTTCATTTGTTCCATACCGCTTTTTTCTATATAGCTACGCTTTCTTTATTTCCTCTTAACGTTACGTAGCTCTTCTTGCGCCCTTTGTATTTTGGTCCTGGTGCAAAAACAACGTAAAAGAGAATAAAACATATATATTCCTAACGAAATCGTATTTTATGTTACAAGTCCATCTACTATATTATTCAATTACTTTTGTTGTCTAAGTTGCTTACTATCAGGTATGCCTTTTTCTTTTTTCAACTACTCAATTGCTATAGAATAAGCCGGATTCTTATCGATTGTTATTACACGTGGCTTCGAAACATGAAAAGGCCGCAGCGCTATATAATAAGAAAATTCCGGATTCAAACTTTCTATTTTGAGTACGTTTAATTTATAGAAAACAAATAACAACATAATTTTCTCAATAAGTAATATTCTTATTTCAATACAAAATTCTTACAATTGATGCTATACCTGTATTAAGGGGAGCGTTTTAGTTAATTAGGGAGAAAAATTGTAAAAATGATATGGGAGGAACAAAAAATGTCATTGAAAAAGAAATTAGGTGTTGGAGTGGTTTCAGCCGCTCTTGGTATGTCTTTAATTGGTGGGGGAACATATGCATATTTTAGCGATCAAGTTGTGACAAATAATACATTTGCTGCAGGTACATTGGATTTAGCTATGCAACCAACTACTTCACTTAACTTAGAAAATTTAAAACCTGGGGACAAAATATTAAAAAAATTCAATTTAAAAAATAGTGGTTCCTTAGATATTAAAGATATCATGATGAAAATAGACTATACTGTAAACGACTTAAAACAAAATAATACTACAGAAGATTTCGGTAAACATATTAAAGTACAATTTCTTTGGGATTGGGATCCTGCAAAAAGCCCTGCATACGAGACAACCCTTGCAGAACTAAAATCACAAAGTTCAGAGATTGTCTCCAAAAAAGTATTTCATTCTAAGTGGACTGAAACAGGGGGGTTAAAACCTGGGAAAATGGATTGGTTTTGGATAAAGTTTGTATTTGAAGACAACGGCACAGATCAGAACGTGTTCCAAGGGGATAGTATTGCGTTAAAAATGGAGTTCCAAGCCAATCAAACAGAGGGAAAAGAAAGATAATTTTACAAAAATATCGTTGGAAAAATGTAAAACTGAGCTTGTAATTTTTTATAATTTGTCAAATTGACCATCAAATTTCCATATAAAAAACCAGTGATACTAGTACATGTGTAGGATATCACTGGTTTTTTTGAGTTTAACATTTTGTATGTTTTGTAAAACTATTTTTCTTTCGGAAGTACAATTCTTTTATACAATTGAACTGTAATCAAGTAGTAAATCGAGTAAATCACTACGAAAATAATAATTGGTAGCCAAATACGAAAGTACGGATCAGCCAAAAGAACGCTGAACATGTTTATACCAACTAATACGTGAACAATACCCACAATTGCTGGGACTAAAAATACGAAGAATAACTCTTTATAAATCGATTGTATTAATAACTCCCTGCGAACACCGATTTTACGAAGCATTTGATAACGTGTACTATCTTTGGATGCACCGGATAGAATTTTAAACATTAAGCAGCTTGCCATCATTGCTAAAAATGCAACTCCAACGAAAAAACCCATAAATATTAGTCCGCTGGCAAAATTATGACTCACAATATACGCTTGATACTTACTATCCAATTCTTCTGCTCTCACATTTTTATATTTTGCCATCTGTAATTCATCAAGTTTTTTCCATTCTTTTATGTATGATCCAAAATCATCTGTTCTCCCCATAAACACAGTACTTTCTTTACCCTTCATACCATCGTATATGTTTTGATCTACAATTTTCATTTCATAATCAGGATACATATAATCTGGCTGGATCGTTCTGAAAGCCTGGATCCATTGTTTTGTGTTCGTCTCTCCTTGAACCCGTTTTATTGAAAATGCATCAATGGGTATTTCCTCTGAAACTTTCTCTATTTTCATACCTTGCAAGAAAGGACGATTTTTTTCTACATCTTCTTTAAGATAATAAACATACCTATCATCAACTTTGTAATGATATTCATGTTTTTCTTGAAATAAGATACCACCCAAAATTTTCTTTTCTTCCGCTGTTGGATTATGAATGACTGAATCGTAAATTCGCATTTGATCTGTCGTTTTTAGGATGTTGTTTTTAAATGCCATACCACAAGCAATTCCACCAGCACCAAGAGCCACTAAGATTGCTACTGTTGCAAGCACATTTGTTAGACCATTAATGCGGAAATTTAATTGTGCAAAAGTAAAAGCATTTAAGCCTTTTTCACTATGTTTTTTATTACTCTTTAGCTTGTTAATCATAACTGGGAGAAGTGATCCAAATATAAGGTAAGTACCAACGGTTGCTGTGATTAATCCAACGGCCATTAATCCCAAAGCAATTAGCGGATTTACATATGACATATAAATCAATGATGCATAACCAATACCCAATAAAAGAATACCAAGGAATGCAACTACAACAGTCATTTTTCCTTTTACGGCGACACGTTCAGTTTGTGCATCTGCATGTACAAGTTGCAGTACAGAAATACGCGATAATTTAATACTATTCATAATTGCTGATAATATAAATAGTACAAAGAAGTAGACGCAAGTAATAGTTATTGATGGTAGATAAAATGCTTTATAACCTTCACCAGCAAACTCGAGTTGTTTCATTAATAGTTGACCGATACCTTCTGCAAGTCCTACACCAATTGTAATTCCAATCGCAAGAGACACAGCGCCTAATACGATTGTTTCGATAAACATAAGTAATGTAACTTTATGCTTTTTTGCTCCTAACATCATATACATACCAAATTCTTTTTGACGAAGAGCTGATAAGAAAGAGTTTGCATATAAAATATAGAAAAATGTGATAACCGCTAACAAAAAGGAACCAATTTTAAAGACAGCCACAATATCCCTAATAGAAGAATTAGATTCAAGGAACGTTTTATTGGATGCTAGCGTTTGAAACATATAAAAAGTTGAAATAGAGACAATAAGACCAACAAGTAAAACAATGTAATCTTGCAACTTACTTTTTAGGCCTGACATAGAAAGTTTAAATAACATGATTGAACTTCCTTCCTTACGCTTTTTGTGTGCCTAAGTTTGCAAGCACGTCTAAAATTTCTTTATAGAATTCTTCACGGGTACCACCGCGATGAATTTCTTTATATAACTCACCATCTTGAATGAATAAAATACGCTGACAGTAACTTGCGCTGTAAGGATCATGCGTCACCATCATAATGGATACACCTTGTTCTTTATTTAAGTTTGTCATCGCATCCAGTAAACTTGTTGCATTTTTAGAATCAAGCGCTCCTGTTGGCTCGTCCCCTAAAATAATTGCTGGCTCATGCACTAACGCACGTGCTGCTGCTGAACGCTGTTTTTGTCCACCAGATACTTCAGATGGATACTTTTGAAGGATTGCTGAAATTCCTAACATATCAGCTACCTTTTCTACTTTCTGTCCAATATTTCGTGATGGGACACCCTGAAGTGAAAGTGGAAGTGCAATATTTTCGTAAATAGATAAATTTTCTAATAAGTTAAAGTCTTGGAAAATGAATCCTAATTTTTGCGAACGGAAATCAGAAAGCTCACCTTGCTTCATTTTCGTAATATCCGTACCCGCAATTTCAACAACACCGCCTGTCGCTTTATCTAACGTTGAAATTACATTTAATAATGTTGTTTTACCAGAACCAGATGGCCCCATAATTCCGACAAACTCCCCCTCATGAATTGAGAATGAAACACCTTTTAACGCGTGTGATTGGTTCTCACCTTTTTTACCGTAAACTTTTTGGACGTTTTTCACGTCTACAACTGGTTTCGTCATATATATCCTCCTACGTTTGTTTTTTCATTTCTTTAAAATAAGTTGCTATTCATATTTGCTACTAACAAAATAGTCATGTTGCATCTACCTTTTCCATAAGGCTGTCACGATGTATCCACTTGGAAGCTGTAAAGAAAATTTCATTTTAATTTCTCCACTCACCTCATCGCTTTGAATACATACATGATAAACTATAAAAATTAGGAAACACCCTGAAAAAACCTTAAGAATTCTTAAGGTTTATAAAAAAAAAAGCTTATGGAACCTGTAATTCCATAAGCCAATCTATTCGATTGGATGTTCAACAATAAAGGATATCCAACCTTCTTTATATTCTGCATGTATATTACCATGATGAAGTTCAACAATTCTTTTTGAAATAGCAAGCCCCAGTCCATTTCCTTGATCATTTTTTCTTGCCTTATCACCCCTGAAAAACCTTTCAAACAATTTATTCGGATCGCTAACAGGCGGTTTCTCGACTTTATTTGATACTTTCAAAATTGCCTTGTTACCTATTAGTTCAAGACATATAGATAATTCGGATGGTTTCATGCTGTACTTTATCGCATTCATAAACAGATTTTCATATACACGTACCATTTTTTCTGCATCTATGAAAATAGGTATTGTTTCTTGTGTAATTGATTTTTGAACGATTAAGCGTTCCTTTTCAAATATAGGAATGTATTCTCCAACTATTTGCTCCAACAAACCTGATAAATCGACTTCATTAAGATTTAACTTAGCATCTACGCCTGATAAACGAGTATATTCAAACAGCTCATCAATTAAATATTTCAGTCTCTGTGCCTTTGAATACGTGGTTTCAAGGTATTCCTGTAATTGTGTTTTACTATTGTATTGCCCTCGTTTTAATAAATCTATATAGCCAATAATAGATGTTAACGGTGTGCGTAAATCATGAGATACGTTCGTTATAAGTTCATTTTTTGTACGTTCTAATCGTCTTTCTTGTTCAAATGTATTTTCCAATTCCTTGGACATATAGTTGATATTTTGAGCAAGTTGGGTCAATTCGTCCTTCCCCTTAATCCCAATTGTCAAACCCAGTTTTCCATTGGCAATATCATTTACATTATCCGAAATGAGCTTCAAATATACTATTTTCTTTCGAACCAATATCAAAAAAAGTATGATAAAGGTAAAGATTGCGAACGCGAATAAGAAAAACAATGCCAAATTGCCTTCAAACATACCAAATTCTTCGTGTTTTACAAATAATGGATCTATGACGTATACCAAAATGAGGATTGTTAAACCAAATGAAATAAAAAAACTAATTGCAACAGCACCAAGAAGTTTTGTAATGATCTTATTTCTGAAACTAATATTTTTCATATTTTATACCCAATTCCCCAAACAGTTTTAATATAAATGGGATGTTTAGAATCTTCTTCAATTTTGTCTCTTATTTTTGTAATATGCACCATAACGGTATTATCTGATTTATAAAAAACCTCTTCCCAAACTGCTTCATATATTTTTGCTACACTCAGGACACTCCCTTTGTTGCGGGCAAGTAGTTCGAGAATAGCAAACTCTTTTGGAGTTAACCTTGTTTCTTTTCCTCTTATCCATACTTGACGTGTATCTGTATTCACGGTTAAGTCACCAATTTCTAGAATGCTTTTATTATGTTCTATTGATGAATTGTATTTTTTAAACCTTCTTAATTGGGATTTTACCCTAGCGATTAATTCCAAGGGATTAAACGGTTTTGATAAATAATCGTCTGCACCAGAGGCTAGGCCCTGAATTTTGTCTATATCCTCAGATTTTGCAGATAGCATAATGATAGGCATATTGCGATCTTCCCTAATTTTCATACATGCTTCAATGCCATCCATATTCGGCATCATAATATCTAAAATAATCAAATCAAAGTCCTTTTCTTCTAACAGTTGTAAAGCTTGTATAGCATCTTCTGCCTTTTGAGTTTTTAGGCCTTCATTTTCCAGATATACCGAGATAAGATTTCTAATCTCTTTATCATCATCAACAATAAGAATTTTCGACTCCATTTTATTCCTCCACATTAAATGCAATAAGTATTCAATAAAGCATATATTTGTTGTTACTTAGTTAATAAACTTAATAGAGATGGTTTCTATCTTCTTTCTTTACTTAAGACGATCTTTTGTAAAATACACAAAAAGACCGTCACAGTATTGTGACGGAAAAACAGGAAAATTTCAATAACTAATACTATTATTATTTATTTTTAGCTTTTAAGACACCCAGCGCTATTTTGGTTGCTTCTGCAATAAGCTTATCATCGTATTTAGCATCCTCTTTATCATGATTAGAAAGTATCGCAAGAACAATTGGCTTTTTATTTGGTGGCCAAATAATTGCGATATCATTTCTGGTTCCATAAGATCCCGATCCCGTCTTATCAGCTACTTCCCATCCTCCTGGAACTCCAGCACGAATTAAGTTGTCTCCCGTAGTATTCCTTTTCATCCAATCTATTAATAAATCCCGTTTCTCAGTTGAAAGTACATCTCCTAGCGCAAAAGACTGAAGACTAGTAGCTAATGCCTTTGGGGTACTAGTATCATGTACGTCTCCTGGATGCACTTCGTTTAACTCTGGTTCAAAACGTTCAGGATTTGTAACGGTATCTCCTATTTCTCTCAGTGATTTTTTGAATTCACTAGGTCCACCTAATTGTTTAAGAATAAGATTTTGCGCAGTATTATCACTATATCGAAGGGAAGCATCTGCAAGCTCTTTCAGAGTCATACCCCTATCAACATACTTTTCTGTAATTGGATTGTAATTAACAAGATCTTCACGAGTATACAAAACTCTTTGATTTAGATCTTCTATTGATTTCTTTTGTAAAAGTACTCCCACAGCTAAAGCTTTGTGGGTAGATGCGTATGCAAACCGTTTATCTGATTGATACGTAACGGTTTGATTCGTATCAGTGTCCAATGCATAAATACCGAGTTTAGCATCAAATTCTTTTTCAAGTTTAGCAAAAGAATCATTACCAGTAGTTTCTTGTTTGGTTTGATTTGTTTGTTTTGTTTGTTTAGGTAATTCAGATTGAGTATTACCATCGGAACAGCCTATAAGCGTTGCACATGAAAGAAATACTACAGGTACCATCTTTTTGTAATGTAAAATGTTAAAAAACTTGTTTAAGACTATCATACATTTTCAACCTCTTTCAAGAATATATAGTTTTTCTAGGTGTTATACATATCGATACAATTAAAGAGTGTATCGGATATCACTCTTCTTGCATCTCACTTTTCATAAAATGATTGAACTATCATGAACACCTGTTTTATACGTATACTTAATAGACAACCTAAGTAACAAGTTTGTTCCATTTTTATCAGTAGTCGTATCTAGAAACCTAAAAAAGTCCATTTAGAAGATTTAAATGGACTTTTTCACTCATATAATACTATCTATAGTTAAACAAATAAGATTAAATACATTTAAATTTTCTTGTTTTATCTAATAAACTGTTTAGGCATTTCTTTAACGTGCTTATCATCATCACGCCAATCATAGGTTTCTTTCTGCGAAAAATATAAAGTTTGATCTCCAATTCTAACAATATTCTTATTTACCCATTCAATATATGGATCGGTATCTGGATAATTCCAATATATATTTTTCTCTGAATCTGTATCAAGGTTAACTAATTCACCCCTAACAGCATCCGCACTTAATGATCCTGCATTATGAAAATAAATCTTGATGAGATATTTTCCATCTGGAGATTTCACTGTTCGAATTAATTCCCCTTTTGGAACACCTTGCAAACTAAAAAGTTTCCAATATCCAAATCCAATTATAATTACGAACATAGTAAGTATAGTTAGTAATACTTTTCTTTTTGTTTTTTTAATTTCACCTTTTGTATTTATAATACTCATTCAACTCCATTCCATAATATATCAAAAATGAAAATTCCCCTTTAAGAAAAATATAAAAAATCAGACAGTATACTTGAATTGCTCTTCGCATGAGAATATACTAATAAAGCAGGCTATGACGTTCCTTCCTTCTAACTTCTTTGGCGAAATAGGGATGTTACTTTCCTGCTAAACACATAGGCTATGACAATTCTTCCTTCTTTGTAGAAATTTCAAATTGTTTTAGAGTTGTCAATTTCCTATGAAAATAATTAGACTATAAAACCTCTTTCTTCTTTGGGATTGAATAAACTTTAGTTTATCAACCATTGATGTAGAGGTTTTCTTTTCTTAATTAACAAATTACCACTTAACAACTAAATGTTATACCTCTAATTTTTCACTAAAAAATAACTATGTATCCTCTGTGCATTTCTCTACAATTAGTGTCTTTATGCATGTAAAAATAAAAATCTACCACTGAAAGGAGGACAGTCGGACTATTCCCCCTCTTTTATAAGGAGTGAATAGCTGGCGTTCTCATGAAAAATTCTATTTACATAAGAAGAAGTTTGAAAGTAATTATAAAAAGAGAAGAAAATAAACTACCGAACATGTATTTAGCCACTGTTTTAAAAAACTTGGAAAGTTTAGGATTTACTTTTTCCGAGCCTTTAATAGAAGAGTTGCAAACACTTTCGGTTGATGCATTCACATCGTTTTACAAAGAGTTGGTAAAACATTTAAAAGAAATGGTTGGTGCACATATTCAGTTTACTCCTATGTATCCAAACTTTCCGCAACAAATGATGGATTTAAGTGACGCTGATTTATACATCAATGCCGTTATTCATTATGTGACGTCGTGCCTACCTGTATCAAAAGTAGAAGAACGACTTCCTCTTTTAGATAGCGTTGATTTGAAAGTTATTGACTTAGGAAGTGAAGAAGATTTCAATCAAATGATTTCTCAATTGATTAGTGCAAACAGCTCTATTTCCTCAACTGATAAGACAGATGTAGAATGGGCTATTACACACACTGAAGATGTTTCCTGTTTTCTACCTAATGTAATTCCTCATAAGGAAAATATGTCTTTTATAATTGGGGTTTTATTAATAAACAGAAAAATATCAGCCGATGCTGCTGCAAAGTATTTTAAAACAGCAACTGATGTTCTTCGCCTTGCAGTTGCTTTATCTGAAGGTGATGTGAGTTTAGCATCCTCCGTTCGATTCAAGAAGTTTAACCGAGCAGAAAGACGCTTCCTTTTAGGATTGTTAGAGCAATGCGGAAACATTACCGAAGATATGATTCGATACAAAAAACGTTGGATTCGTTTAGGTGAAATTCTTCATCCAGCAGAATATCATACTCGTTTCCCAAAAAACCACCGAGCATTTGAGATGCTTCGCAACAACATTAAAGTTGAAACATTTAATGGAAAAATAGAAGCAGCTTTGTTGAATCGTGATATCATGACAGCGAAAAATCTTTTAAAAACTCGCCCGGGGGAATTTGCCAGACGCTTGGATCATTTAATCCGTTTATGTAGTAATAAGTCAACAGATGTTTTCAATATTCTCGAAGATTTTCTAAGTATAATAGGAAACGTTTCTACTCCTGTATTACTTCAACTCACGGCTCATTTTAAGCATCGAAATGATAAAAATGAATTTCGTACCTTTTTTCCAAAGGGAAATGTAGCAAAAGCTATAGGTATTGAAAATACACTTCCATTTATCTCAGAGGATATTTGTTTAATGATTGTAAAAATGTGTGAAGATACTTTAAAAAATCGCTTCACGGAACTTCCAAGTCTTGGAAAAGTATTTTTGGATGAACAGTTAAAAAATCACTTAGTTCCCTTCTCTCAACGTTCAGCCAGCAAAGCGCTTCGCACATTATCTCGAGGAAGTAAAGTAGATTTGCCAGAAGGAGATACGATTCGTTTTTTCCTATGGTGGAAAGAAGGCTATGTGAATGGACAACATACAGGACGCGTTGACATTGATTTGTCTGCTGCAATGTACGACGAAGATTGGCAATACAAAGAACATGTATCCTTCACGAACTTACGTTCAAAAAATTTCAAAGCCTACCATAGCGGAGATATTACTTCTGCACCAAAGGGAGCATCTGAATTCATTGATTTCGATATTCCGTCTGTGCTGAAATATGGTGGACGCTATGTAGTTATGACTTTGCTTTCTTACACAGACCAACCATATAAAGATTTACCAGAATGCTTTACTGGTTGGATGGTTCGTCAATATCCTGGTTCAGGTGAAGTATTTGAACCTTCTACTGTTCAAGATAAAGTGGATATTACTGCCGACACCCAAATCTCTATTCCAGTTATTTTAGACTTAAAGGAACGAAAATTGATTTGGACAGATTTGTCTCTTACAAGAGATCTAACTTATGATAATACCATCGAGGCTAATCAAAAAGGTATGATACTAGTTGGAAAGGCTTTAACTAATTTAGTTAAACCGAATTTATATGACTTGTTCCGATTACATATTGAAGCTAGAGGTGAACTCGTTCAAGAAATCGAAGAAGCAGAAAGCATTTTTTCTTTGGATAAAGGGATTACTCCTTTCGATATTGAAAAAATAATATCTGATTTTATCGCTGACCCACAAGGCTAACTATATTACAAACATTGATAATGTGTGGAAAATATCCATGTATAATGTCTATGTGAAACAGGACCTGATAGATGAATATCAGGTCCTGTTTTTTATTTAGTAGATACTAAATAGTCCGGTTAATCACTATTCATCTAAATACACTATACTAATAAAGTGAAATTTATTCGAAAAAAATTCATTAGTTAATACGTAACTAATTAAGAAACATTCATATACCAGCCCAAACATCTTTTCCATATCGCCCTTCATCTTGCACACGATCCAACCAATTTCTTGCTTCTTGTTCACTGACTTCATGAATTTCTTGATACGCTTGACAAAGGGTATCTTCTACATCCGGAGCCATTTTACTTCCATCACCACATATATAAAGATGAGCTCCATTATCTAATAACGAAATTAAATTGATTCTATCTTGTTTTATTAAATGCTGTACATATGTTTTTGGATGTCCCTCTAGACGAGAAAAAGCTGTGTGTAAAGAGATTAATCCGTCTCTTTCATCATTTTCTAGTTCTGTACGATAGAGATAATCTTTTTCAGGATGACGACAACCAAAATATAGATGCGCTTGTCCTAAGTTAATACCTTTTTGCTTTTGAACACGACGCGCTTGCAAGAATCCACGGAATGGTGCAATTCCAGTACCTGGCCCAACCATAATAATTGGTGTTTCTGGATCTTTAGGCAATTCAAAGTTTGATTGTGGCGTTCGAATGAAACAGATAATCTCATCTTTACTATGACGCTGAGCTAAGTAATTAGAAGCGACGCCTTCATATGTCCCTTCTCCACTCCATGCAGGCGCATTAACAACACCGACCGTAATGCTCAGACGATTGTGTGCAACGAGTGGAGAGCTTGAAATAGAATAGTAACGCGGTTTGAGCGCAGGAAGAAGTTCTAAAAAGCGTTCAAATCGGATTTCACAAGCCTCATACTTTTCAAGAAGGTCCAACATTGAAATCCGTTTCTTTAGTATTTGTTCATGGTAAACTCCTTCTTCTAATAATGCTTCCAATTCTTTTTTATGAGGAGGACATGCTGTGAATGTTACCATTTCTCGTATTTGTGCTCGAGTGGCAGCTTCTTGAACTTCAACACTATAACTAAGAAGGTCCAATAAACTAACAGGACTGTCTAAAGGTATGTGATTTATACTTCGTCCACTTGCACTCAGTATAACTTGATCCTTCCCATTTAATCCAAAACGTTTTAAAATTCGGTTGATATTTTTCTCGCTATTAACTGGCAACACTCCAAGGTGGTCTCCTTCTTTATATGTAGCGCCTTCTGGCAAAGATACCTCGATATGTCGTGTACTTCTATCACTGCTGGGTGATTGGAGTTCACGATTTTCTAGTATAGATGCATAAACTGCTTCATATGTTCGTGCAAGAGGAGATCCTCCAAGACGACTAACAAATTGCAGACTCAAAGTACTGCGCTCTTTTCCCATATTTTTGTTGAGCTCCAATCCAAATGCCTTCATCGCATCAGACCACATGTTTTGTTTCCATTGCTCAAGCTGTTCCTCGAAATCACCACTTGCATCTGCTTCTCCGCGTTTAGAAAATCTTGTTGCTCCTTTTTGAGCCATCTGCTCATCAATGTATCTTGGAATCCGTTGGTAGGTACTAGCCCAATTATGATCTCCACAACCAAAAACTGCGTATTGAACCCCTTTTAGCTCATCTGGTTTTAGTTCCTCCAACCATTGCACAAACTGCCCTGCATTACTTGGCGGTTTTCCATTATAAGAAGAAGTCACAATAAGTACCGCTCCTTCTTTTGGCAAACTTCCAATTCGATCGTTAAGAGCTACCACTTCCGTTTGAACTCCTTCTAAACTAGCTGTATCTGCTAATTCTCTTGCAATACCTTCTGCTACACCTGTATCCGAGCCATACAGAACAAGAAGTGAAAGATTATCGGCCCCAATAATAGAAGGTGTCTTCTGGACGTGCTGCTTAATTTCATCGTTTTTCAGCTTGTCCTCTGTAGGTGCAAGAACAGTAGGATGACTAATAGTTTGTTTTCGGGGTAGAATCCTAATCTTAAAATCACCGGGCTTTAGCGTTAATGTTTGTTTTACGTCCAGCTGATAGTTTTGATAATCGATTAATTCAAAATGTTGAAGAAGCATTCCCATTACAAGAGTGGCTTCATGAAGTGCAAATTGCATACCGATACATGCTCTCTGGCCATTTCCAAATGGCTTATAAGCATGATGAGGAACCTTATCCAGCTCTTCAAATCGTTCAGGTTGGAATTCTTCTACATTGTCTCCCCATGCATCTTTATCCCTATGTAGCTGTGGAATAAGAACAGAAATACGATCTTCTCCTTTCTTAATTGGGTATTTCCCGCCAATCACTGTATCTTCTTTTGCATAGAGACTGAATGCTGGAGCGGTAGGCCATAGACGTAGCGATTCATTTAAAATCATCCGTATATACTTCAGTTTCATAACTTGTTGGTATGTTGGAGTAGGATCCGTCAAAACACGGTCTACTTCTTCATAGGCTTTTTTCAACTTATCCGGATTCTTTAATAAAAAGTAAATTGCAAAAGATAACAATCCACTTGTTGTCTCATGTCCAGCTATTAAAAAAGTGATAATTTGGAAACGAATGTTTTCATCATCTAATTTTTCACCAGTTTCCGGATCCTGTACATTTAACATACGGGAAAGTAAATCATTTTCTTCCTGATTTCCACTACTTTTACGTTCAGCAATAATATTATCTACTAAAGAAAACATAGATTGGATATCATGTTGAAATTGACGTTTCGTTCTCCACATGAGTTTGTCTTCTATATCTAGCCGCTGCAATTGGTGCATCGCCTCATCTAGAGCACGGCTCATGCTAGTGATAAAAGGATGAGGGGTCTCACGATAAAAGCTATTAAATCGGTAATTAAAACCACATAGACCAATTGTATCTAACGTAAGACGAGTCATATCCTCCGGAACATCTACGTTTTCACTCGGATTAAGCCGTGCCCATTTTTGAACGAGTTGTACAGCAAGATCGACCATCATGGCATGGTAATCTTTCATTGCCCGTTGGCTAAATGTAGGCATCAAAATATTATGAGCTTTTTTCCAGTTAGGCTCGTGAGTCTCGCTAGTAAATAATCCGTCCCCAGCAAAGGCACGAACTTTTGCTAAAGCACCCTCTATACTTTTATCGAACCGTGTTTCATCACAAACTTCTGCTACCAATTCATGTCCAGAAACGACAATGATGGTATCACTTAAAGTTTGAATTTGAAAAATGGGACCATACTCTTCCGCTATCTTGATAAAGGATAGCGTCGGTTTATCTTTATCGATTAATGGGAGATTACCCAGCGGTCCATATGTTTTCGGCTGAGGAATGGCAGATACTTTTTTTTCCATTTAAAACACCCTTTCAAAAAAGCATGAAATAAAGTGAAACTTTAATCAGTGGGGGTTTTGTTCATCCCCCACTGATTATTAGTTGAACCAATCGGGCTTTTACGGGCAGTTGGTCCCCCACCTAACTTCTTTGCTTCCGCTAAATTTTGAGGTGGGGGTCTTACTGCCCGTTAATGCGGGATAACATATCCCATTTAATAAAGAGGAAATAGCAACTAATCGCCTGGGATAAAGATATGTAATTGATTACCTTATTTTATCTTTTCCCTAACTATTCATGATTATGATATTGAGTATAAGCTTGGCAATTAGATTTATAACTTGTAGAAAAATACTAAATTAAAATGAAGCGAATAAATATAATTGGAGCCTTTTAATGTTGGTGTTAAAAGATAATCTAAACTTGTAATGTTTATGAGAAATTGCAAACGGATCTCATCTCTTGTATTTGTTTATAAAAAAGATTATTTTGATTCATTTTCTTCTAAAACACCCAAAAATAGAGAAGTTGACGAGCTTAAGATTGTAGTATTCGAAAAATCAGTAGTTTAGTTAAACCAATACGATAAGCAAGTATACCTTGTTATTAATGAAAGAGGACCTGATATGAACATCAGGTCCTCTTTTACTATATAATTATTTCCCTGCTTCTTTTAGTTTTTTCTAGCTTTAAATACCGGCGCCTTAGCAGCAAAAAAACTTGTAGGAATCTTTATCTAGCGTTTTATTCTTCTCTACCGATTTAACTTCTCGACAGCCTCCGCACTTGTATCTACACGTTTAACGAAAAAAACTAATAGTAGTGCAACAACATTCATGCCAAGCGCTACATAAAATGAATATTGAATTCCAGATAATAAAGCCTTCTGAGTTACTATTGCCTTCGTAGTTTCTGTAAAGGTTGTTGGATCTATATCAGACATTAAACTTTCAGCTTTTGTTTTTGTTACAGAGTTCATAATCGTAACAAGGATAGCAGTACCAATCGAACCGGACACTTGTTGAGCTGTATTATTAACAGCTGTACCGTGCGGATTTAAACGAGTTGGTAATTGATTAAGACCATTTGTCATAAGTGGCATCATCACCATCGCCATCCCAAACATCCGCAGTGTGTAAATAAGAATAATATGTGTGTGACTAGAGTCGAGTTGCAGGTTTGCTAGCATATAAGTTGAAACAGCTGTAATGGAAAGCCCCACTATGCCAAGAATCCGAGGACCATATTTATCAAATAGTTTACCTGTAATTGGTGACATAATCCCCATTATAACCGCACCTGGAAGCATCATCAGCCCAGAGCTCAGCGGCGAAATACCACGGACGTTTTGTACATAAGCTGGTGTTAAAATCATACCCGAAAACATGGCCACCGCGTTAACAATTGCAATTACAGACGCAAGTGCAAACATTGGGTACTTGTAAACACGTAAATCCAATAACGGCTCATCCATTTTTAATTGACGAATAATGAAAGCAATTAGGGCAATAGCACCTATGATTAAGGTTGTTAAGACAACTTTATTTGTCCAACCATCGGAGCTTGCAGAACTGAATCCATATAACAAACCGCCAAAACCGACAGAAGATAATAGTAATGAGAGATAATCAAGTTTTGCATTTTTGTTTTGTTTCATGACATTCTCAGATTTCCAAATCCCTAACAGTAAGCTAATGATTGCTAACGGTAAAATCATTTCAAAAAGCAAACGCCAGTCATAATACTCTACAATATAACCTGATAGTGTCGGTCCAATTGCTGGAGCTGTAATCATAACTAGTCCAAAAATCCCCATTGCTGTTCCCCTTTTTTCTCTCGGAAAGCTTACTAGCATAATATTCATTAACAAAGGCCCCATAACTGAAGAGCCTGCCGCTTGAACCATCCGACCAGTAAGTAATAAACCAAAATTCGGCGCTACAGCCGCTAAGGCAGTACCAAGAATAAAAATCACCATAGAGGTAATAAATAGGCTTCTATTCGAGAAACGCGTTATTAAAAATGCTGATGCCGGAATTAATATACCACTTACAAGCATATACCCTGTAGAAAGCCACTGGATCGTTGAATAATCTTGAATGTCTAAATCTTTCATTATTGATGGCAAGGCTACATTTAAAAGCGAGTTATTTAGAAATGAAACAAATGCCCCAATAAAAAGAATTACAAGCATTAAATATGGTGGTTTTCTTTTATGTAATGTTTCACTCATATATTTAATTGCCCCTTCATTATAAATTTCATTGATTCGTTTAAATCGTTTACATATTTGCACAAGAAAACATTACCCTTGCAGTATTTTGCCAAACTCTTCGAATGGATATTCTCTTTTTAGCAATTCCACTTGCCCAACATAACATTTTAAAATCTTTTTGTTGATTAAACCTTTATAAAAATGTTTGTTAACGAAATTTAAATTAGGCTGAAATATATAAAAGAAGCAACTGAAAATACCCTTCTAAAATAAAGTGAAACTTTAAATCAACAAGTCCACACACCCATTCCTTTAAATACAGGCTTGTAGATCTAGTTATGTAACCATCCATAAAAAGGAATATTACATAGGCTAAGTCTAACATTACATTTTTAAAGTGAGGAGAATAAGCGTATGCACCAATATTGGTATTTGAATTCAAAGGGAAACGGGGAACAATATACTAACCAAATTTCATTATATTCACAGCCCGAAATAACTAAATCTGAGGTAATGAATGATTTGAAGCTTCCTGAGAATTGGAGTTACCAAGTCTATCCAGTTAGTTGGGATTCACCAGCCAATTATACGGGGTTCAGTCCCCAACCCCCTCCCTTCTCTTGGGGGCAGCCAATCAATTATGCAGGGATGATGCCCCAAGGACATCCCGATAATTGGACTCCACTACCAGGTCATGAAGGTTTTAATTTTCAAAAACCTTCCTTCCCCTGGGCGCAACCATTCAATCATACAGGGATGTTCGCACAAGGGCATCTTGCCGCTTTACTATCGCCGCCAACTAAGCCTTTTCATTTCAATACCAATAACTCGGGTGTTTTTGGAAACCCTCCAGGATGGGGTAGTCCGTGGGCCCCAATGGGATGGGGAAATAACGGAGGTAACGGTCAGCCAGGAATGCTTGGAAACTTACTTACAGCAGGAAAAGGCACCATGAGTGGAATAGGAATGATCAGTAGTCTAATCGGGATGGGGAAGTTCTTCTTTTAGTTAATTAAAGTGATAGAATTGGTCCGCAGCTCAGACATTCCAACAAAATATTTCATTTTCCATTGATTTAATGTTTTCAAACATGTACTCCTCAATATATTTATTGTGTGCTTCCAATACTCCATCCAAGTTCGTCTCCTTGTCTTTCAATTTATAAAAAAATCTGTTGCAACTCTTTAGACAACAATTCCAGTTCATAAAAAATCGATAAGTTCATAACAAAAACGCCATCTCTTCCTATGATTCTAGGGAAAGAATAGCGTTTTTGTTACGTAACAATTAAGTTGTTTCATTCTTGTTTATTCAATAATTTCATTGTCATTTCTCTGCATTTTTAGCCTGATAGCGATATGATCATAACCCGTAAAATGCCATTTCTTTTACTTATGCTTTGCTAAAAATTCTGTTATGCGACGATATACATATATTTCATTTTCTTTTTTTGAAAATCCATGCCCTTCATCGTCTAATACTAGGTATTCTACATCTACTCCTTGTTTTTGCAACGCTTGAAAAATTTGATCCGATTCTTCCTTTACAACTCGTGGATCATTTGCCCCTTGGATGATAAGGAGTGGTTTATTCATTTGATTTAAGTAAGTAATTGGTGAATCTTGTATAAGCTTATCTTTATCATTATTAATATCACCTATTAAATTAACTGCGAGCGGTTTCCAATTTTCAGGCATAGATTCGATAAAACTAAATAAATTGCTAGGTCCAAAAATGTCAATGGCTGCACGGAAATACTCTGAATGACGCCCGTGAAGCAATAAGGTCATATATCCTCCATAACTACCGCCCATAACAAATAATTTATCAGGAGTTGATATCCCCTGTTCAAATAACCATTCGATCCCTGCTACACAATCTAAACGCGGTGCTTCTCCCCAATCACCTTCAATCATTTTTGTAAACGTTGAACCATATCTTGTACTACCTCTAAAGTTTGGCGCAAAAATATTATATCCCTGCCTTAATAAATATTGAAATAATGCTCTGAAATCTTTCGTCTCAGCACTTTGTGGACCACCATGAGGCCAAAATATTGTATATCCGTTTTGTACTTCTCCTTTCGCCCGGAATAATAATGCTTCTATGTTTAACCCATCAAAAGAGGCATATGTTATAACATCCGGTTCAACAAAAGAAGATTCAGATAGACCAATAACATAGTTTTTTGTTAATGCTGCCCATTCTGTATCTCTATTCTTCTTGTAATAGATGTTTGCTGTTTTCTTCGCACTTTCACCTAGTAAATATAAATTTTCCGATTTTGTAATTTCAATTTGACTTATCGTATCTACCGGAGAATTCAATAGAATTAACTCTTTTTTATCCCATACAAATTTATATAACCTATCTGTAACACCTTTCGACGAAACAATGTAGCCATTTTTTGTTTCAGCATGCCATTTTATATCGGAAATATCTTCCTTCTCTATTTTACAGATTGGTTTGAATTCCTGTTTATTTAAATCAAAAGAAGCTACATAGGAAAACTCTTCTTCATAATTTGTAACGAAAATCACTGTATTTTCATCAATATAAGAAATGGAGCCTACAGTATGTTCTTTCTCAATGGAAGGTACTAAACAAATAAGTTCTTCTCCTTTTTTTACATATCCTACATTATATGTATTACTATATGACTTTAAAACAATGTAACTTGATTCATTCGGACTTACTGCCTCTACATATGTAGGTGTCTCCACACCAGTTAACAACAGCGTATCTTCTTTTGTGCGTATATTATAACAACGAGAGTTTAAGAACATTGGGTTATCTTTACTTGTGACATAGTATAATCGTTCCCCATCCTCTGTTAAATGCACAAAGTAATCCTTTTCTGTCTCTCCTGCTGGAATCAATTCAAGCAATCCACCACCCTCTGGTTTTAATGCATAAATATGATAATTTTCATCCCCATCTTTATCAAATCCAGCTAAAATAAATCGATTTAAAGAATCCATTTTAATAAAATTGCTTGATTGATTACAATATGTTAAGGGATAAGGGGATAAATTGGGTAAATCCATCGCCCATAAATTAGAATGACCATTTAAGTTTGTACTAAAAATTAATTTTCCTTCATCTTCACTAACTGTAAACCTACCAATACTATAGGATCTAAAAAATTGTTCAGCATCTTCCATAGGAAATTGAATCATCTTTCTTCCTCCACTCTACCTTATATCTAAAAATTCAGAACATCTTATATATAAAGATTCTACATTTTCCTATTTATCCCTTTTGGGTTTTATTTAGATTTACTTCTACCTTCTACTTCTTCTTATTAACATTACATAACGATGCGGAGAGTTTTTTAAACAACTCTTCTTTTAGCAGTGAATATATTCTTTACTATTTCACGATTACTTCTCATTCGATATTTCTCACTAATTATCCCTCAAAGCGAAAAATAAGCGGGGAATTAGAGAGCAAAATCTACCATATACTTTTATTCAGCTAACTTCTCACCAGTAACAATCTTCATAAAAGCAGCTGCGTCTTTCTCTGCTAATTGAGCGTACTGATTATCCCCCTCCATTATTTCTACTTTATCCTTATTAGGACTAATCCACATTTGATATAAAACAGCTTTCGCTTCTATTTTCGGATTTTTAAACTGAAAAACAAACTGATAATCAGCTGAACGAGACATTTCCACCTTTTTATTTTCAAAAAATCACGCTGAAGACTAAATACAAATTTCTCATTTGCATAGCGCTCTCCGCCTTTAGTGTATATAATGGTTCACTTCCATTACGCTTTTAAAATGTAAAATAAGAATACACCCTATAAGCTACAAATAAGATTAATAGAATAGAAATGCCGAGTACCGTATATATGATCCCTTTTAAATTTGAGTTCATATAATCCTCCTACCTCCCGACAATTCCAGTATATAACAAAAAAAGCATTGGTTACCCAATGCTTTTTACACTTACGCAAATAGAGACGTATTCGCATATAAAGCTGGTGAACCACCTGAATGTACGAATAAAATATTGTCTTCCTTATTAAATTTACCTTTTCTAATTAAGTCGATTAATCCCGCTACTGCCTTACCTGTATACACTGGATCAAGTAAAATACCTTCTGTTTTCGCAAGTAACTGAACTGCCTCTACCATTTCCGGCGTTGGTAACGCATAGCCTGGTCCTACATATTCATCAAAGCACGTAACAGCGTCGCGCGGGATAAAGTTTGGAATACCAACGTGTGCTGAAGTTTCATCTACAAGTTTTGCTACTTTCTCTTCTTGCTCAGCTTTTCCTCTACTTACGTTAATCCCGATTACAGGAATATGACTTTGCGTTCCAGAAAAACCAGTAATTAAACCCGCATGCATACCAGCGCTACCGCTTACGCAAACAACTGAACTGAAATCAATTCCTTGCTCAAATGATTGCGCCATAATTTCTTGGGCACAAGCAACGTATCCCATTGCGCCCGTAGGGTTTGATCCACCAACTGGAATTACATATGGTGTACTACCTTTTTCACTTACTTCTTGTGCTACTTTATGCATCTCTTCCATCAGGTCTGCTCCGTTCGGTACAACAATGACGTTTTCAGCACCTAATAAGTGATATAAGAAATAGTTTCCGTTAAAGGCTCTCTTCTCTTCTGGCTCAAGCCCTTCCTCTAATACAAGAATACATTTCATTTTTTCTTTTACCGCAGCAGCAAGTGTCAGGCGGCAATGATTTGACTGAATACCACCAGCTGTAATTAACGTATCTGCACCCTTTTCCTGTGCATCTGCAACTAGAAATTCTAACTTTCTCGTCTTATTGCCACCGGCTGTTAAACCAAGTAAATCATCTCGTTTAAAATAAATAGTCGGGCCACCAAGTGCTTCAGAAAAATTGTTTAACTTTTCAATTGGTGTATAGGATTCTGTATATTTTTTTCTCGGGAATTTAGCTAAATTCATTGTAACGCTCCTTTTGTACTTCTTTCGCAATATATGTAACGTTACTATTATTACATGTAAAAATGGTGAAGTCATCTTTATGGGTTAAAAATGTATTAGAATTTCATTTTGATAAGTAAAACCGTATTAATGATTTTAACTTAATTACGGTACATGAAATTTACATCAACGATTTTTTTAATATATCGTTCATTACTTACAATATATCAACGATTTTTCAAATATATCGATCGTAACTTGCAGTATATCAACGATTTTCTTAATATATCGATCTATCGACAAAAAACGACAGACAGGCAACCCCTTTCTCATCAACAAAAAAAGAGCCCACACATTCAAATGCAGACTCCCTCCAATCACTTATTTACCGAAAAACGAAGTAACTGCGTTAATCCCGGCTCTAAATTCATTTCACCTTTATGACGTACGTATACAGTTTTATCTCTATCAAATTTCGGAGGATTTGCTTGACTATACGTATGCCACTCATTCGTTCCTTCTATAGAATACTCCATATATTCATTTGCACCGACAATTATATTTTTACGATCATCTGCCGTTACATTTGGTGCCATCTGCGCAATTTTTGAATCACTAATTAATAACTTCTTTATATCCTTATCACGTTTGTAATCGTAAGCTGTCACAATTACATCGTTACCATATGCTTTCACTTGTAACCCTTGTTTAAATGAATAGCCATCTGGAGCAGTTTTCTCTCCTCCATTTGGTCCTGCTGACATCCAGCCTGTTTCAATCCCGCCCGTATTTACAACAGTAAAACCTTTTTCATCTCCGCCTGTAATTTTCTTTTTACCAGCCCAGTCAGATAAGTTTAAATCCCAATGTGTATGACTCGTGAAGAAAACAACTTGCGGATAGTCTTTTAATATATCGTACAATTTATCCACGTTTAAATAATCTTGTAAATATGGTGATTGTCTTGATCCAGATACTGTATCAGGTAAAACGTGATGAGAGAAAATAAAGATTGGCTTATTTTTATCTTTTTGACTATACTCTTCTAAATTTTGTTTTAACCAACCTAATTGCTCATCACTCATATATACTTCGTCCCACATTTTTGAATCGTGGTATTTCATATATTTTTCAGTTCCTAAAAATAAAAGTGGATAGCCATCTAATTCTTTTTTATGATATACCTTTTCTTGTCCACTAAATTTCAGATAGCGGTTAAATAAAGTTTCCTCATTTACACCATTTGGCCATGTACTTTGAGAGAGTTTCCCATCTGCTGTCCATTTACCAGCATAAAACTCATGATTCCCAACAGTAGACCATACATTTTCTGGATGCTTATTTTTATTTAACACACGCTTTACATCATCATATTGTGACTGTTGTCCAGTTGGAGTTATATCTCCATTCATAATAAGCGCTCTAGAAAGTGGAGTCACTTTGTTCATATCTTTTAGCACATGATCAAAATCCCCTAAATCCCCTTGAATATCACTAATAACGTTAAAAGTTGTAGCTGATTTTCGGACTTGCTCTTTCCCTTCCGCATGTGCTGAAAACGTCGGTAA
Organism: Bacillus sp. GC_Bacil_1; assembly: GCF_026540675.1. NCBI lineage: Bacteria > Bacillati > Bacillota > Bacilli > Caryophanales > Bacillaceae > Bacillus > Bacillus sp. GC_Bacil_1. The sequence continues at coordinate 154,703 of NZ_JALNUG010000004.1, forward strand.
TAATGCAGTCATAACTGCTAACAAAGCAACTGTCTTTTTCATACAAATTCTCCCCCTAATAATAGAATGTACAAACTGACATGTTCTGCTTTCTCTTAGGTGCTTGTCAAATTCACATTATAGGGGGCGATTGTAAAGATTAATGGAATAAAAAATTAAGTGTTTTTTAAGAGATTTTGTCTTTTTTTCACACTCCACAATTAGTAATTCGCGCCAATCTAGCTTTCTAGTCTTTAACATTACATAAATGTAAATGAATATGATGAATCTCTTCGTTTGATATGTTGTCTTTTTAATCTTTGTTATATAACCGCCACAAAATACGCTCTCTTTTCAAGTTCTCTTCATTTAATAAACGTTACTCCCCTTCTAGTTCGCTTTAAAATTATAAATCGGCTTAATAATATGTTTAATATCAATTGTTTCTTTTGTATTCTTAATAATTTCATCCATTGGCTTATATACCATTGGTGCTTCATCTAAAGTACTTTCTGCAACAGATGTAGTCCAAACCTCTGTCATTGTATTTTGAAAATCCTCTAAGTTAAGTACTTCTTTCGCCTTCTTGCGACTCATAATACGCCCTGCTCCATGAGGGCCAGAAAAGTTCCAATCTGGATTTCCTTTACCAAATGCAATGATTGAACCATCTCTCATATTGATTGGAATGATTACTCGTTCATTTTTCTGAGCTGAAATAGCACCTTTTCGTAGAATCATATTTTCCATATCGATGTAGTTATGAATTGTAGTGAATTGATCGGTTACTTTCCAATCCATTTTAGTGACGATTTCATCAATCATTGCCTTACGATTTAACTCCGCATATTTTTGTGCAATTTTCATATCATTCATGTAATCTTTAAATCCTTGTCCTTCTAAATAAGCTAATTCTTTGCGAATCACCGGTTTCTTAATTTCACGTAAAGCTTCATGTATTTCTTGTTGTCTACCTTCTTTCGTTAAACGCTCAATCAGTTCTTCTTTAATAGATTTAACGTTTATAAGTTGCTCGTAAGCAAAGTTTTGATAATACTCTGCTACTTGTTTCCCTAAATTACGCGAACCACTATGAATGACAATGTATACATTTCCTTTATCATCCTCATTCAGTTCGACAAAATGATTGCCCCCGCCAAGTGTACCAATACTTTTTTGAGCACGTTGCAATGTAAACGGGGCTCTTACACTATCAAAATCAATCATTTTTGAAAATCTATGTTCCTTATCTCGAATACGAAAACCACTTGGGACAAATTTACGTATCGTTTCGTCTAAGTGATCGAAGTTGATTTCCTCTTTTTTCTTATTAATCATAACAACTTCCATGCCACAACCAATATCGTACTTACCTCTCAGTTTCCTGAAAGAGTGGACTATACCTTCTCTACAGTCATCGAGATATGCAGTCTCTACTGTAGGCTCACCGTATTAATTATTCCTCTTCAATTCAAAATAGATGAGGAATAATTCTGTACCTTAGTCTGCTAACATGGTACAAGTCTCTGAACCATTCGATTATGTCACCATAACCACTGGCTGCTGATTGCCCTCGCCTTTTATCGTTAGGGTTCCCAGTCAATTGAGTGAGTAGTTTAAAGTCTGAGCCAATTAGTTAACCCCGACTAAATTAGGAACAATCTTATCTTGAATTGTCATTGTTGTCCCAATCGTACAACCTGCGCCCGCATGTGTATCTGGCATAATACGAATCTTGCTATCCTTTACGAATTCTTGGTTACAAAGATCAATAATTTGACCTGCTGCCGTTTCTTCTACATTCGTAGTATACACTTTCGCTTCATTGTATTTTCCTCGTAATTTCAACATCTTCTATTTCCCCTTTCCTTTAGTTTCTACAAAACATTAATTTATATATATTATATATTTATAATTATATTTTCCACCACTACAGCTCATTTCCTTTTTTATAAAAAAAGACACAGAGATTCCTCTCCATGCCTACTAATTTCTTACCTTTTCACCGCATGTACATAATGCACCGTCTCAAAAGCTTTCAAATAATCATTTCTTCCTTCAAAATATAATGTATTTATGTCCTCTGGTGATAAATGCTCATAAATAAGTAAGCCCACCTTCTCTAACAGTGCTTCCATTTCGGCATAAGAATAACATGATTTCATCGGTTCTCCGCCTACCTCAGCCATTTTCACCATATTTTCAACTCGATTGGACAGTCCCTTTTCCGTAAATAAGTTTTCATCGGGATAATCGAAAACGATAGAACTCCCTTCTGGAACCATAGCGAATAAACATTCTATTAAACTAGAAAACTCTTCTTTTGTTAAATAATACGAAACACCTAAAAGACTAAAGAAAGTCTTTTTATTTTCAAATCCTTCATTGCGTAACTGTTCATAGAAAAATTCTTTCGTAAAATCCATTGAAACAAAATGAAGGTTATTTGGAACTTCAAGTTCTGCTTCTTTTATTCTTTCCTTCTTAGACGCTTGCGTAGAAGGATGATCCACTTCAAATATTTCTATTTTATTTTCTAATTCTCGGTGTCTAAGACTGAACGTATCTAAGCCTGCACCGAGTATGACGTATTGTTTTGCTCCTAATGTAATTTCATGTAAGAATACTCTTTCACAATATGCCGCACGTGCTAAAGGTGTTGGTGATAACTGAACTTGTGTAATCCATTTTAATATTTCTTTTGGATTGTCTTGAAACTGCTCTGCGATATCTTTATTGAAAAAGTGTATCCCTTTAACCATGTTCGTTTCAATATCGTTACGTTCTTTTTGTGAAATGAAATCTTTAGCTACATAATCATCAAAGATTTTAGAATTATCAAAGTCACTATGATATACTCTGCTGAAAGCCGATACTAACGACGTTACACTTGCTTCACCTTGTTTCACGCACATACACTCTCCTTCATTTTCACAACAAAAATAGGGTTCCCCTGGCCAGGAGAACCCTATTATACACCTTATTTTTATATCGGTAAATTATAGCATGAATAAGTTTTTTTGTCAAGTTTTCAGCCTACTAACGCTCCAATAATTTGTGTAATCTCTAGCAGGAAGATTTCGATCTACACCGAATATTCCAGTTCATAACAACACAAATGGAGGGCGTCATGAAAAGATTAGTCATCATTACAGTTGGAAAAACACACAGTGGAAAAACTACATTTGCAAGAGCATTAGAAAAAGAGTTACCCCACTCTTTCGTTATGGATCAAGATAATCAAGCTGAATTTATTAACACGCATTACGAAAAATTACAGCCGGCTAAAGGCCCTAATACATTTAAGCACGGTCTTTCAAAATTCATTGTTGATTATGCGAAAGAACATTCAAATTTACACCTTATTATTTGTAATTCCAATCGCAGTAAAAACGGAAGATTCTATTTACTAAACGAATTATTTCCACAGAATGAATATGTACGCATATTAGTTCACTTTGACATCCCAGATGATGTACTTTATGAAAGAGTGGGCCTTAGTAAACGAAGTACAAATATTTTTAGGGGGAACTATTCCAGTTTCAAAGAAGTACTCCATCGCCAACAAGCTGAATCACTACATGAAGACGTAGTAGATCCTGTAGAAAATGAAGCTGATTATTTGTTTGTTATTCGTAATAGTAAGGATGTAAACTCTACTATATTAAAAATTATTCATATCGCTAAAGAGTACTCCCCTATCCGAAATAAGAGATTATAAAAATTACATAATCATAGATTATTATGCAAATACTTCCTCTAGACGGCGCAGATGGTATATAATGATGGAAGAATCTACTTCTATATGCTCAATTTTACACAAAACAGCTCATGCATATGAAAGAAAAGAGGTACAAAAATATGAAAACAAAACAAACAATCGCTGCGTCTACACTAGCTTTAGCAATGATTGCTGGCGCAAACTCTGCTCATGCAGAAGTAAATGATGCTACTCCTCAGCAAAGTACGGGAGATCGATTAGCTGAAATTAAGCAACATAAACAAGAGTTAGATGCGAAATTACAGCAGCATAAAGAAAACGTGGATCAAACATTAAATGAACTTAACAAAGTTAAGGAAAATGTTGATACTAAGGTGAATGAACTACATGAACGTAAACAAGTTGCTGATGAAAAGATTAACGAAGTTAAACAGCATAAACAAGAACTAGATGCAAAACTTCAGCAAGACAAACAAATCGCCGAAGATAAAATCGCTGAAATTAAAGAGCATAAAAAACAAGTAGAAGATAAAGTTGCTGAAGTAAAAGAGCATAAACAAAATATCGATAACAAAGTGAATGAGATTAAAGAACATAAACAAACTGTCGATGAAAAAGTGAATGAAATGAAGCAACATAAAGAGAACATTGATCAAAAGGTTAATGAACTTAAGGAAGTTAAAAAACAAGTAGATGAAAAATTAGCTGAGTTAAAGAAAGCGAAACAAACTGCTGAAGACAAACTCGCTGAACTAAAAGAAAACAAGCCGAATACTGGTAACACGTTAGAGGAACTTAAGAAAATTAAAGGCAATTTAGACAGTCTTTCCGCTAACTTAGAACTAGCTAAACAAGATGTAAAAAACAAACTAGCTGAATTACAAAAGGCTAGAGAAGATTTACTAAATAAAATTAACGAAATTAAACAATCGAAACAAACTGTTTCAGACGATTTAACAAAGAAAAAACAAGACTTAGATATTAAAATCAACGACTTTAAGCATACTGAGAAAAAAATTGACGACAAATTAGCTGAGTTACATACAACGAAGCAAAATGTTGATAACAAGATTAATGAAGTATCACAGTCTAAACAAACGCAAGCAGATAATGGTACTAAAAACAATAACGCTAAAGAACTTCCTAACGCTGGTAGCGAGCAATCAAACAATATGGCTCTAGGAATGCTATCTGTATTAGGCGGGATTTTATTACTTACTCGTAATAAAATTAAAACGTTATTCTCTAAATAAATCCATTAAAAAAAGGAAAACCGCACATACATGTACGGTTTTCCTTTTTTTATATTAACTGTCCATCTCTCAGCGTCAATATACGATCACATACATCAAGCATTCTTTCATCATGTGTAATCATAATTGCTGCTTTTTGGCTCTCTTTCACTTCACGTTTCATCATTTCTACGACTTCACGTGCACGTTTTGAGTCTAAGCTCGCCGTTGGCTCATCCGCTAATATTAAATCCGGATTGTTCATGAACGCACGAGCGATTGCTACCCTTTGTTTTTCCCCACCAGATAGTTGATTTGGATAATGATTTTTTCTTTCTCCTAATCCAAATGCCGCTAATAAATGATCTGCACGCTTTTCGGATTCTTGTTTACTTTCCTTTTTTAGCTTTGCAATATAAAGCAATTGTTCTTTCACATTTAAATATGGAACAAGGTTTGCAAACTGGAAGATGAAACCGATTTTTTTCAAACGAATGTCTGTCATTTCCTTTTCCGATAACTGTGTAATATTTTGCTCACGAATGTAAATATCTCCTTTTGACGGTGATAATAAAGCACCCGCGATCGATAATAACGTACTTTTCCCTGATCCAGAAGGGCCAACGATTCCGATAAATTCTCCAGCTTTCACATCAAGCGACATCGGATGAAGGGCTGTTACTTCCGTATTTCCTTCTCCATACACTTTACTTACTTTGTCTAATTTTAATAATGAAGTCATTACATCCCGCCTCCAATTGCTTCTAATGCATCAACTTTTAATACTTGGTATAACGAAATAAGTGTTCCTAAAATACTAATTACGATAAAGATTGCTGCGTATTGTGCAATCATCGGTGTTGTTAATAAGAACGGCATACCCGCTGGTAAAATTTGTTCTAATCCTTGTACAAGAACGATACTAATTACCATCGCAACGACTGATAAGAATAACGCCTGTACGACTAAACTATTTGCTAAATACGAGTTCTTCGTACCAATTGCTTTCAATACACCTAATTGCTGTGTTTTTTGTAGTGTAATAACATAGAAGAATACACCGATTAATAACGCAGCGATCACAAGTAAGAACGCAATGATCATCGTTAAAGTTCCTTGCTCTTCTTTAAATCCTGGAATACTTTGCAGTACTTCTTTTTTATCGATAACGTGAGCATTTTTAATTTCTTTATCTGTGTTAAGTGCGATTGCACTATAATCTTTTTGGTTTGGTTGTGAAATAGCGCCCCATACGTCTTCATTTACATAAACGACTGGTGTATGGCTAAACATTTGATCTTTCGTAAATCCGACGATTTTAAATTCTTTCTTTGAAACAGGATCGATAATTGTATCCCCAATATCGATTCCTTTTTCTTTAATTGATTCATCAGCAACCATTTCGTTGTTTGCTGTACCTAACTTCTCACCTTTTACAATGTTCGGTTCTAAAAATGTATCGCGTTCACTTGAGAAAATAGCGATATCAACCTTTTTCGAACTATCTTTCTTTTCATACGTTGAAACTTTCACCCGAAATGGAACTGCCTCTTTCTCGCCCACTTGATTTACTACGTTATCTACATCGTCTTTCTTAATTTGTGAACGAAGTAATTTATTTTCCGCATCATCTGCTAAAACGAACTTATTCGCCTCCATATTTTGAATCGATGAAGCATTATCATATGATAATCCATTTGCTAATCCTGAAATAACAAGGACTAAAAATGATAGTAACACCATAATGAGTCCGATTAATCCGTATCTTAATTTTGATTGTTTCAATTCACGCAGAGCTAAAAACATTATGCTCGCTCCTTCCTCTTTCTTTCTATGCACTAATCATAAAAAAGAAATATGAACGGAATATGAACAGAAGATTACAGAGTAAAAAAATAAATTTTCTGAAAGTATTGAAAATAAATAGAATCCTTGATACAATTCAGTCAAATAATATTGACCGAGTAATTTAATTCAAGGAGTTGATCATGTTGAAGCCCGTATTAACACTAACTACTTATAGCCAACTAAAAGCATTAAGCGATCCATTACGTGCCGAAATGATGATACGTCTATGCGAACGTCCTTATACTGGACAATTACTATCTGAGAAATTCGGCATTTCAAGGGCGAAAATTCATTATCATTTAAAAGAATTAGAAAAGAATAGTCTTATAGAGATCGTTTATACAGAAGAAAAGAATGGGATTGTTCAAAAGTTTTATCAATCTGTCGCTAAAGGCTTCACCCCTGCCGCAGATCTATTACCTCATTTAGAAATATTAAGCGAATCAGGTCGCCAAATCTTTTTACAAATGATAGAAAGAACGAAAAGCCAAATTCTCGCTGCACCAGAAGAAGCTTTTACATTACAAAATGCAAGTGAAGATCCAGCTAAGTGGAATTACGTTTCATCCTGCTGGGAATTTGATGCTACGCCAGAACAATTTCAAGTGTGGGTGAAAAAGTTTTATGAATTAATGGCTGAATTAAACGAACTCACAAAAGGTGCAGATAAAGATCCGAATAGTAAACCTTATTATATTTCTACTACTGCACTTCAAATCACTGAGAGAACAATGCAGCAATTTATTAAAAAAGAAGGAAAATCGTAATACGATTTTTTTTACATAAACGGTCAAATTTATTTTACCGAATAAATTTATTATAAAGGAGTAGATAAAGTGGACATATTAAAAAACCGGAATTTCCTCTTATTATTTTTAGGAAGAATTTTCACCAACATAGGAGATAGTTTGTATTATGTAGCCGCAATGTGGCTCGTATACAAATTAAGTGGTAATCCTTTTTATTCTGGATTGGCTGGTTCCCTTACGTTATTACCTTCTGCACTACAATTTCTTACTGGTCCATTCGTTGATAGATGGTCCATTAAAAACACCCTCGTCATCACACAAGTTTTGCAATGCATTCTTATTTTAATCATTCCTATTACACACTACTTCGACCTACTAACAGTCCACCTACTACTCATCATCATGCCAGTCGTAGCCTTTATTGAACAATTCGCCTATCCCGCACAATCAAAAGCTTTACCACTTCTACTGCATAAAACACAATTATTAAAAGGAAATTCACTCTTCTCATTTGCATATCAAGGCATTGATTTAATTTGTACGACTCTTTCTGGAATATTAGTAGCACTATTTGGCGCCATTACTTTATATGTAATCGACTCCTTTACATTCGCGATTACTGCCCTTTTGTTCTTTTCATTGAAAATGCCAAAACAAACCGAAGCAAACACAGTACTTTCAACTAAGCAATATTTCACTGATTTAAAAGAAGGGTTTTCAATCGTCTTTCGTTCCTTAATGGGCGTCTTCTTAATCGGTTCCGTTGTCGCTAATTTTTCAATCGGTATGACGATGGCCATACTCCCTTCTTTCGCTGATTCTTTAGGTGGTGTGAGATTATATGGGTTCTTTTTAGCCGCTATATCAGCCGGTTGTTTAATTGGAGCACTATTCAGTTCATGGGTTGGTAAACATAATGTTGGCCGTGTCTCCATTATTAGCTTCGCAACTGGCGCTTTCTTTTGGTTTCTCTCTACGATTGTACCATTTCAATGGTTATCCATTTTTTTATTCGGCTTAGCTTGGATACCAATTGGTGCGACCAACATATTATTTGCGACAATTGGTCAAATTGTAATTCCAAACCAATATCTTGGGCGCATCAATTCAGTCACACGGAGCATGGGCACAATTGCTATGCCGCTCGGCTCTTTAATTGGCGGATACACTGCGAATGTATATAGTAGCCAACTTATTTTCGCGCTTGCTAGCATTGGGATTTTATTCATTTCCCTCGTATGGCTACTTCATCCGAAATTACGGGCTTTTCCAAAAGCTGATGAAATTACAGCGGATACTTTTGAGCTTCGATTTAAGGAAGAACACGGGAAAGGTGCGGCTTTATAGCAAACCAAACATAACCCCGTTCTAAATTAGGGACGGGGTTAAAAATATAATTATTTCATTTTGGATGTAAAATACTTCACTAAAAATATAACAATGAAGTCGTTTGAATATCTAAAATTTATTCAACAATAGCACCAACTAAAAGGTGCCTTTAACGCTTTGATGGCCATGCCCCCTGCATTTTCCTTAATTGAATAATTTGGCCCGTATGATAGGCATCATGAAGCATGATATCCAGTAATTTCCCCTCAAGTGAATTTTGTTCAAGCTCTTTTTCAGAAATTGCACTCAATACCTGTCTTAAATTACGTTGAGCATTTTCAGAATGTTCAACGACTTTCTTCCATTCCGTATCATTATTAGATTGCTTAGTAAGATAAAAGGTGTCATTACCGTCAAGATTATGTGTCCATTCACGTCCTTCCAAGTTTGCTGCAAGTCTTTCTTTGTAATAAGTGAGATGATTAACATTCTCCCAAATGGTATTCGTTATCTCTCCAGCTGGTTTCCACATAGCCTGTTCAGCTGTAAGTCCTTCTATAGCATGTTTAAACGGTGCATACCAACTCTCTTTATCGAATGTTGAATCTAGTGCGTTTAATAACAAGTCAACTCGTTTCAAAATAATCTCCCCCTAAATAGTTACAGTTCTCATCAGACCCTTATAACTCTGTAGGGATTCTACATGTTCAAATAAACTTCCTGCTAATCTCACTCCACAAACTCATCCGATTATGCAATTAAAATGACTCATATTTTTTCATTTTACACGTATACTAGCGACAAAAAAAGAAGAGGCTGTTCCCAAACAGCCTCTTCTATCTATTTAGGAAGCTCCACCCGAACAGTCGTCCCTTCCCCTTTCGTGCTATATACCGAAACGGTCCCTTTATGCAGTTCAACAATCTTCTGCACGATTGATAATCCTAAACCGCTACCTTCTACGTTTCTTGCCCTTGCTGTATCTACTTTGTAAAAACGGTCAAAAATACGATCCATTTCTTCTTGCTCCATACCGATTCCGTTGTCTGATATAGAAATTATAACGCTAGACTCTAACTCTTCCACGAAAAACTCAATCGTTCCACCATCGTTTGAAAACTTAATGCTATTCGTAAAGATATTACTCCATACTTGATGAAGTAAGTTTTCATCACCTTTTATAGTGATATCTGGCACATCAAATTCAACAGCGATATCTTTTTCACGCCATTTCCATTCGAGCATAAAAATAACGTCTTTAATTTGCTTCTGCAAATTGAATTCTTTTATTTGTAGAACTTTCTCTTCTTTATCTAGTGATGCAAGCGTGAGTAACTGTTTACATAAACTAGACATTCGCTTACTTTCACCCTCAATAATTTGTAAGTAATGGTTTCTTTCTTCCACGCTCATTTTTTCTGTTTGCAACGTCTTTGAAAAACCTTGTATGGAAGAAAGCGGCGACTGAAATTCATGTGAAACGTTCGAAACGAATTCTTGTCTCATTTCATCTAGTTCTTTTATACTTTTCGTCATCTTTTGGAAGCTTGTAGATAACGTTCCTATTTCATCTTTTCGTTTTACATCTAATTCAATTTCATATTCCCCACTCGCAATTTTTTGCGTAGCCTTCGTAAATTTACGGATTGGGCGAACGATATAACCTGCTGCAATCGCTATAAAGATAATGCTTAATAGTACGATAAACCCAAGTAATACCGCTAAGAAAATTCGCATTTCCCCAAATTGGTTCTGAATGTCGGGGCGAATAAATAACGCGTACTGTTTATCACCGTGCTTTACCGGTACACCAACACTATTTATTAATTCATTATCGAAAAATCCTGTAATAAAAAGACGCGTTGGATACGTAGAAACACCATTAAACGTTTCTCCTTGCAATACTTTATGAACAGTAGCATCGCTAATAGACGTCTTACGAAACGCATTGCCGATACGCTTTCCATTCTTTTGATCATCGACAATATAAATTTCATACCCTAACTTTGCGATAGAATGTAAGTACGCCTCTTGATTTTCTTCACTTTGCTTTTCATATAACGATTTAACTTCTTCAGCATACTTTAAAATCTTTTCACTGTTATACGGTTTTAACTTCACTTGATAATATACGTTCGTTAATAAAAAGCCGATAATACTACTAAGTAGCATAATGCCGACCGTCATAAATACAAATCTAGAATATAGTGATTTCATCTTATTTCAACTCCAACTTATACCCGAGACCGCGCACTGTCGTAATTTGAAAATCATCCGTTCGTTTTGAGAAACGATCTCGTAGTCGCTTCACATGAACATCAACTGTTCGTTCATCTCCTTCAAAATCCATTCCCCATACTAATTCAATTAATTCTTCTCTTGAAAATGTTCTTCCAGGATAACTAGCAAGTTGTGATAATAGCTCAAATTCCTTTAAAGGAAGCAAAATTGTTTGACCGTTACACTTTACTTCCACACCTTTTCGATCAATTGTCGTTCCGTGCAACGTAATAATATCTGCACTCAGCATTTGATAACGACGTAATAAAGCTTTCATACGAAAAATCACTTCAGCTGGTTCAAATGGTTTCACAATATAATCGTCTGTACCAGAAATGAAGCCTTTTTCTTTATCCACTAACTGGTCTTTCGCAGTTAATAAAATAACAGGGATGTCATGATACTTCCGTATTTCTTCACATAACGTATAGCCATCAACAAATGGCATCATAATGTCTACGATCGCAAGATGAATATTTTCCTTCTCTAATACGTCTTGCGCTACCTTTCCATCTTCCGCCTCAAAAACTTGAAATCCCTCTTTTTGTAAATGATAATGCAACAACTCTCTAATATGTTTATCGTCATCAGCTAATAAAATATGTATCATCTTCATTAAACCCTCTCTCGTTCATCCTTCTACATCACTACATTAAGAAACAATTGAATTTTTTGCAAGAAAAAGAAAAAGAATCTATTTTGAAAAAAGATTATTCAAAATAGATTCTTACGTTTTAGTATTAAGATTATTTTAATGAAAAATAATTTCTATGCTTTAGAAATATCAACGAATCCTTCTCCAAATACGTCACGAACATCGTGTATAGCGATGAACGCAGCCGGATCTGTAGTTTGAACAATCCGTTTTAGCTTCACTACTTCTTGCTTATTAATAACAACATAAAGAATTTCCTTCGGAGTTTTCGTGTAATAGCCATGACCTGAGTACACAGTAACCCCTCTGCCCATTAAGGTAGTTACCTTCCCGGCAATTTCATTCGGATTATCAGAAATAATCGTAATGGCTTTCTTCGGATTTAAACCTTCAATTACAAACTCCATCACTTTCGTTGCTACATATAACATAATAATTGTTATCATCAGTTTTTCTGCACCAATGATGAAATACGATGAAAACGCAACAATTAAATCGAAGAACAGTAGACCGTAGCTAATGCTCCATCCTAAATATTTATGTGTCATCCTTGCTAAGATGGTAGTACCTGCAGTTGTTCCGCCAACACGAATGATTAGACCAATCCCGCATCCAATAAATATTCCTCCGAAAATGGCATTTACGAGCATTTCATCCGAAGCGATCGTCCAACCTTCTGTCAAATGAAGAAATAGTGAGTTTGTAACTACAGCAATGATTGTATAAATTGTTGTAATCTTATTTAAAAATTTATAACCGGCTATTAACAAAATCGCATTTAAAATTAAGTTAACTAAACCCGGTGACCATTCAAATAAATAGTACGTAATAATCGTGATACCTGTTACCCCGCCCTCACCAAACTCATTCGGGATAACAAACAAATTGACACCTAACGCAAAAAGAAATGCACCGATAATAATAAAAATAATGTCTGTCGTTCTTTTTTTCATACAGTACCTCACTTCTTATGTAAATATTTATTCTGTCATAAACTCTCACCATTATATCGTGGAATATTCAAATCGAACAGTGGTTTGTTTTTATTTTAATATAAGATAAAAAATCAACATTATTTATTATGTACTGCAAATAAAGTTTTGATTTCACCCGTAATTTACTCTTAAAAAGAAATGCTGAACATTGACTTGCACAAATTTCAAATAAAAAAGTACCCACCTAATTGTCATACGCAATGATAATTAGATGGGTACTGCATGATACATTTAGTTTTTACATGTATTGTTTGGAGAAAATTGCAAATAACGACTTATACTCGCCTTATTAAGACCAAATCCATACATCATCATTATTTTCAACGTTCGTCTTTGCTTCATGAACTTTTTCAATATGGTCAACTGTGTTCCAGTTAATAGAACTTCCGCCCCACCCTACATACTTCATATCAATTTTCACTTTCTCACCCACATTAAATACTTGTCCCTTTGTTAAGAAAACATCAATAATATCTTTCTTCCCGTTTAGCGATGGATACTCAACTACAACATATTTAGTAGCACCGTCTCCCTCATCTTCCATCGTTCCTACTTTTGATACTTCTCCAATTACATAATCGGGCGAGCCATCTTCTTTCATGTGCATACCTAACTTGTTTGTTGTATTTTCAACTGCAGTTGCAACCATGTATTCTGTAAAATTACGCATCATAGATCCAGTAGCTTTTACTTCATCTCCTACTTTCACGTTTGAAAGTGAATCAATATACACACTAACAGGTTCCTCATATTGCTTAGATTTTACAACAATCACACCGTTATCTACTTCTACTACTCGTCCTTCTAACGTCGAGAAATTCGATTCAATAGAAGCTGCACTCGCTTTTGTTAGTTCTAATCCTGGTACATTTGTTCCTGATAATGCTGCGATCCCTAAAGCACCTGCTAAAATTATTTTTTTCATACCCATATGTAACATCTCCATTCATGATAATTTTATTTTTTTTGATTGGTATCGACCAACCTGTAATCATTATAGTTACAGGTTGTAAAAATAACAACCGTTTTCCTCATGCAATGATGCATACTGTGATTTTCAAATATAAATTTTAGCAAAAAATATTTGTAAATTATTCCTATATTCAGCACTAATACTAAATTCTCAAATTACAGCAGGTGAACTTATTGAAGGTGGAGAAACTAATGTCATGTACAATGTTCTTCAACTCTACGGTTTGTATAGCCGTAGTTCATTAAATTATATAGGAGCGGGATTCATATGTTAATAAAGCCAAAGAGATTACAGCCAGGAGATATCGTAGCAACAGTAAGTCCTTCATGGGGCGGTGCAGGTGATTCTGAAATAAGATGGCGATATGAACAAGGAGTAAAAAGATTAGAAGAAGTTTTTAGTCTTACGGTTATCCCAATGCCAAATAGCTTAAAAGGTAGCGAATACCTTTATAACAATCCAGAGGATCGTGCGGAAGATATAATGACAGCATTTAAAGATACACGCGTGAAAGCAATTATCGCGAATATTGGCGGTGAAGATAGCATCCGGTTACTTCCCTATATAGATTTTAATGTGATACGCGAAAACCCGAAAATTTTTATGGGGTACTCTGACGTTACTATTTCACATTTATTTTGCCATAAAGCAGGGCTTTCCTCTTTATACGGTCCAGCAATTTTGACCGACTTTGCCGAAAATGTAGAGATGGATCCATATACAATTGAAATGGTAAATCGTACTCTCTTTTCAAATGAAACGATTGGAGAGATTCAACCAGCTTATGAATGGACAAGTGAGCATTTAGAATGGATTGAAATAAATAAGGATACAAGACGTACGATGCAGCAAAACAATGGATATGAGCTACTTCAAGGCTCTACCACTGTACAGGGGCGCTTAATTGGTGGTTGTATTGAAGTATTGGAATTTGCAAAAGGAACGGAACTTTGGCCTGAGAAAAAACATTGGGAGAATAGTATTCTCTTCTTTGAAACTTCTGAAGATCATCCAGAACCAAGTTATATAAAATATTGGTTACGAAATTATGCAGCACAAGGTATTCTGCAAAAAGCAAAAGGAATCATTTTTGGTAAACCGAAAGATGAACAATACTATGAAGAATATAAACAGGAAATATTGCAGGTTATGAAGGAACATAACTTAGAAGATTTGCCGATTCTTTATAATTTAAATTTTGGCCATACTGAACCGAAGTTTATTTTACCTTACGGTGCAATGGCAGAAATTAATTGTGAAAATGAATCTTTCTCTATTTTGGAAAGTGGCGTGGAATGAATAAAAACACTCCTATGAGATATGTCTGTGAATTGGTACTTTTTAAAAGTATATAATTGGAGGGAGATTACGTGTATGGAAGTAACATTTACAGTAAGTAAGTGGGATGAAAAACCAATCGATGATAATAAAAAAGATTTCCCTATTAATATTGCTCATGTCGAATATGATATTGATGGGGAATTAAAAGGAAAGGCTTTTGTTGAATACTTATTATATTATTTAGACTCAAATATAAATGATGGTCACTTAGCTACTGCTAAAATTTCTGGATTTTTACACTTTGAAGGGATTTATAAGGGGCAACAAGGAACATTTACAGCTCTAGAGCAAGGAATATTTGATAAAGGAAATTTAGATTCCCCAGGAACAATTATTAAAGCTACTGGTAACTTAGAAAACCTGAGAGGATCCTATAATTATCAGTTTACAGGTCAAACTAGTAAACTAATTTTAGAGTTTGAATTTCAGCAAAATACCTTATAATTTAGTGGAAAGGACATTTCTTGTAATACTAGGAATGTCCTTTTTGTTGACGAGTTTATTCAAGTTAAAAATGAACAGAGTATATTATCAGTATTCAGCAATGCATAAAATTTTCTTCATGGGGGAATTAAAAATCTACGCCCTAGAGACATCATGCCCCACCTATTCATTTCTTTTTTTACTAATTAAAGTATAATCCCCGAAAAACTCCCCTTCATAACTTCCTTTTCAAGTTGATTCCTACATATAAACGTCGCAATAATTTTTGTACGATTTTTTTCATCAGGCTCAAATTGTTCAATAGTTACGTCACAACGAATCGTATCGCCGCTAAAAACAGGACGTAAAAATTCAAAATCCATTTTGCGAGCTAGTACGTTATAATCACCGCCAATTTTTGTAGGCAATGTTGATGTTAACAGCCCTTGTACAACAAATCTTCCCTGCTCATCTGGTGTAACATGATGAACGCCTTCATCTTTCGATACTTCTGTAAATAACGCAACATCCTCTTTCGTAAAAGTTCGTTCAAAGTTGATTTTTTCGCCTACTTGCAATTTCATTCATACCCCTCCTCAAAAACACTTGTAAAATAAGAAAAACCGAAACTAAAAATCATTTCGGTTTTTCTAACTAAAGAAGTCTATTTATTTTAAAGAATGTACAAACAACCCGCTACGCAGTTTCGGTTCAAACCACGTTGATTTTGGCGGCATGACTTCTCCGGCATCTGCGATTGCTAATAAAGCTTCCATTGATGTCGGATATAGTGAAAACGCCACTTTATATTCACCGCTATTTACAAGACGTTCTAGTTCTTCTAATCCACGGATTCCTCCGACAAAGTCGATGCGTGAATCAGATCGCGGATCATGTATTTCAAGCACTTGGCTTAATAAATGATCTTGCAGGATAGATACATCTAAACCTCTAACAAGATCATTCGCATCAAACGTTTCCTCTTTCACAGTAAGCTTATACCACTTCTCATTTACATACATACCAAATGATTTGGGCTCATTTGGTTTATACGGAGAAACAGTTGCTTCTTCTACATAAAAGTACTGCGTAATTTGATTTAAAAACTGTTCCTCTGATAAGCCATTTAAATCTTTCACAACTCGGTTATAATCCCAAATCGATAATTCATCATGAGGGAATAGAACCGATAAGAAGAAATTAAATTCCTCTTCTCCTGTGTAATTTGGATATTGTTCTCTTCGCATAAGTCCTACTTTTGCAGCTGATGCAGAACGGTGATGCCCGTCTGCAATATAAAGATTAGGAATATCTTCAAATGCGTTTACTAAAGTCGTAATTACATCTTCATCTACAATCTTCCACACAACATGCTTAACACCGTCTTCTGCTGTAAATGTATAAATTGGCGTATGTTCTTCTTTCCAGCTCCTAATTAAATGCTTTACTTCATCTTTTGTACGGTACGTTAAAAAAATCGGACCTGTATTTGCGTCACACACATCTACGTGGCGAATACGATCTAGCTCTTTTTCATGACGTGTTCTTTCATGTTTTTTAATTGTATCATCTTCATACTCATCAATAGATGTACAAACGACAAGGCCTGACTGCGTTCTTCCTTGCATCGTCAGTTCATAAATATATAGCGCTGGCTCTTCATCTTGTATGAACACTTCTTCTCGTATAAATTGCTTTAAATTGTCGCCCGCTTTTTCATACACGCGATCATCATACGGTGACAGTTCAGGATCTAAATCAATTTCTGCTTTATCAACATGCAAGAAAGAATATGGATTCCCTTTTACAACTTCCCTTGCCTCTTCACTATTTAATACGTCATACGGTAAAGCTGCCACTTGTGCCGCTTTTTCCTCTACTGGACGAATGGCCCGAAACGGTCGTATTTTTGCCACATTCCTCTCTCCTTTACACAATCATTCGAACGGCTACAACACCTGTAATTTTGCTTATATTTTCTACAATATTCTCTTTTATTATATCATCAATTCCGTTATCGATATCAATCATTGTGTATGCCCAAGAATGTTTACTACGATTAATCATATCGGCAATATTAATATGATGTTCTGCTAAACATCCTGTAATTTGTCCTACCATGTTTGGAACGTTTTGATGCATAATTGTAATTCGTTTCTTTCCGATATACGGCAATTCTACGTTTGGATAGTTTACTGAATTACGAATATTTCCTGTCTCTAAATATTCACGTAATTGACGTGCTGCCATTACTGCACAATTTTCTTCTGATTCAGACGTAGATGCACCAAGGTGAGGCGTCGCTGTTACATTTTTCATCTTTATTACATTTTCATTTGGGAAGTCCGTTACGTAATGTGTAATAATATCTTCTTCTAATGCTTTTTGAAGAACCTTTTCATCTACAAGTTCTCCTCTAGAGAAATTAAATAGACGCATCCCTCTTTTCATCTTCTCTACAGCGTGTTCCCCAATAATCCCCTTCGTTTGATTCGTAAGAGGAATATGCAGTGTAATATAATCACACGTTGCAAAAATTTCATCAAGGCTAAATGCTCTTTGCACATGTGTAGAAAGACGCCAAGCTGTTTCAACTGAAATATAAGGATCATATCCGATAACATCCATCCCTAATGCTAACGCATCGTTCGCAACTAAAGCACCAATTGCGCCAAGTCCGATAACACCTAGACGTTTCCCTGCAATTTCTGATCCAACAAATTGTTTTTTTCCTGATTCAACAAGCTGTGGTACTTCTTCACCCTCTAAGTTTTTCGTCCAACTTACACCATTAATAATGTTACGTGAAGACATAATAAGACTGGCAATAATGAGTTCCTTTACAGCGTTTGCATTTGCCCCCGGCGTGTTAAATACTACAATTCCTTTTTCTGTACATCGCTCGACAGGAATATTATTTACACCAGCGCCAGCTCTTGCAATCGCCTTTAAGTCTTTTGAAAACTCTTCTTGATGTAAAGAGTAGCTACGAAGCAAAATCCCATCTGGGTGATTGATTTTATCCCCTACTTCATAACGTTCTTCAGTAAAAACTTGTAAACCTTTTTCTGCAATTTGATTTAACGTTTGAACACGAAACATATCCCCATCTCCCTATCTATTCTCAAGCTCAAATTCCTTCATATAATCTACTAATTGTTTTACACCTTCCACTGGCATCGCATTGTAAATACTTGCACGCATACCGCCGACTGAGCGATGTCCTTTTAGCGTAACGAAACCGCGTTCCTTCGCCTTTTGTAAAAACTCATTATTAAGTTCTTCTGACGGTGTTGTAAATGGAATGTTCATAAGTGATCGATACGCAGGGTCAACTGGTGAAGTAAACAATTTAGATTCATCTAAAAAATGATAAATAAGTGAAGATTTCATTTTATTTTGTTCTTCAATCGCAGATACTCCGCCTTGCTCTTTCAACCACTCTAGTACAAGTTTTGTTACGTAAATACTAAAGGATGGCGGTGTATTATATAAGGAGTTATTTTTACTGTAAGTTTCATAATTTAACATTGTCGGACAAGAGCGATCTGCTCCCCCAATTAAATCTCTTTTTATAATAGCAATCGTTAAACCCGCAGGTCCTAAATTCTTTTGCGCCCCCGCATATATAAGACCAAACTTCGAAACATCATATCTCTCTGATAAAATATTTGAGGACATATCCGCAACGAGCGGCACTCTTTCTACATGTGGAATTTCCACATATTTTGTCCCCTCAATTGTATTATTCGTTGTAATATGTACATAATCTAGTTTTTCATCACTTAATAAACCGTCCAGTTTAGGAATCGTAGTAAACTTCTCTTGCTCGGAAGAAGCAATCACTTGTACTTCCCCAACTTTTTCGGCTTCTTGCAATGCCTTTTTAGACCATGAGCCAGTTAGTACGTATCCAGCTTTTTTATACGTATTCATTAAGTTCAACGGTATCATAGAGAATTGTAATGACGCACCGCCTTGTAAAAATAAAATATCATACTCATCAGGGATGCTCATTAATTCACGAAGTAAGTTACTCGCTTCCTCTATAATACTTTGAAAATAAGAAGATCGATGACTCATTTCCATAATAGACATGCCTGTCCCGTTATAATTTAATAGCTCCTTTTGCACTTTCTCTAAAACTGGCAAAGGGAGTATTGATGGTCCTGCTGAAAAATTATAGACTCTCTCCATTACCCTCATAACCTCCCTATTTCTCATCGGATTATTTTTTAAACTTTCTGAATTATAACCCAAAATATAATATGTGGTCAATTTGTTTTCTATTATTACGGCGCAAGACGCGATGGAATCGCTTGCAAGTGCAGACTTTTTTATGAACATATAAAAAAGTGTTAAGTACATAATCGTACTTAACACTCTAATAATGAAAGAATAATAGCTAATCGTTCGTAAAGAACCGATCAAAAATTTGATAAATAGCAGAGAGACCAATGAGCCAATAAATAGTGTCCACAAGCGCCGGCATAGAACCAAACCATTTCTCAACTACATTGTAATCTAACGCTACAAATAACCAATTCAAACCGCCAAGAATCACCAAAATTACTGTAAGGTAAGACAAAAATTTCATTATGATTGCCCCCTAGGTGATAAGATGGTGAAAGGCCTTTCACTAGAAATATATGTAGTAAACTTTAAAACTTACCTATTTTATAAAATTTATTTTCGGTACCACCCGTTAATAACTGCCTCTGCTTCTTTACTATGTATTTGATACGGATGTGTACTATCATTAGAGCCAATAAACCAAATTGAAAAACCTTTAAAATATGGTTTCGGTTCTAATACATCGCGGTAAGCACGCCATCCATTTAATTGTACATCTTTCGAAAACACATTTGAAACATCTGGATTCCATGGATTTTGTAATCCAAGTTCACGTGCTGGAACGTTAAATCCACCGAAGTAAACTGGCTTTCCTGTTGCATTATGTAATTGTTCCAATTGCTGAACAACATTTTGCCCACGATTATATACTGTTGTCGCAAATAAACTTTGTTTCACTTCTTCATATGTTGGATTCCTTTTTCCTGAAACTTCAAACCAACTATCTATGCTAACAATATCCACCTTTTTTAAATACGGGCGATTGATTTTTTCTTTAAACTTCGCTTCATAAGAAGAGTCCCAACTTGCTGTTAACCACCAGTTCATTTGATACAAAACATTTCCTTTATACTGATTACGAACAAAATTAATTGTATCGCTCCAGTATCCTTCTGCATACTCCATATTCACGAAATTAGAAGCAATCTTTAGTCCATACACATTGTATTTACTTGTAATGGAATTAAAAATATCTTGCAGAATAACCGTCTTCCAATTCCAGAAGAAATCATTAATGTTACTTGGGTTCCATTCTGTCTCTCCAACATTCCCCTGCTGAATATACGGGAACGGTTCCACTATAACTTGAATATTACGCTTTAATAATTCTTGAATTAAAATAATAGCTTGTTGCTTTTGCGCTTGATTAATTACCATATTCGTAGAAGTCACATTCGGGATATCCACTTGAATCGGTACATTTACTGTATTTAAATTTAAGCGCTCCACATCCGCTAATACTTTCGCTACATTTCCAACTTCCCATACTGTTACGTTTCCTGATTTGATTTTTCCAGATTGAACAGTATTTACATCTGCCTGTACATTTCCTTGAAAACAAAAAGAAAACAACATAATAAACACTCCTAAAAAACTTATTAAACTCTTATTTTTCTTCACAACTTTCCCCCTATAATTTTTGGCTTTCTTGATTATTTTATACAACGTTTCATATATATTCCACAAAAAATCCAATAAATTTTTATTGATAAAAATGCTATTCATCCTTTATTCACATCTTACTCATACTAAGCTCCTAAAAATAGTAAGATAAATAAAAAAGGAACGGATTTCCGCTCCTTTTTTATCTTTTTACGATTATCAATCCATTTCCCTTTTAGGCTCTACCAACATGATGTGGGATTCCTTTTCAGTGAAAGGTTTATGCTCAACGCCTCTCGGGACAATAAACATCTCGCCCTTAGAAATTTTCACCTGTCCATCACGGAAATCGATGAACATCTCCCCTTCAAGCACAATAAATAGCTTATCCGTATTAGGATGCTCATGCCATATAAAATCTCCATTAGCTTTAAAAAGCTGAATTTGATCATCATTCATTTCACCAATCACTCGTGGATACCAATAATCGTTAATTTTAGATAACTCGTCATTTAGTTTAATAGGTTGGTAATGGATAATAATCCCTCCTCATTTTTAACTTCCACTATATTACAATAATCTAAGTAAAAAAGTCGTCATTACGCTTAAAAAGAAAATGCTCCGGCCAGAACTTTTCATTCAGATAGTACAAAGGAGTGATTTCAATGAAAGTTCTTTCAATCCAATGTTTCCTTTAACTCTCCATAAGTATAGAACAGTGATTTTCAAATAAGAATGGACCCCTGTTGACATTAGTATGGATTATTGATGAACTTCTCGCGATATTTAGTAGGCGAAATGCCAACTCGCTTCTTGAAAACTCTACTAAAATAAAAAGGGTCTGCGATTCCAACAGCCTGCGCAATTTGTTGTACAGGCACACCACTTGTACATAACATTTTTTGAGCCATCTTTATACGATAGTTCAATACATATTCTGCTGGCCCCATACCTGCATGCTTTCTAAACACGTAAGAAAGACGATTTCGATTAACATTATTTTGTTCTGTAAGCGTATGTATTGTAATATCTTTATAATAGTATTTACGAACATAACTAGATATTCGTTCGAATAAAGTATGCGACTCATAGTTGTTTTCTCTATTGACAACACTTAATAAAGCTTCATTCAACGCTTCGCGAAACAGCATTTCGGTCTGAAGCATCGAAATGCCTCCACGCTGATTATACACATCCCAAAGACGCATAAGTAATTCGACAAGACGAGGAGATTGTCCTGTTAATAATTCAAAATGCTGATGAGTAAAGCCAGAGTCTTCTCGTTCTGAATTGCTTATCTGATATAAAACAAGAATATATTCCCAGTTTATTTCACCAAGCATTTTATGGGCTAATGTCATTTTTGCACCCCCATGTATAACTTTTCCTGGGGAAAGGATATACGGCGTACCATTAAATTGAAATTGCGTCTTCCCTGTAAGTGGAAATACAAATCCTGGGAAAGAATCTGTAGACTCAGCACAAGGCACACCTGGATTTTTAGCATAACGATATACTCCTTCTACTCGGAAAGGATTATTGGCAAGATACTCTGCTAACTCATTCACGTCCAACTTCACAATGCACGCCTCATTTCAATAATAGTTTTCTTGTAATTCGCGAGATTAATTGGTGTACATTCTGGGCAACGCTAAACTAAAAATAGTACATACGACTTAACAAGATCTGGTTATTAACCTATAAATATATTGTTTTTCATTTATTGACAAAAGTATCCTCCCTATATTATTGATAATGATTTTCATTGTAGTTTGATAAAAAAACATTTGTCAAGTTGGATGGCGTAGAAAAATGACGAAACAAGGGGTACAGAGGGACCGTTCTGTTGCAAATAATACCTGGTCTTTGTTAACTAATTCCCCTCAAAACTGGAATAATCATGTTAATAGTTGTAATGGCTTTATTTGTTACAGCACTTGCAGCATGTGGAAATAATCGTAATCCTGAAGAAGTTGCTACAGCGTATTTCGAAGATGGAAACAGCCTACTATCAAATTAAATGATAGTAGGCTGGCTGTTAAAATTATTTAAGAACTGGGTTATGTTCTAAATGATAAGCTTTCATTATCAAAAAGATTATTACTAGTCCCTCCACAAACAAAAACACCCTATCACTTCGGTTCTAAATTTAGCACCTTCCCCTCTATTCCCTCCGTATTCAATGTAGTCGTATGATACGTTCCACTTACCCAATCATCTATTTGATCATGATACCAATCGCTTCTAAAATGTCCCGATTGTCCTGGCCCTACGATATGATAACCGTTTGACATATCTTTCGTATCAATAACAAATCGCCAAGAAGCCCCGTGATTTACAATGCCGTTATCGCCGTAACTCGCTGCTTGAACGGTAACTTGACTTCCGCCAATTGGAACTGGTTTCTCACGATTAAAAGCGAGTAACGCTAACATACTAGATGATTTCGAAATTGGATGTGTAAAAGCGAGTTGATGATAATCGCCCCACTTCCAGGCCCCAACATCGGGTCCATATTCCTTCTGCAATTTCTTCATTACATTCTCGTACGATGTATGCACAATTTTTGTGAAACCTCCGTACTTAGAAAACCATGCACTATTTTCTCCTGCTACTTGTTTCCGGATTAATTCATCCACAACTTGTGACTTCCCTTTAAATAACTCCATTACATCTTTCGGTATTTCTTTTGAAAATAACGTATTTGAAATCTCTTTCATTAATAAATGGAATATTAATGGTGCCGCTTCATCTTTACTATCGTAAAAATTCCACTTTGTTAATTGGTTTACACCTTCTTTCTCTACCTCATTTAAAGATGCTTTATTTAACTCTTTTAAAAATATAGGAGTAAACTCTTTCCCGTATAAATTCTTTTGATCCATCTGTAACTCTTCTAAATCTTTCACCGTATACTTTTCCTTCTCTTGCAAAAATTCTTGAATACGCATTTGCCTATATGGCTGTGCCCACGTATTGCTAATATGGTACGGATACTCATCATCAACAATTTTATTATTCGCAGTTGAAATAAAACCTTCTTTCGGATTTATAACTTTCGGCAGCTGATCAAATGGAATATATCCTTCCCATTCATATTCATCTGTCCATCCTGGAACAGGCAAGCTACCATCGCCTTTTTTACGCACTGGTATATTTCCATTCGCTTTATAAGCAATCGTGCCATCGTTTGATGCAAACACAAAGTTTTGCGTTGGTGTATGGAAATCTTGAAGAGCGGTTTCAAACTCCGTCCAGTCTTTTGCTTTGTTCATATTTAATACAGCTTTTAACTCAGCTGACGGTTCTAAAGCTGTCCACTTTAAAGAGAATACGGTTTTCGTTTTCTCCTTCCCCTTATTCGCAAACTCTGAAATTACTGGTCCATGCCTCGTAATTGTAACGTTATAAGGAATTGTCTTCCCGCCTTTTACTTTAATAGACTCGTCTACAACGGTAGCTTTCTCCCATTTATCGTTATACAGAAATTCATTTTCATTATTAGGATTTCTCTTCTCAATATATAAATCTTGCACATCAGGCCCTGTATTCGTAACGCCCCACGCTATTTTGTCATTGTGTCCTAATATAACACCTGGTACTCCAGCGAAAATAACGCCACTCACATTTAAACCTTGCATTTCAAGTCTCGTTTGATACCAAATAGAAGGCGTCGCAAGAGATAAATGAGGATCATCTGCTAAAATTGGCTTACCTGATGCACTCTTCTCACCGCTCACAACCCAGTTATTACTACCGTTAAACTCCGGCGGAATTATCGTTTTTGAAAAACTTTGCGCTACGTCCACATTTGTATTTTTCAGTTCAGCTAGCAATCTAGGAGCATCTTTCGGATATTTAGGAAATAGCTCATTTGCTTGCTCTTTCGGAAGATTTTTCAGCGCCCAATATCGAAATGCCTGTCCGTGCCAATGTCCTCCTAAGTCAAACGCCATATACTTCCCGATCGTTAAAGTATCAACAATTGACCACTCAGCAGGTTCATAACCTAATATAGTAAACTCAACTGGTAATTTCTTTTCCTCTTTCGCCTCACGTATAAAAGCGTTCACCCCATCAGCAAATGACTGCAGGGCATATTTTGCTTCTCCATCATATTGACTAACTGAAGCTTCTGCCGCTCGCCGTAAACCGAGTGTTCGAAATAATTTATCTCGGTCAACAGCTGCTTCCCCAACAACTTCACTTAACATACCAGAAGCTTGTCTTCTACTTAAATCCATTTGAAACAACCGATCTTGCGCTTGTACATATCCTTGTGAAAAATATAAATCATGTGCATTTTCCGATTTAATATGCGGGACACCTTTACTATCCCGCTTCACCGTAACAGCGTGTTGTAAATCCTCTAGCTTTATCGTTCCATCTATCTTTGGCATAGATTTCAGCGTATATATATTCAAAAAAATCACAGCGGAAATAACTAACAAGAGAACGATACCACTAGCCCAAATAAAAATTCTTCTTCCCCTTTTTCGTTTCTTCTTTATAACGACTTCCATATAACCACCCCTTTCTCACACTATTCGCTTCTATAGTAAAAGAACCTTTTAGAATAGAAAAAATCCTTATCCAAACTATGGGTCATACAAACCGAATACTTCTCTCCTATGCATTCCTTCACTAAAATCTACTCGTTCTTTCTTACACCAATTCCTCAAAATCCCCTTCACATAAGCTAACGTTTTCTTATTATTTTCAAACGCAATTTTAAGTGCCACTAACACTTTCTCTCCAGAAAATCTTTGTATCCAATTCTTCAATTCTTTCACAATATATGGGGATAAACTACTAATATTTTGTTCATAAAACTTATAAACTTGACTATTTGGAACGTCCTCTTCTATACTTTCTACCTCTTCCGCTTCTTCTTTCTCTTCAATAACTACTTGTAAACTACTATTATCCTCTTCTTTTGGCATACCAAAATGCTGCAATAATAACGGAATCGTGTATTCTTCTTCAAGGCATTTACGTAAAAACATATGTATGAACTCATTACTTTTTACAGTCTTTAACTCACGTAATACGCACTTCTCCACATTCGTATTTGAAATAGGGTTATAGTGTAACCAGTTTATTATGAATACCTCTTTCGTTTCCGTATCATATAAAATCTTTCCATACTCAACAAACCTGTTTAGCAACTTCTCAACAGTCTCCATACTATAACCTGTTTCAAGCTCTGCCACACGCTTCGGTAATATGTAAATACCACATTGGTTCGTTTTCGTACCAGTTAACAAATATATGTAAAAATAACGCTCCTCTGGCGTTAAATCTAATATGAATTCATCTTGCCAAAAGTTCACCTGCACATTACGGTATACCGCCATATGTTTCCCTCCACTCTTTGCTAGTAAATAGGAAGATTTTAATCCTTCATTATAAAAATAGGAATGCGGGAATGGTTTTGGCATTCGAATTACAATTTTTTTTACTACTGCAACGCCGGTTTCATTTTTTCGTGCTTGTTTTGTTCTTGTAGTTGTTTTTGTTTTTGTTTTTTCTGAGTGATTTATTACTTGGTAGGGGCTTATGAGGGGCTTGAAAGGGCATTCTGCATTACAATCTATGAAATACAATTTGTTCTTCCTACTAAATAGGAGCTATTCCAAATTATTATTTTGGATAGCTCCTTTCAAATTCTTCTTATTTTTTACTTCTACCAATGTCAGCTTCTACATACAATTTATTCTGCTATTTGCAGGCAGTAAAACTCTCATTTCAAAATTCGGTGAATAAACTGCTCGATTGCAACGCGAGTGGCCCCACTGATTAAAGTTTTATTTTATTTTATTTTATTTTTGCATTGAATCTAACATCTTCACAATAAAGGCAGCTGCCTGACCACGAGTTGCTGTACCTCGGGGATCAAACTCATTATTTCCAACACCATTAACTACCTTTAAGCTGTATAATCGTTGAACCGATTCTTTGTATGTTATTAAGTGCTTATCTGTAAATGGTAATGCTACTAACTCACCTGTAATTCCTTTGTATCGTAATGCTTTGTCAATCATAATAGATACTTCTTCACGAGTAATTGGTGAGTTAGGATCAAAAATCCCTTCACCACGACCATTAATAATTCCTGCACTTGCACAACGTTTAATACCGTCATGAAGTGATGGATGTGCCTCATTAATATCTACAAATGACTTATTTCCCTCTGGTATTTTAAGAGCATTCGAGATTAATTTCGCAAACTCCGCTCTCGTTACATTTCGATATGGCGCAAATACACCATTGCCTTCGCCTTGCATAATACCTAGACTGTTTAATTTACGAAAATGCCCTTCAAACCAGCCACCTGTAATATCATCTTTTGGTTTTTGTACTTCTTCCTTAGGCTTTTGTACTTCTTCCTTTGGTACATTGTAGTTAATTTTAATCCAACTTGGGTCATAGAAAATCCATTCTCCATTACCTACTTTATACCAACCATTTTTAACCGCTAATACTTTGTAACGATCTCCGTTTGAAGCTTTACGTACAACACGATGTTCAATACCCGCATCACTACGTACATTGATGCCACTACCATTTACCACTAGTTCCATGCTAGGTTCAGCTGGATTATTTTCATTTGGATTAAATGAGTCATTTTTATCTTGTAAAGGCGTATCAATCTGCGCATTTATATTTGCATACCACTGAATTCCTTGTACGAAACCAGCCCAATTACCACGTGAAATTAAAATGTCAGGACATTTTTTCCCGCTCCATTGTTGATGCTTGTAAATATGATCTGCACCAATTCCTTCTTTGTTCATTAAATAACCTGCAAGTCGTTTTGCATTTTCTAAAGCTTTATTGTAATCACCGTCTTGGTTAACCGCGATCTCGATACCGATAGACTCCCTGTTTCCTGATCCATCTCCATCTCCTGCATGCCAACCGTTTTCGTTTGTTGGTAAGTGTTGATAAATTTGTTTATCGTCTACAGTAAAATGCCATGAAGCTGTTCGGAAAGTGCCTTCCGTTGCTTGTTTATACAAATATTTCGCATGATTTTCAGCATTAGCACCAGCGGCCGTATTTGCCGTCTCATGGATTGTAATGTAACGTGCTTTCATCGGATTTGCAGGACGAATATCAGAGTTTCCTGCTGGAACAATCCACTCTACAAATGGAACTCCTGCAAGTGTTCCATATTTCTTCGTACTCGGTGCACTATATTGAATACCTCTTGGCTTTGCAACAAGTTTCATTTGACGATCAGATCCATCATTTCGACCATCTACAGATTCAAATGCCTTTTCAATATTTGAAATAGCTTCCTTTTCTGCTACTTGCCCCTTCTTTGAATCTTTCATTTTGTTTAATTCTTCTGTTTCATCATGTTTATGCTTATATTCTTCTAAAAGCATTTTTTCATTTTCAGATACTTCTGCTTCGTTAACTTGTACATGATCAGGAACTTCCAACTTGAAATTAGAATAATTTAATCCGCTCGTTCCATGTTCTCCTTCAGCAATATTTAGTTGATCAGTTTGAGATTTGTTTATCTCTTCTGCTGATGCTGATAAAGGTACACTCCCTAAAATCACTAGACTTGTTGATAGTGCGATTACTTGTTGTTTGATTGTCTTATTCATTATTATAAATAGATATACACACATTTTCGCCGTGTATATATCTCAACCTCCTTTTGTTGTCACATTAATTTTAAAAATACGAATCTACTATGTACTTCTAATATATTTTCTTTTTATTTATATATTTAAATTATATTATTTTATGCCCGTTAAGAAAATATTTATATGTCATCCCTACAAATGAATTTCATCTAACATACTTTTTACAAAATCCGTCAACAAAAATTATTTTACAACTAATTACCAATACCGTCAAAAGCATTTTCAACAATCCACACTTTAATAGCTATAGTAAATGCTATTTCTTTCACATTATATACTATTACAAATTACCTTTAACTTGTCCGACAATTTCGTTTATCGTATTTTGATCAAACTTATCACTAATTTCGTATGGCTCACGATCTCCTACGAATTGCACGCCTACGATATCATTGCGATCCTTACCGTATTGCACTTCAATGATAGATCCACGCTCTATTTGTTTCCAAATGAGGCCTGCTTCATCTTTATTATCTAAAATAATGCAGTCTTCAATATTTTCATCAATCCCAATTAACTTGTTATCATCTATATATCCAATCTCGTATTGTTGCCGTTCTTTCGCTTTTCCGCTTACTAGTATACCTTTGCTACCATATGAGTAATCCGTATAGTCCTTTTTCTCCTTTTGTACCCCTTTCGGCTTTTGTGCTTCAGTTTTTTCAGCAGCTCCACAACCTGTAATAAGACCAATTGGCATAACCATAGTTAATACTACTCTAGTAAATTTCTTTATCATTTATAACTAACCTCACATACTTAATTTAAAATGCTATTTATTTCCTTATTATAAAATAACATGATAATACAGAGAGAGAGCCAAAGATAAAATATTATTTACATCCGTATTGTCCCTCCCTTTACATCAATATAGTATCCTCATAAGTATGAATAGCTAGGCTTTCAAAATTAATACGGGAATATTATAGAAAGTAGACATCCTACTCACATACGATTAGTATTAGAATTGAAAATATATAAACTAGATGATTACTTATATTAAGGAAGGAAGTGCACAGCTATGGATTTTAAAACAGTCATGCAAGAGCTTGAAGCCCTTGGTAAGGAAAGAACGAAAAAAACATACATCTCTAACGGTGCACACGAGCCGGTTTTTGGCGTAGCTACAGGTGCTATGAAACCAATCGCTAAGAAAATAAAAGTAAATCAAGAGTTAGCTGAGGAACTTTATGCTACAGGTAACTACGATGCTATGTACTTTGCAGGCATTATTGCAGATCCAAAAGCTATGAATGAGTCTGATTTTGATCGCTGGATGGACGGGGCATATTTTTATATGCTATCTGATTATGTGGTAGCAGTAACTTTATCGGAGTCAACTATCGCCCAAGACGTTGCGGATAAATGGATTGCAAGTGGGGATGAGCTACGAATGTCAGCGGGCTGGAGTTGCTACTGCTGGCTTTTAGGAAATCGCAAAGACAATGAATTTGCCGAAAGCAAAATTTCCGATATGCTTGAAATTGTAAAAAATACAATTCATGCTGCGCCAGAACGAACAAAATCTGCTATGAATAATTTTATAAATACTGTAGCAATTTCATATGTGCCACTACACGAAAAAGCAGTCGAGACTGCAAAAGAAGTTGGTATAGTTGAAGTAAAACGTGATAATAAAAAAAGCAGTTTGTTAAATGCTTCCGAAAGTATTCAGAAAGAAGTCGATAGAGGAAGAGTTGGTTTCAAACGTAAATACGTTAGATGTTAGATTATTAAAAAAGGTGTCAATCAAGAAAGATTGGCACCTTTTTTTAATGTAGAAGTAGAAAATGGACTACCTCCCTAAAAATCATTCATTTCCCTCTTTACAACTTATATGTTAGAAATTTCTTCTTTCACTTTATACACCCTATCTCTTTTCTCATCGTTTTTAACAAAAGTAAGCTTTCCTTCTGTAACAAAGCCTTCCAACGCTAAGCATACTTGTCCATATGCTTTTGGCTTATTCGTTGTAAATCTTTCGTCTGATATTTTACCAGATCGTATTAACTGTTCGCATAGCTCCAGTGCACTTATTTCTTCAGAATCCATTAATTCCAATATATCTTTTTGCAATGTTGATAAAGGTGCAGGTATCTCGGCTACCTCTACCTTTTCTTGTTTATTTTCTTTTTCGTCTTCAAATAAATCTTCAAATGAAATTTGATTCATTACATCTTTTCCTTTCTCACAACGAATTTGCTTAACATGAACTGAACCCTATATGTACTAGAACTTTTACATTTAGTTATTGTTATGTAGTCCTTACCTCTTTACATAGATTTTATAACTCATGTACATTATTTTAAGTAGTATATTTCCATTATACCAAATATACGTTCTGCCATCTATTGTAGAATTCGTTATTACTGAACTGAAATCAATAGTGAATATCCGGTGCACAAATCATGCAAACAAAAAAATGCTAATCGCATTGTTTGAACTACTTCCACATGTCTATCAAGCTAAGAAAAACGAACATCCAAAATAAAAAAGCGAGGTTACTATTGTAGTACCTGAAAAGCAGGCAGTCTTTAAGGCTTAGTTAAGTAAGTATTATATGTTGTGAATGAAAAAGGATCTGATATGAATATCAGATCCTTTTTCATTGCTTCTTTTATAAATGTAACTTTTTTATACATACATCGTTTCACACGATAACTGGTTCATACGTGCTTACATTATCATACACTGTTTTCGCAATTCTAGGAGGAAGATTAACACACCCTCCAAATCTGACTTTTTAATAGAATCAAAGTGTATTTTTACTTACCAGACTTAATTTTTTCGTTATATTCTTCTAAAGTTAACCCTTTTTCTTTTAGATAAACAGCAACTTCTTTTCCTACATAACGATAGTGCCATGGCTCATACTTAATGCCAGTAATATTCTCTTTATCTTTTGGATAGCGGAGAGTAAATCCATACTCTGCAGCATTCTTATCTAACCATTTGAATGCATCGGTAGTTTCAAATTTTGCATTTAAATCTTCTACAGTATTCTGCCATTCAACTGAAATAATGTCTAACGCTAATCCAGTATGATGTTCACTTGCACCAGGATACTGAAGATATTCCAATGCTTTAGCACTAGCTTCTTTGTCCGACAAACCTTGAGATTTATAGCTTTTAACTGAAGCATCATAATACGTTTGTTGTAATTTTATAGCTCGATAACCTGATCTTAAATAAAGATTGATTCCCTCTTTTTTTGCAGCTGCTACCATATCCTGATAGGAAGTTGCAATTCTACTATCTATTTTCATATTCGGCTTAGCATTTTGGGTAATACTTGTTAATTCAATTCCTAATTCCTTTGATAACATATGCTCTCTATTTACAAGAATAATTCTCCAATCATTAGGATCAGAGATAGGTAAAACATCTTTTTTATTCGCATGTATCTCTTTTTTATTTTTATCGTTATTATTAGTAGTTTCCTGAGATGTTTGCTTTCCACTACAAGCAGCAAGACTCCATCCCATTGCCAATACCAATGCTAAAATTATAAATTTTTTAATTGTATCTCATTCCCTTTTTGTTTATTAGTCTTTATACCAATTTCCCAACACGTCTCTAGGAATCTCCTTGAAATCCTTCAAAGAAACGGGGCCGACAAATTTTTTAATTCCATGTTTTTTAGACTCTTCATCCGAATAATCTTTTAAAAATTGAATTTTAAATTGTTTCTTACCATCAGCGTAGTCGGTTACTGTCGGTACGATTGCCGCTTGTCGTATACCAAAAGTTTTATCTTCATACTTGACGAATTGTATATAAGATAGTCCTCCAACCAATGTTTCTAATTTTTCTTGAGCAGAAATAAGATTTCCAAGAGAATAATAGATTAGCGTTTCATGTCCATCTTTATTTTGTTTCCACTCAATTGGTTGAATTACATGTGGATGATTTCCAATTACTACATCTACACCTAAATCTGTTAAATATTGAGCAACTTCTTTTTGTTGCTTTGAAGGTGTTGAGGTATATTCTACTCCCCAATGCACCATAACAATCACCATATCAGAGCTACTCTTTGCCTTTTCCACATCATTTTGTATCGCTTTTTTATCAATTAAATTTAAAGCCCAAGACTTATCAGCCGGAATTTTAATTCCATTCGTACCATATGTATAATTTAGTAACGCAAAGCGAATACCATTTTTTGTAATCGTTTTTATTTCATTACGCTCGTTTTGACTCCCATTAATGCCTACTGGGATAACATCCGGATATTTCTTCCAGTATTCTCTTGTATTCGCAACACCTTTAATACCCATATCCATAGCATGATTTGTCGCTTGAGTCACTATATTGAATCCAGTGTCCACTAAAGATTGACCTACTTCTTCAGGTGTATTGAAAGTCGGATATCCCTGTACTTTTAGATTATTTCCTGCAATTGGAGTCTCCTGGTTCACGATAGCAAGATCACTTGATTTAACAGCTTTTTTGATATTTTCATAAATATAGTTATAATCATATGAACTGTCTTTTTGTTTGCCATCTTTAATTACTGCGTCATGATATAAATTATCACCCGTTGCTATTAAATTCACAACCGATTTTACTTTTTTATCTTCCGTAAAATTAGGAGACTGTTGGATAGGACTCTTCTCTACCCAATTTGGTGCTTTTAATGATGTATCTATATTAGATTCAGCCGGTGGTAATGAAGCTTTAGATGTCTTAACATCTGTATTACCACAAGCAGTTAAAAGCACTAAAAAAATAAGACATAATAAAAAAAACTTTTTACTTCTCTGTAAAGTATCTAACATGTGATCCTCTTTTCTGTTTTATTACTTATAACCAGTTCTAACAAATCATTCTTTAAAACAACGTATTTTGGTTTTACCCTTAATTATGGAAGGACACTCTGTTACATCTGCTTCGGAATATACAGATAATCATTTTCCATTCTCTAGCAATCTATCAATTCCATCAGGATGTCGACTAGTTTCATATACCTGTTCCAATTGCAGTAACTCGTTTAATCTAAACAAAATAGAAGAATAGTTCATATAGCCTCTTCTCTTGCTTTACGTTTGTGAGTGGCTCCAAAAAGAGGGGATCGTTGCTGTACCCCCTTTAAACATTATGGAATCATTGTAACTAATTTCTTTACGTTAAGCGACAAACATTATACCGATAACAATAAGTAAGACCCAAGAACTTATTTTACCAATATACAAAAAAAGTAGCAATCTTTTGACCCATATAAAGAAGCCAATTAGGAGAAATGAAAGGGAGATTCATTTTAATTAATTCCTTCCTTCACTGATTAATAAAAAAACAAGCCACCCAGCTATTGGATGGCTCTATACGATAAAGAGAATTTGTTATTGGATTACTTCAATTTCCCTTCAAAAACAATCTTCCTACCGCACGGCTCAACTACTGTTTTGCCGTCTTTCTTTACTTCATGAAAGATCGGCTCTTCCATACGACGAGACGGAGCGTAGCCTTCTTGTTCCATACGTGCTAAGCAGTCTGTAATTGTTTCATTTTCTAGTACTTCAAATTTCTTTTTATTAGGTTGTTTTGTCATGCCCTAACCTACTTTCTATTTTTCTTGATGCGAATTGATTCTTCATGTAGACCATATATAACATTGCTAGAATTCCCATTATAATCATAACCGCAATAAAAAAGCTTGTATACTGTATTTTTTCTATAAATACGCCGCCTAATACAGGCCCCATAATACTTCCTAAACTAAAAGCGATTCCGGATAATATATTACCTGCCGGTAGTAAGTGTCTCGGTAATAAATCAGTCATAAATCCAAGCCCTAAAGAGAAACACGATCCAATAACCATACCCGCTAGAAGCATGCAGGCAAAGACGATCCAGTAATATTGATCAAATACGGCGGCAAGTAGAAAAATGCCCGTACTTATGCTAAACGTCCACGTTAATATACGATCCCTTCCGTATTTATCACTCAATATACCGAGCGGAATCTGTGTAATAATACCCCCAACTGCAAATGCTGGTAATAAGAAGGATACATCTGAAACAGACCACCCTTTACGAAGTGCGTATACTGGTAAGTTACTATTTAACATGGCCTCAAGTACACCGTATGCAAGTGGTCCTAGTAACGCAATCCACCCTAATCCAACAACTTGTTTATAACGAGAAAATGATGATTCACTCTTCACTTCTCTTTCATCTTGCGCTGGGAATGCATTTTTTGTTGGAAGTAGTAAAAGCCAACCTATTAAACAAAGTATAGTAGATATAATAAATGGTGTTGCAAGACCGTACTGCACAGTGCTTGCTAAATACGGACCAACAGCAAAACCAATTCCGAAGAATACACCGTATATCGATACTTGTCTCCCTATTTTACTTGGGTCTGATGTTGTCGTGATCCACGTTTGTGTTCCGACATGAAGCATATGATCTCCGACTCCAACTAGAAATCTAAGGATAAACCATACCCAAAACGAAAATGTTTGTGTAAAAAAGAATAATGAAATAATAACGAGAAACCCACCTATAACAATAATTGGCTTCATTCCAAACCTTTGCATCGGTTTTTCAAGAAACGGCGAAATGACTAATATCCCAATGTACAATGCCGTCGCATGAATACCATTAATACTCGAACTAACCCCTTCTTGTTCAAAAATCATTGCAATGGCAGGTAAGAGCATTCCTTGTGATAAACCCGAGATTGCTACAATCCCAACCATAATCCAAAAAGTAAAACGCATTGACATCCCTTTCCCTCTCCTTCTCACGCTTTCCACTTTTCATTATAAACTGTTTCTGCAAATGCGTGTACGAATATTCGCAATAAAAAACAAGCTAAAAGAATGAACCTTTTAGCTTGTTATCTTATCCTTCCCAAACTTGTGCTTTCACATTATAATGAAAATGTTTAAAATATGGATTTTCATAAAATGATGGTCCATATAAGTAATGTTGCATATGAGCTGTTAGTGGCTGCTGCATTTGTAAAGGAACTACAGCTGGTGAAACTTGCATATACATCGGATCTATCATTATTTTTGTATAGATATGATGATCATATGGCGAATAAGCGATTAAGGATGGTTTATGCATTGATAATCTCCCCTTATACATACAAATGTTATAGTATATGCAAAACTTTTCATTTTGGGGATTCTTTCTATTCTAGCCAATCTTCTACATGTTTTATAAATACATCTAAACAATCAATAAACGGTGAGTGTCCGCAATCTTCTAATACCTTCAACTCTGCATTTGGCAAATGTTTCGCTAATTCCTCACCGACTACTTGCGGTACAACATAATCTCTATCACCTTGTATGACGAGTGTCGGCGCTTTAATATGATGAATTTGCTTACTTC
Organism: Bacillus sp. GC_Bacil_1; assembly: GCF_026540675.1. NCBI lineage: Bacteria > Bacillati > Bacillota > Bacilli > Caryophanales > Bacillaceae > Bacillus > Bacillus sp. GC_Bacil_1. The sequence continues at coordinate 190,975 of NZ_JALNUG010000004.1, forward strand.
CCTCTACAACCCCATTATGTTCATCCGAAATATTAAATGTAATGAGCGCATAATTCACATCTACGAAATTACGTTGCGTTAACATATCATCTAAATACTTTTCATAACGGTCCGGTTCAGGTTGATTATGTGTATATATTAATAGATTCCATACTGTACGGTAATATAGTTTGTTCATATTTTTTATCGCGTCTAATACTGGAGCGATTTGTACTGGATCTTGCGCAATTTCTTCTTTTGTCTTTACTAAACTTGATACGATTGGCTGCCCATTCGTATCTTTTTTAAAGATTGGGTATCCTTTCATTCCTACTGATTCTACTAAAATTAACTTTTCTACAAAAGTTGGGTGATTCGCTGTAAATTGCATCGCAACGCCACCGCCCATTGACCAGCCCATTAATGAGAATTTCTCTAGCTTTAACTCGTCGATAAATAATTTTACATCTTCTGCAAAGTCTTGTAATGAATCTATCGACTGATTATACGTTGATTGTCCAAACCCTCTTAAATCAAGAGCGTAAATATGGTATTGATCTTGCAACTTTTCAATAACTAAATCCCAATGTTGTGACGATGTCATGTTCCCGTGAATGAGTACAAGAATATCTGTATTTCGCCTTCCAACTTCCTGATATGCAATCGTTTCTCCGTTCGATAGTGAAACAAACTCCATTGTTGCAGGCTTAATCATCACAAGTTCCCCCATTCTATTTAATAGAAAGAAAATTCTTTACTTAATTAAAGAATAGCACGTAGAATATACGTTCGCAACATAAAACCTATAAGAATTTTTCACATAAATCAATATGTCTATTACTAGACAATTATTATAAAAAAGTATATAGTTAGCTAGGTAACTAATTTGAAAGGATCAAAATACATGGACGAAAAACAACATTTTTTTCATATCGTCAGCCAGACTTCTCGAAAGTTTACGAAGAAATTTAATGAACGTGTATCTCCAACTGGGTTATTTAGTGCGCAGTGGGCTGTTATTTTCCGCATTAATCAAACTGGTTCTTGTACGCAAACAGAATTATGCCAATATTTAAATGTTGAATCACCAACGATGACTCGTACGTTAACACGTATGGAAACGATGGGATGGATTATTCGTACAGAAGGTAAAGATCGCCGCGAGAAGCTCATTTCTTTATCCGAAACAGCGATAAAGATGATTCCAGTATGGCAAGAAGAAGTTGATACTTTCGAAGAAAAAACGCTAGAAGGTATTAATGAAGATGATTTACATCAAGCATTTCAAGTGTTACAACAAATTATTAAAAATTTAGATTAAATTGGAGGGATGACGATGCAAAGTGAGAAACTTTGGACGAAGGATTTCCTCGGAACTTGTTTTAGTAGTCTATTTCTCTTCTTAACATTTTACATGCTTATGACTACTCTGCCTGTCTATGTAATAGACGGCCTAAAAGGAAAACCTGAGGAAATTGGTTTAGTTGCAACTGTGTTTCTTATTTCTTCTGTTTTATGTAGACCATTCACAGGAAAATGGCTCGATGATTTAGGAAGAAAGAAAATATTATTTATTTCACTTTCATTATTTTTAGCCGCTACTGTTATGTATTTCGGTGCGCAAAGTTTATTCTTATTACTTGCCCTTCGCTTCTTGCACGGTATTGGGTTCGGGATGGCAACGACAGCTACCGGTACGATTGTAACTGATGTTGCGCCAGCTCATCGACGAGGCGAAGCACTTGCATATTTCGGCGTATTTATGAGTCTGCCGATGGTAATTGGTCCTTTTTTAGGTTTAACAATTATTTCTCATTTTTCGTTTACTGTTTTATTTATCGTTTGTTCCGTATTTTCATTACTTGCATTTTTATTAGGACTACTTGTAGATATTCCGCATGAAGCACCTGTGAGCAAACAAAAACGTGAAAAAATGAAATGGAAAGACTTAATCGAACCATCTTCTATTCCGATTGCACTTACAGGATTTGTTTTAGCCTTTTCTTATAGTGGTATTTTATCCTTTATTCCTATTTATGCGAAAGAACTCGGTTTAAGTGAAATTGCAAGTTATTTCTTTATTGTATACGCACTTGTTGTTGTCATTTCTCGTCCATTTACAGGAAAGATTTTTGATCGCTTCGGTGAAAATGTACTCGTTTACCCCGCTATCATTATTTTCACAATCGGAATGTTCATATTAAGCCAAGCACAAACTTCATTTTGGTTCCTTGGCGCAGGTATGCTAATCGGTTTAGGTTACGGAACATTAATTCCGAGTTTCCAAACGATTGCGATTTCTGCTGCTCCAAACCATAGACGTGGTTCTGCGACAGCTACGTATTTCTCATTCTTTGATAGTGGTATTGGCTTTGGTTCTTTCATTTTAGGTATTGTCGCAGCGAAATCTAGTTATCATAATATGTATTTTATCGCAGCTATTATCGTTGCTTTCACTTTACTTTTATATTATGGATTACACGGACGAAAACAAAAATTCAAGAAACAATCTACAGACGGAAAAATTTCCGCTTAACGTTAATAAGGAAAGTAAACTTCCCCGTTTACTTTCCTTATTTTGTATTTCTTTCAAGACGAGCGTATACTTATAGTAGAAATAAAAAGGAGGGCCATATATGAAACTAAAAAAATCTCCCCTACTCTTACTTATACTAACATTCATATTTGTAATTACAGGACTTGGGTTTACTTACTTCAAACAAAATAAAACGACCCCATCAAAACATAATGTGACAAAAGAAAACTGGTTAAATGACCCTTACTTACGTTGGTCGTATACACATATGAAAGAATTCACTTTAGTTAATGACGTAAAAATCAATCCTGACCAAACTGCTCACTTCCCTTCCGCATTGCAAAACTTAGACGATTTTGCTGTGGAGCGTAGATTCGGAAATACAACTCCTCTAAAAAAACTTTTAGACGATAACAAAACAGATGCTTTTGTCGTTGTACATAATGGACAACTTGTTTATGAACGATATTTCAATGGGTATAAACAGAATGAACCTCATGGTATGGCATCATTAGCAAAAGTCTTTACCGGGGCAATTATACAATCTCTCGCTGAAGAGAATCGTATTGATTTAGAGAAAACAGCTGACACTTACATAAAAGAATTAAAAAATACACCGTTCGGAAAAGCGACACTTCAGCAATTAATGGACATGCAAGTTTCAGCAGAATACCCGACCCACGGATATGAGCAGCCTGGGCTAGAAAATCAAGATGCACAATTATATTTAGCTAGCAATATTTTACCCCGCGGCAAAAATTACGACGGTCCGATGAAAATTTATGATATGTTACGAGAAGCCGAAGAAACTGCACCGCCTGGTTCTTCCTTTTCTTACAATAACGGATCAACAGAAACGCTCGCTTGGATTATTCGAACTATTACTGGTAAATCACTAGCTGAAAATGTAAGCGAACGAATTTGGTCTCAAATTGGTATGGAAGAAAACGCGTATTACGTTACAGATGAAACGAAAATAGAACAAGCAAGCGCTGGCTTAAATGCAACTGCTAGAGATATGGCGAGATTCGGGCAATTACTATTAAACAACGGGGAATATAACGGAAAACAAATTCTCCCTTCTTCTATTACTGGAGATATAAAAAATGTCCAAGAAGGTGAACTTGCAATTGGCCCTGGAGCTTCCATTTCTTATCATAATCAATGGTGGATTCCCCACAATGAACAGGGTGCTTTTGAAGTGTTAGGTAGTTACGGACAAACACTTTACATCGATCCGAAAGCAAATATGGTAATTGTCCACTTCTCTTCTAACGCTACGCCAAGTAATGAAATACATTCAGTTTACTCAAATATGTATGTTGATATTGCACATCATTTGGAGAAGCTTCCACGGTAGTGGAAGCTTCTTCTTATTGCGTTGTTTTATTTGAAACCACTACCCTCATCACGGTTATTCATAATGAAACTTTTTATTAGCAATCCAATAATACGTTACGAAGAGTGTCAATAAAATCCACACTATAGTTAGTAATCCAGTAATTATTGCGTTTGAATTTACTACCCCCGTGACTAACGTTTCCATTGCATACTTACTCATACCGGCTGGATTAAGCTGATCCATTATTGGATTCAAACCGACGATTACTCTGCAGGCTAAAAGGAATACAATTGAAATTAATGCAATAATACCTTGACTGTGAAAAATAGCACTTATCATTGTTGTGAAAGATACGATAAAAAGAACCCAAATTAGATAAAATAGTAATCCAGTAATTAGGTGTGCAAATGGAACGGCAGTAAAAAGAAAATTTACATATAGATAAGAAGCTACGTATCCAATTGTTACACTAAACGCTACCATTAAATAGTTTGACACTATTTTCCCACCTACATATGAAGTAACAGTAACGGGCCTTGTTAAAATAAAGGCCAACATACCATTAGCTTTATCTGTTTGAATTGCACCCATCATAGAAATCACTAGAATCATAAGTCCAAGCTGATCAAACTGGGATCCCAAAGTACTCGCTAATACTTCGCCCCCTTTTTGCGTTGCCATACTCGGATCAATGGTAATTCCCTGTCCTCCACCTAACGCTTCTAAAATTGATGGCAAATAATGAATTACTATCGGTTGTGTTGCGCCTAAAAATATAAAAACAATTGGTAGCCAAATAATCTTGAAATCACGTAACATTTGAACACATTCTTTTTTTATCAATACAATTGAGTTATTCATTTTTGCACCACCAAATTCAAGAAGATTTCTTCTAAAGTATCGTTGCTCATTTCAAATTTAACGATGTTCACTTTCTGTTCGAGTGCATTTTGCAATAACATATTTTTATTTATTTCAATACTTTCAACCTTCACTTTGATTTTAAGCCCAACCACTTCAACGTCCTTCACATACGGTAATTTTTTTACAATTTCAATCCACTTTTGATCTTTTGCTGTTATTTCAATCATTAATTTATTTTCACTATTACGATGTAAAAGTTCCGTAATCGTTGTATCTTCTATTTTTGTTCCATCTTTTATAATGACAAATCGTTCACAGATTTCTTCTGCATCGCTTAAGATGTGGGTTGATAATAAAATGGTTGTATCTTTTTTTATTTCTTTAATCAGATTCAATACTTCCCGCCGGCCGATCGGATCTAATGCGGATACTGGTTCATCCATGACAATAAGCGAAGGTTTATGCAATAATGCTTGTGCAATACCAAGTCGTTGTTTCATTCCACCAGAAAATGTACTAACCTTTGCATTTTCTTCTTCCTTTAGTCCAACTTTCTCCAACATTTTTGGAATCGACTTTGACAATTCTTCTTTTTTCAACCCCGAAAGTTGGCCCATAAAGGTAAGTGTTTCTCTCGCTGTCATCCAATGAAAAAAATTAGGATATTGCGGTAAATAACCAATTTCACTTTTCATTTTTGATATTTTTATCCCATTCAATAAAACTTCACCAGCAGTTGGATGAATAATATCCGAAATTACTTTTATTAATGTGGATTTCCCTGCTCCGTTCGGTCCAATTAATCCGACGCATTCCCCCGCTTGCAGTTCCATCGAGAAATTATTCACAGCAATTTTTCCTTTAAATGATTTTATTACATTTTTAATCTCTAATTTCATAATTTCTCACTGTCCTTTCTCCCTATAACAAAGTACAAGATAGGTCCCAATATATTAACGAAAAGAATAATTAACGTCCATACAAGTACATTTTTTCTTGTTTTCCTATGTCGATATAAATCAATGAATGCAATTAAAACTAAAAGTGCTCCCACTGCAATAACTGGTAATATAATGGGTAGAAAAGCCATAATATCAATGTCTTTAAGATCATTCAATCCATAATGTATTTTCATTGTCATCACTCCTTTTAAATCTCATTATCATTATTGATAATGATAAAATAAAAACGGATGGATTGCAATCATTATTCTCATTATTTATAATGAGAATAAAAAACAATACATAAGGTGATATAATGAGTAATAAAGTTGAAATTTTAATGCATCCGGTAAGAATGAAAATTTGCCAAGTGTTAATGAGAAATAAAGAAGATGGGTTAACACCATTAGAAATGGTAAAAATCATTAAAAATGTACCACAAGCAACACTATATAGACAGCTACAAACTATGGTTGATTCAGGTATCGTTCATGTAATTAAAGAAAAAAAGGTAAAATCTGTTTCTGAAAAATATTACGTAATCAATGAAGAAGATGCAAAAATTGAAGGAAGTGAATGGAAAGGATTATCTGATAATGAAAAGTTAAACTACATTTCCTATTATCAGTTATCACTTATGACACAATATCAAAGTTACCTTAAGAAATTAGAGGAACAAAACAGTCAAGAAGATAAGGCTACTTTTTCTGTAGTAGAATTAAAGCTAGATGAGGAACACTTTGAAAAATTTCAAAACGAACTTAACGAATTAATGATTAAATACTACAATAACCAAAGTAAAGATGACGAAATAGAGGCTCCGATTCGGACCGTTGCTATTACAATTATTCCAGAAACTTAAATTTAATCGATATAAAAATGCAAATCAATAATCTTAACTAAATCCTGAAAACAGGATACTTCTCAAAACATCTAAACCATCTGCTTCCTATATTCTCTTTAGGAGCTAGGTGGTTTAATTTTTCTTGAATTCGCACACAAATGTAGTAATGAATGTATTATTTTTGTTATCTTTTATAAGTAGAAAGCTTCATCTTTTTAATGAAGCTTTCTATCACTTTATTAAAAAGATAATAAATTAATCGTTTCCTTTAAAACACTTCCCTTACAAAGATTGTCTGTTCATATTGGTCGAAAATTTCTTCTATAGATGAAAATAAAGTTTCTTCCGGGATGATGAACTTTATTTTTTGACCATTTTGCAACAGTTGCTTTGAAGCAAGCTAGTAACCTTTCTCTATACTATCCCTATAAGTGCTACCCCATTTCCAACCGTTTTCTTCTAGTATATTAAAAGCAGAATCTGATACAAGGCTCTATATCAACCTATCAATAAATTACCACTCTATAAATATCTGAATTTTCTTTACATTAAAGGTTATCTCCCAAACAACCTCGAATAATTTTAATACATATACATAAGGAGGTTGATCTATTTTGTTTCGTTCCTTTACAAATGGTTGCGTCGCCTTAGTGCAACGCTTCTTGCCAGAACCGTTTATTTTATCATGTTTACTAACTGTTTTCGTTATCTTCTTTGGTATGTTTGCGACTCACCAAACACCTGTAGAAATGATTAATCACTGGGGTAATGGAATTTGGGGACTCCTTGCCTTTTCTATGCAAATGGCACTTGTACTCGTGACTGGATCTGCTTTAGCAAATGCTCCTCTTATTAAAAAAGGATTAACGAAAGCTGCCAGACTACCAAAAACGAATGGCCAAGGCATTATTGCCATTTCAATTGTAAGTTTACTTGGTGCATACATAAACTGGGGCTTTGGAATTATTGTATCTGTTTTATACGCAAAAGAAGTGGCAAGGCAACTGGACGGATTAGATTATAGACTAGCAATTGCCTCTTCTTACTCTGGATTTCTCATTTGGCATGCCGGTCTTTCTGCCTCTATCCCTCTTACGTTAGCAACAGGCGGTGAAACGTTAATTAAAACGACTGCTGGAAGTATTAAAGAGGCGATTCCGATAACAGAAACGTTATTCTCACCATACGCTCTCGTTCCAGTTATTATTTTTCTCGTTACGATGCCTCTCATTAATAAAGCGATGCATCCAGATGAAAAACATACGATAACTGTAGATCCTAGCGTGTTCCATGAAGAAGCTGCTGCTCAAGAAGTAGAAAATAATACGTTCGCTGAAAAGATGGAAAATAGCATTATTATTACACTTTGCGTTGGATTGTTAGGTCTCATTTATATTTTCAATTACTTTTATACGAAAGGTTTTAACCTTACTCTCGATATCGTGATTTTTATGTTATTAATTGCAGGTCTTATTTTCCACCGTACTCCGATTCAGTATATTCGCGCTTTTTCAGACTCTACGAAAAGTGCTTCTGGCATTTTACTTCAATTTCCGTTTTACGCAGGAATTATGGGCATGATGATTGGAGTAAATAGTGAAGGACTTTCACTTGGAGGAGCTATTTCTAATTTCTTTATTAGCATTTCAAATGAAACGACTTTTCCGCTCTTTACATTTTTAAGTGCTGGCATCGTTAATATTTTCGTTCCATCTGGTGGCGGTCAATGGGCCGTGCAAGCACCAATTATGATTCCAGCTGGCGCTGAACTTGGTGTACCTGCTGCAAAAACTGCAATGGCCATTGCGTGGGGCGATGCTTGGACGAATTTAATTCAACCTTTCTGGGCATTACCAGCATTAGCGATAGCTGGTTTAGGTGCTCGTGATATTATGGGATTTTGCGTTGTGAACTTACTATATGCAGGTTTTATCATTAGTCTATGCTTCTTATTTATTTAAACGAAAAGCTAGTTTTATACTAGCTTTTTTACATAATAAATTATTTATTTCCCATGCAATTTATAACTGTATTCCACTCTATGTCCTTAAGATGTAATGACTCAAATGCAAAAAAATCTTCGCAAATTTTTCCAATCAGGTGTGGATGTTCCCTCAAAAAATTCCACTGTAATACTTTAGGAAGAAAATGCATTTCATATTCTTTACTTCCCCGTACTACCTCATCAACTTCTCTTTCACAAATTCCCCTTATTAAATAATCATTTCTTAACTCTATTTGAATTTGTTGAAATGTATCGCTGCATTTTTTCAATTGAAGTAAACACGTAATATACTTCCGAAAAAGTTCGTTATCATACTGACAACAGTTTATAATACGATCGACTTCATTCATAATGTACGAGCCTTTTCTTCTATTTGTAATAACCATTTTTCGCGCTTTGATACTTTACTCGTTTTCACAGATTGAAAAACTGACCGTTTTATATCACGAATGCCACAAAAACGTAAAACACCTCTCTTCATCATAATCCAATCTGCTGATCGATATAACAATGCGACGTACCATAGAGGCGAGTCTAACGTATTAATAACCCACGTTTTTTTCCCTTGCAATAATCCTTTCGGCAGAGCCCCTTCATATTTATAAGCAAATCCAGCTACGAAAATACGGTCAATAAAACCTTTTAAAATAGCTGGCATCCCCCACCACCATATCGGATATATAAAGAGAAGTGTATCTGCTTCTTCCACTAATTTTCTATACCGCGCTGTCTCTTCTTCATTTATTAAATCACGTCTTTTCTTCTCTTCATTGAATACAAGTACCGGATCAAATTGTTCCTTGTATAAATCAAGCAACGTAACCGAATGATTTGTTTCCTGTAGCCCTTTTTGCACATGCTCTAAAATTGCCCCGTTAAAACTTGAAGGATTAGGATGAGCGTATATAATCAGTACGTTCACTACAAAACAACTCCCTCTATCGTTAAAGTTACCCCTTCTTTAATAACTTCTCTACAATTTGTACGTTTTTCGAACTTTGCAACAGTCGATTTAATACAGTAAGTAACTCTTCTTTTTCTAAATCTTTCAGTTTCTCTTTAACTGCACTCTCACCAGCACCTTGAATATCATAAACAACTGCCGCCATATGTTTACAATAATTTTCATACGGACATTCGCAACTACTTTTTGAAAAATCTTCGAGATCGATAACTACTTCATAATTCCCTGCATTTCCAGTAACGAAAGCAAACACTTTTTTATCTTGTATTTCAACATCTTCTACATGTCCATCTTCATAATATTCATATCCCTTATCTACAATGTACTTTGGGATCCATTTCGTTATATCTTTTAATAAGTAAGCGTACATAATTGTACCCCTTCCTTTAATTCCCTTTTGACTTCAAAAATCCTGCATGTTATTCTAATTACTGTTAAGTAGCAAGTCTACGTGACAAAACGACTGACACCTATTCGGCGAAGGTGTCTCTTTTCATTTGCAGCCGATACGAATTGCCTCTTTCAGGCACATTCAATTTTTGACACTACACACTCAACACCATTCCCTGTATCAGGCTGCTTAAGCAGTCTTTTACTCTACATACTCCGTTATTTTAAAAAAAAGAGAGCTTAGCTCCCTTTTCTCGCCTTATAAAATACCCCTTTTTCAGTATAGAGATATTCATCAGCTAATGTAATTTTCCCATCCAGTTTCAGTTCATCTAATAGTCTTGATAAATAAAATTGATGTAACATCTTTTTCGTGAATTTTCCTTCATGATGCGAAACGATATGTTCTTGAATATCTAACAATGATATTGGCTTATCTTGCTCTATCATATATTCATAAACTGTACTACGCAGTTTTACGTATTTTTCGAGTGTCACAGCAATGCGCAACCCCTTTCTTCTTAATATAAATTTTCGTAATCGGTTTTTTTGCAACAAAAAAACCTCTCCGATAAGAAGAAGTTACGTATATATCTTCGTCTTATCTCCCAGAACAAATATGTTCTGCTGGAATTAGCACCTGCATCGCGGTTGCTGGGTTTCATCGGGCCAGTCCCTCCACCTCTCTGGATAAGAAATATTCACTTAATTCTTACTATACGTAATTTCATTTTAATTGTCAAACAAATATAACAAATAATATTTTCTTCTTTACTGTTCATACTATACATATATGAATATGCAAGGAGGATTATGAAATGCATCAAAATGCTCGCGGATATGTACAAGATTCTTTTCAATCATTACAAGAAGCAAAACATTGTTTAGAAGAAGCACTACAGACTGTTGAAAAAGATTTTAATCGCGCTCGTATTGAGCAATCCCTTTATGCGATCGAACAAGCTATTCAACGCTGCGATTACACCGTTCACATTTTAGAACAAGATTGAAAAAACTTCCCATCATAAGGTGGGAAGTTTTTTCAAATGGCATACTTCATAATTATTGCCGTTATGATTAAAAAATATACAGAATTCACAATTTCTAAAACCCCTACTTTTATAATAGAAATTTTTTTGCCATACAATATAATGGCTCGAATGACACTTGGTATAAAAATAAGGGAGCACCACGGATTAATTGCAAATACAATGATTGTTAATAGAATATGATAACCCCAAGATATAAAACGATACTTCGGATTATTTTTCTCACGTATCATCGTTTTCACATAAAACGTACTTCCTAAAAAGTATAAGAATGAAATAAGTGCAATGAATAATGCTGTATGATCGATTTGTTTCATTGAAAAATAATAACTAATTAACCCACCAACACAAAACACAATGATCGCACAAATATCATTTAATAGTGCCCTTTCATTTTTTTGACGAGCATAATGCATATTTACTATAAATAGTGGAATCATGACTATTACGAATAAAAGAATGCGCCATTCATATAATAGAGAAATCATCCCAAATACGAACGCAATAATAAAATATACAATTGAAGCATGTAAATACTCTTTTTTTCGTTTTTGTTTTATGTACATAAGGAATGGATACGTAGCTAAATAGATAAAGAACCAAGCTATAAACAATGGAATGTGATATATAGTAGGTTTTCCAAGTATGACACTTAATAGAAATGGTATAGCAAGCATCGCCCATGCACCATGTTGCTTCGGAATAACTAACTTCATTAACTATACACCTCCCTTTTGAAAATAGTTCTCACCTATTATTATACAAATAATTTTATATAGTAACGGATATATATTGGACTATTTTTTGACAATAAAAAATGCTCCTTACAATATGTAAGAAGCATGAAAGAGGCAAACGAATATGTAAGTCGCGACCCTACCTTATATGAGTATGCTTTTCTATGCTATGTTATGCTTATCTAATATACCGTATTTCTTTTTAAATCTTGTGAGAATCGTAATCCAAGACGTACTAAATAGTAGTAAGAAAATAACATTCGAAATCGCATGACTTAAATCAAAGTAAAAACTTGCGATGTAATACGAAATGACAGTTTCCCACGTTGCTTCTCGTATAAAACCGAGAAGGCCCCAGAAATTCATAATCCAACCAAATAAAAAACCAACAATTACTCCGTAAAGAAGTCTCCCCCATAGCTTTTTCATTAAAAATGTATTACGCAATAATCCAGCTATAAAACCAATCATACCCCATGAAAACATTTGCCACGGCGTCCACGGACCTTGCCCTAAAAAGATGTTAGACACAATCGCTGCTGTTGCACCGATCATAAAACCCGCTTCACTTCCAAATACAATTGCAGAAACGATAATAACAAAAGAAGTTGGTTGTACACTCGGTAAAATAGAAAATGGTACCCGGCTTACTGCTGCAATTGCCGCTAATACAGCAACGAGAACAATTTCACGTGAAACAAACGACTTCCTTTCAAAACGGATATAGAAAGGTAACATAATAACAACTAATAAAAACAAACTACTTAACATGTAATAACCGTCCATAATAAGTGTAGTAAAGAGTAATGTGCCTATTATTACTGCAAAAATACCTATTATGAATGCAACATATCGTTTGGACACGCTTCGTACACATCCTCCCACGTTAATGCATATGGCAATTCTTTTCGAATGAATCGATTAATAGATGTTGTATAAAAGAAGTTACCACTAAAAAATTCTTTCGGTGCATCATTCATAATAACTGCTCCATCAAATAACATCATACATTGATCCACGTATTTCGCTGCAAACTCAATGTCATGCGTTGCCATTACAATTGTTGTACCTTCTTTTTGCAGCTCCCTAAATAGTTCTCCTACTCTTTCTTTCTTCCATGGATCTAACCCCTTTGTCGGTTCATCAAGTAATAATAAAGTTGGCTTTGATAATAATGTCGTACATAACGCAAGTAATTGTTGCTCTCCTCCGCTACAATCGTGCGGATGGCGTTCTTTAAGCGAGTACAACCAAAACTGTTTTAGCGTATCTTCTGCTATTTCTTTTCCTTGTTCTCCGTATAATTCACGTGCACGTTCATACACCTCATCCCACACTGTATCAAATGTAAAATGATAATATGGATGCTGCGATACATACCCAATACTTTTAAACCGTTCTTTCGAATCAATTTTATGTATCACTTTCCCATTCCACTTTACTTTCCCTCTTCTCACTTTTTGCAAACCAGCTAAAAGCGTTAACAGTGTAGACTTCCCTGTCCCATTCTTTCCAACGAGCGCTACCCATTTTTCTCTTTCAATCGAAACTGCTAAATCACGTAAAATAAGCGGACTATTTTTTTCGTACTGGAACGAAATATGCTCTGCGCTTAAAATTACCTCTTGCTTTTCACTTTGTGCTATTAGCTCATTTACATATGATATCGCTGAAAAATTATTCATTTTCATTTGCGCCTCTCGCACCGTAAACGGAATATCTCTCACATTCCACTCTAAAAATAGCCTTGGAATTTGCGGAATAAATGGACGGAATGTTTCTACTCCCCACATATTCGTAATAACAGTTTTAGGACTACCATCATACATAATACAGCCATTATCCATACAAACAACGCGTGTTGCAAGCGGGATAACTTCATCTAAACGATGTTCACTTAAAATAATCGTAATTCCAAGTTCTTCATTAATCCGTTTTAATAATCCTAAAAACTCTTTTGCAGCAATTGGATCTAACTGCGCTGTCGGTTCATCTAATAATAGCAATTTCGGCTGCATAACTAATACCGCAGCTAAATTAACAAGTTGCTTTTGCCCACCAGATAACGTGTGAACAGATTGATGCAATAAATCTTGAAATCCTAAAAAGCTAATAAGCTCTGCTATTCGTTTTTGAATAATATGTGATGGTAACCCAATATTTTCTAAAGAAAATGCTAATTCTTGAATAACTGTATCCATTACGAGTTGATTTTCTGGATTTTGAAATACCATACCAATTTCTTGAGCAGATAACAAATCAGGTACATTTTCTAATAAAGTACCATCATAATATGTATCCCCAGTACGCTTACCAATTGGAAGTAATTCTTTTTTAAAATGTTTTAATAAAGTCGTCTTCCCGGATCCTGATCCGCCGGCAAGTGCAATAAACTCTCCTTTTTGAACAGAAAGAGAAATATGCTGTAACGCTTTTTCGTTTTCATCAGCATATACAAATGATAAATTGTTTATTTCTGCATGCGCCACCATAACCATTCCCTTCCTTCCATTATAATTGGTAAACTAATAAACATCGTAAATACGATAAACATCATCCCATCGTATTGCTGAAATAAAATAGATTCGACTTTCGGATAAATGATTAACTTTCCTCCGCCATACGTACTACATATGATAGCAATTATAAATAGAATACTTAAATAACTGAGCGTATACCAATCTCGTTTTTCCATTCTATAGCGAATATATGTCGTACGTTTCGTTACACCAAATCCACGAGCTTGCATAGAATCTGCCGTTTGCAGTGCATCTTCCAATGAACAAATTAATAATACTTGCAGCAATTGCATACCATTTTTGACGCGTTCAATTATCGAACCTGAATCTACCTGCACACCTTTCGTCTTTTGAACGAGTGTGATTTTCTTTAATCGCCTTATAAACAAAGGAACAAATCTCACTGTAATCATCGTTAACAATGCAACTTTCGGTGAAATTCTTGAAAACAAATATAAAAATTTATGACTGGAAATAATATCATTGTATGACGCAAACGTAAACATAACTGCAACTAGTAATAACCCCATTACTATTCCAAACATAATCGCCTCAAGCTTAATACGGCTATCACCTAACCAAAACAACGTAGTTCGACCTCTATGCGTTAATAACGAATTAAATAAAATTACCATAAAAAAGAAAACAATTGTGCTCGGTAGCATCTTTCTTATCTTTTCGCTATTTCCTTGCATCACATTTAACATAATAATTAATACTATTGCTCCAATTAAAAAAAGAGGATGAAGACACATCATACATAGTATCATCACCCCGATATAATAGAAAAAATTCACAAAAGGATGTAAAGAAGAAAAACTTATTTTCATAGCCCTTTACCGAATGCCTTTCTTATTGTAATACGTATACCCACTCAATTGTATCTCCTGGTTTTACCGTAGCTACACCAGCACTATGGTTTGGAAAAGCACCGTTCACACGATATTTCCAACCACTAGTATCCGAAATATCTTTTTCATATAAATCATTAATACCTTTTACATAAATACTATCTCTAGATCCGCTTGCATCAACATCTAATCCTGTACGTTGCAATACTTTATACACTGTATCGCCTTCTTGTACATCCATCTTTTTCGCACCCATTATATATCCGTTATTTCCTTTTACCGAGATTGTTACTTGTTTTGCTTTAGGTACTGGTGGTACTGGTGGTGGCACTGGGTTTGGTGGTGGTACCGGTGTTGGTGGAGCTGGTACACTATTGTTCTCTTCTGACTTTTTCTTTTGCTCCTGCTTCGGTGTTTCTTTCGGCTGATTCACAACCTTTGCTTCTTCTTTTACTTCTGGTGCTTTCGGTTGTTGTTTCTCTTCTTGTGCTTGTTGCTGCTCTGGTTGCTTATTTACAGCCGGCTGTTCTTTCGGTTGTTCCTGTTGTTTCTCTTCTTTCTTTACCTCTGGTTGTGCCTGCGGCTTTTCCTCTTTCGGCTTCTCTTCTACTTTTTGTTCTTGTTTCTCTTTCTGCTCTTCTTGCTGCTTTTGCTCTGATTCAGCTTGCTTTTCTTCTGTTTTTTCTTCCGGCTTCGCTTCATTTTTTTGTTCTTCTTGTTTCGCTACCTCTTCTTGCTTCGGTTCTACCTTCTTCTCAGGCTTTACAGCTGCCTCTTCACATCCGGCAAGTAGCCCGAGCGAAAGCAGTAAAGAAATGAACCATTTCACCTTACTCATCCTATATCTCACCTTTCATACGAAAATTAGGAGCAAATAATTGCTCCTAATTTTTTGTTAAGCTGCTTTACGTCTCCATAATACATATGCAGAAGCAATACATAA
Source organism: Bacillus sp. GC_Bacil_1 (assembly GCF_026540675.1). NCBI lineage: Bacteria > Bacillati > Bacillota > Bacilli > Caryophanales > Bacillaceae > Bacillus > Bacillus sp. GC_Bacil_1. The sequence continues at coordinate 206,939 of NZ_JALNUG010000004.1, forward strand.
TACACCCATACCTACTTCTGTTGCTGCACTATGAGAAGATGCTCCTGTTTTTGGTAGACTGTTACCGTTTCCGATTTTTTTATTCTTAACCGGTTCGCTATCTACAACTACTTTTAGATTTTCATCTTTTGTTTCTTGTTGTACTTGGTTTTGTTCTTTCGGTTCTTCAGTAACTTCTTTTTCTACTACATTATTTTCTGGTTCAACGACCTTTTCTGGCTCTTCAATCGGTTTTGGCTTAATTACATCACCAGCGTCTACATTAGACCAATCATAAATAGATTTTCCCATTTCTTTAAATTGAAGTAATGCTAAAAGAGCCTGTTCTGTAGCCATTCCGTTACCATTTTGATCACTTGGTAACCATTTAAATTCACCATTTGAAAGTTGATATGATAATAGGTTTTGCATTGCCTTATGAAGACGATTTTGATCTACATCTTTAACAAGTGATAATCCAATAATTGCTTGCGCAGTACTATTTGAATTTTCTTGTCCATCAGCTGAAAAACCGCCATTTTGCAGCTGTTCGTTATATAAATACGCAACAGCTTTTTGTATAGCTGGTTTCACATCTGATCGCTCTTGATAAGGAACTAATGCTGATAAAACCATACCTGTTACATCAACGCTACTAGCACTATCTTTACTACCTGAACTATTATAAGTCCATCCACCGTCTGTATGCTGATTATTTAACAGTGCTTCCACTAGAGCAACTCTGTTCCATTTTGATTCAACTGGAATCTCATACTTCTTCGTATCAAATGCAAGTAAAGCAAATGCATAACCTGTAACAGAATTCACTTTATCTGACTCATACAATTTTTGAACTAAATTATGTCCACCTACATTTTTAGGGTCTGCACTCATTGCATTCATCATAATAATTGTTCTAGCTAAATCTGTCGCTGAAAAACGATTAATGCGCTTTTCTACTTTTTCAGTTACTGACTTAACATAATTTAATTTTGCCTCAATTGGCACATTCTTTCCAGAACGAGAAAGCGCTACAGCTACCCAATCACTTTCAATTCCATCTTGTAACATCTTGTCTGATGTTTTAGAAATGGCTTCATTTAATTGTGCACTTGGAACTTGAATGTTCTCTTGCTGTGGTTGTTCTGGTTTTTTCCCATCTGGCGTTTTACCGTCTTGATCACCTTGGTTTTTCTCATCTGGCGTTTTACCGTCTTGGTCACCTTGGTTTTTCCCATCTGGTTTTTCACCGTCTTGATCACCTTGGTTTTTCCCATCTGGCGTTTTACCGTCTTGGTCACCTTGATTTTTCCCATCTGGTGTTTTACCGTCTTGACCTTCTGGTTTTGGTTCTTCTGTTTTGCCACCGTTAGGTTCTTCTGTTTTACACGTTCCGAACTTATCTAACGTTTCTTTCAATGTTTCCTGGCTTATATTGCTCCAGTCTGAAACAAAACGAAAGACAACAACGTCTCCAGATTTTAATTTATAACTATCTGCTCCGACTTCTGCAGACTGATCATTTACATCATACAGCCAAGCACTTGTAGCCCCGGCCATTAAACCATCGATTCCTTTTACATATGTTCCAAACGACATCGTTTCAGATTCTACTTTGTCCCCCATGACCTTTTGCAGCAAACTTAAAGCTGTTTCCCCATCTTTAATTTGCTCTTCTTTCGGACATAACATAATGCCTTTTTGTGATTCCCCAATAATTGCAAGTTTTGCTGTATTTCCTTCAGCAAACGTAATATGTACTGTATTCGCAAAAGAAACAAATACAAGTGTCACTGCCATTAACGACGTAAGCAGCCATTTTTTCAACATTGCCATCCCAAAATTTCCTCCCTTACTACCATTTACACAAAAAAAGGCCCTTCAAGGGCGTGCGATTGACACTCTCTTTTTGTAAGTGTCGAACAAAAATGTACAACACCTCCTACCCGCATCATTCGCGGCTATATTTGTATAGGAAAAATAATTTTGTTTATGAACGTATCATTGTGATAACATTCACTTTTCTTGGCACAACTTACTCCCATTTAAGTTATCGTAAAACGATAAACCTATACATTCTGTAAATTTTAAATTTCTGTATTATTTTACTATTGACAAAGAATTTTGTCCATGCTTTATCGGATTTATTTTCTAAGAATAATAACTTATTAACTCTTAACTATGTAAACTCTTTTCACTAATAATGACGCCATCTTCATCCGCATAGACATATTCATTTGGATTCCATTCTACTTGTCCAAAGTGCAATGAAATATTTCGTTCTCCTTTTCCTACTTTCACACTTCTATTTGGCATCGTTCCTAACGCTAAAATACCAATATTAATATTCTTTAGTTCACTAGAATCACGAACATACCCATTCACAATAATTCCTGCTAGCTTTCTTTCTTCCGCAATAGCTGCCAAATTATCACCGAGTAAAGCACAATTCGTAGACGCTCCGCCATCAACAACTAATACTGTTCCTTCTGGTAATGTTTGCAATCCTTCCTTCACTAGTACATTATCATCTTTCACTTTTACAGTTGCAATTTTCCCGTGGAATTGTTCTTTCTTCCCAAAAGACCGAAAAGACTGGCGACATATTTGTAATTCCTTTTCAAATTCATCACATAGATCAGTAGTTTTCCACATCTTGTTCCCTCTTTTCCTTTTTCTTTCTACATAACATATTCTTGGCTTATTATCGTTTCCCTGTCTAATATTGCAATAATTTGTATGTACGGGAAAGGATACAAAAACTATTGCCTTAAGAAGCTACCTTTATTATAATCTATTTCACGGATTAAATTCAGAATATTAAAAATTAACAAAGTGAAGAAGGAGGGATTTTATGCAAATACAAACTGAGGCAAAAAAACAACCTAGTAAACAAAAGTTTAAAATGCCTGATGCGTACGTACTACTATTTTTTATTGCCTTACTTTGCGCCATTGCTACGTACTTCGTTCCTGCTGGAGAATTTAAAAGGGTTACAAACGGGACCGTTACAACGACAATACCAGGTAGCTACCATTCTGTTCCGCAATCACCCGTAGGATTTGTTTCTTTTTTTACCGCTATTGAAAAAGGAATGACACTCGCTGCTCCTATTATCTTTCTAATTTTATTTACAGGTGGAGCCATTGCAATTCTTGAAAAAACAGGTGCTCTTGACGGTTTAATCTATCATGTTATTAACAAATTTCGTAATCAGCAATTACTTTTCATTTGTATAGTTGCTGCGCTTTTTTCTATTCTTGGAACGACTGGTATTATCGTTAACTCAGTTATCGGTTTTATCCCCATCGGCATCATCGTTGCACGCACGTTAAAATGGGACGCTATCGTCGGTGTAGCAATTATTTATTTAGGTACTTATGCTGGTTTTAATGCTACTATTTTATCTCCCTCACCTTTAGGCATTTCACAAAAGATCGCAGAACTTCCGATGTTTTCCGGGATTGGTTTACGCACCGCAATCTATATATCTTTTTTACTTGCCACTATCCTTTATATAAATTGGTATGTAAAACGCTTGAAAAAATCAAATAAAGGAAGCATCCTTGGCGACAACTGGTTTCCCAGTAACGCTCTTTCAAGCGAAAAAGAAACAGAGAAAAAAGAAGTCCCTTGGACGATACGTCATAAATTAATTTTACTCGTTTCAGCTTTATCGTTAATTGTATTTTTAATAGGCGCTTTTCGTCTACATTGGACGGACGCAGAAATGACCGCTACTTTTATTTTCATTGCAATTACAGCAGGAATAATAGGTGGCATGAAAGCAAACGATATCGCATCCACTTTTCTAACTGGCTGCCAAAATCTTATCTACGGTGCTTTAATCGTCGGAATGGCTCGCTGTATTTCAGTCATTTTAGAACAAGGCAAATTACTTGATACAATCGTTAACCAACTCGCACAAGCTCTCGAAGGACAAAGCCCTGTATTTGGTGTTATCGGCATGTATGTGAGTAGTGCCGCATTACATTTCCTCATTTCATCCGGGACAGGAGAATCGGTTATTTTTATTCCGATATTAGCTCCATTAGCTGATTTCATGCACATTACACGCCAAGTTACAGTACAAGCTGTTATGCTTGGAGAAGGTGTAGTAAACTGCTTAAATCCAACTTCTGGTGTTTTAATGGGCGTTCTCGCAGCGAGCGGGATTTCTTATGGAAAATGGATTCGTTTCATGGCTCCACTTGCACTCATTTGGTTTATCATTGGACTTGTTTTTCTTATTGTTGGGGTGAATATTGAGTGGGGACCTTACTAAATACTTAACTAGATAAATAAGTACTATCGTTCCATATAAATATCTATTCTATTTCCCTCACTAGTCCTATTAAAATCATTTATTCTAGTAAAAATATAAGAAGGGATTGATCATAATGATCAATCCCTTTTATCAAACTATAATACCTTTAAAAATCTTAGTTCCAGATTTTATTTACCCATTCAGGATGATCAATAAAAGGATTGCGATTATGTTGATATTTTGTAAAAATCACTTCATTACGCTTTCGCTCTAAATCATCGACCGGGTCTTGTTCATTCCATTTTAATAAGACAGATAGTTTCCCCATGTATGGATCTTTATTGTTATTCACTTTTTCATTTAGTTCTAAATCTATTTCGCCGTTGTCTCCCTCGTAACGAACAGCCATATAAAACAGCATTCTAGCGATATCTCCTTTTACACTATCACGAGGTTCCCAAGAATCACTATCATATTTACATTCTGTCGCTTCAGAATGATTCACACCACCATTATCAAAATCTAGATTTCCACGTGAACTATTTACAGATACATCCGTCGCTCTTAAATGATGTAGATCTGTTCCAGGTCCTGCAGTCGTTCCAAAGTCACCGTGAGATTTTGCCCAAACATGCTCACGGTTCCAGTTATTTACTCCTGATCCATTCGTAAGCTTCCCTTGCGAACGACCAGTATATAAGAGTATCACATTATTTTTATTATTTGGATCTTCATCAGTATCTCTTAGTGCTTCCCAAACCGCACTGTATGATAACTTTGTATGATTATCAATAATATTATGCAGTTCCTTCTTTAATTCTAAGCCCGTTTTTCCTATTGCGTTATTATAATATGTATCGTCATAACTTTTTACAATAATCTCTTGTGCTGATGCAGAAGCTACTTCACCGTGTATAGTATCTGTGAATGATAGAGATGCAGAACCTAAAATAAAAAATGAAGATAGTGTAATCATAGCAATCTTTGTATTTCGAAACTTCATATACCCATTCCCCTTTAAAATATAATTTGAAGCTACTAACTAAAAAATGCTTTCTAACCCCCGAAACCTTTTAGAAACCCATACCCCTTTTCTGTTTATTTAATACAAGACTCTATCCAGTCTGTATCACTTCTAAACTTTTTGTTTATTCACATTCCAAACAATTTCACTTTTTACAAGGAATATCCTTCTCTTATAAAGATTATTAACATATTCTTTACAACTAAAAAGTAGTTTAATATTAACTTATAAATTTAAATTTATTTATGCAATAATGCATATTTGATAAATACTTAAAAAAAACAGTTTGAATAAAAAGCATTCAAAGAAAACCGTGCCACAAAACAGATACGGTCTAAGACAGAAATAATAAAAATCAAGATGATAGCTCGACTTTTCCTTTTTCCATAACTGTCTTTATTTTTGTGTAAAACCTTTCTTTCTCTGAATAATACGTACAAAAATAGATTGGATACCATGTAGGCACCAATCTATTTTAATTAAAGAAACTGTGTCAATTCTGAGTTAACAATACGTTGTGCAGTAATGATAACACTGTCAGCTGTTAGTCCATAAACACTATATAGTCCACCAGGTTGATTAGGAACAATTTGAACTTCATATTCAAATGCTTGTCCAAAAGCAGGATGAACTAAACTTAGAGTTGCAAAAGTTGAAGCATTAGAATTCACATTGAAGTTTACTTGTTCAATTAATACTAATGAACCGTCAAGTCTAAAAACTCTAGCTACTCCAGTAAGCGGGCCCGCAGTACGGTTAAGGATCTTCACCCTAACTCTATTTGCATTAGCAGGTTGATTTCCTACGTTTTCAATTGGTCCTGTAGTAAGAGCCATATAACATCACCCCCATTATATTATTATGATATTCAATGATGCACATTGATGTTATAGTTTAATTATCCAATTTATTTTAAATAAAAAAGCTCGTTTCTTACATTTTTTATAAGAAACAAGCTTTTCTTTCTCAACTACCATTCCTAAGACAAGTCTATCCGTCTCGAAATCATTTACAGTTACTTGACGTTTATGCTGGGACAGAACTACTACTATTTACTTTGCATTGAATCTATATATTTTTTAACTACTTCATATACATATTCTTGATTTGCCGCTGCTGTATTTGGGTTGTATTTCCCGCCGTTTGTTTTATTATTAGATAACACTCGAATTCCTAAAAATGGGACATCATAAGCTTTTGCGATTTGAGCTGCTGCAGCTCCTTCCATTTCTTCTACAGATGTACCGTATTTTGTATGGAACCACTTAATTCTATCAACTTCGTTATTCCAAACGTCTGCTGAACCAATCGTACCTTCAACTACTTTACCTTTTGTATACTTATCTTTCACTGCATGAGCCGCTGCAAGTAATTCCTTATCTCCTTCGTAGTATCGGATTTTCTCAGCATTTGGATCTTCTCCTGCACTTCCTTCAGAAGCCATTAAGTCCATAGATATCCATTTTGTCGGCTCAATTCCTTGGTTCTCATCCTTATTGGTTGTTTTTAATGAACCTATATTTGCAACTTGTTTTCCTAACACAATATCAAATACGTTTAAATTTGGATCATGTCCACCTGATGTTCCTTGGTTAATAATTGCTGTAGGTTTATATTTTTCAATAGCCACCGCTGTAGCAGCTGCTGTATTCTCCATTCCTTTACCTGTTTTCGCAACGATTACAGGATAATTGTCGACAGTTCCTTTATAAAATACAAAAGTTCCAGACTTTTCTTCTTTCACATTTTTTAGCCTTTTCGCAAACTTTTCTGCTTCTATCGGCATTGGCCCTTGAATTAAGATTGGTTTTTGATTGCTTTTTGCCTCAACTTGTTTCGGACTCGCATCACATCCCGCAAGTATCGAGAATGACAATGCAACAGTAGTTACAAGGGCAGCACATTTTTCCAACGTATTCTTTTTCATAAATAATCTCTCCTCTTTCTCTTGTTGTTTTCTATACTCGATGCTTTTGGTCCAAACAAAAAAAGTTCTAGAAATTGTAGAAGAACCTCTACTTTCTAGAACTACGGTAGTCAAAGTTAATGAAGCAAAAGATGAGGCCAATGCTACATTATAGAACGGTAGCGCACATTACACAGAGCGACCGAATACTTTAACCCGTAGTCCAGTTCTTTCATTGGGAACTAGGTAGAAACGCTCGGACCATATTACCGAGTATATACGAGTAATGTTATTCAAAATTATTATATGGATAATATAACAAACTATTCATGTGCGCGCAATTAAAATATGAACATTTTTTGTAAAACTTTCTTGAACGTTCGTATTTAAAGGTTGATTGGGTAGAAAAAAACCTTTTCAAATAGATTCCATCGCAAAAAACATTATACGCTAAACTAGTTTACCCTACAGCAATCGTTAATGAAAATCTTCCTAAAATAAAAAGAAGTCCCATAAAATCAGAACTTCTTTTTCTATATATATTTACTTCGTTACCTCACCAAACTGCGCTCTCGTCACTTTCGCCAAGTCATCTACTTTAAGCTCAATTTGTATACCAATTTTCCCGCCACTTACTATCATCGTTTCAAGTGATTGGGCACTTTCATCAATACATGTAGAAAATAACTTCTTCATTCCGACTGGTGAACAACCGCCACGAATATATCCTGACACTTTCGTAATATCTTTCACAGCAATCATTTCAATCTTCTTTTCACTTACTGCTTTTGCGGCAGCTTTTAAATTTAGTTCCTCATCTACCGGAATAATAAACACATGATAATTTTTACTATTCCCTTGAGCGATTAATGTTTTATATACTTCTCTCACTTCTCGTCCAATTTTCTCGGCTACTGATACGCCATCAATTTTCCCATCGTCTGGATCATATGACATCATCGAATATTCAATTTTTTCTTTATCTAATATTCGCATCGCATTTGTTTTATCTTTTTTCATAACGTTCTCCTTAAAAGGTTATTTCATATTATTAAGTTTTATTATACACCCTTTTCCATTTCTCCTACATAACTTCACGTATATTTCAAAACTAAAAATATTGATAATTCAAAAATCATCTGATATAATTTGGAAAAACTTATGTTAAGGAGAGATTTGTAATGCGAATTTTTAATACTTCTTTCCAACTTCATCATCATACGTAACGCCGTGTATCCGAAGAAAAATTTTTCTTCGTGGGTACAGGGCTTTTCCTGTTGACCCACGAAGCGGTCATAAAGCTATGTGGGTATTTTTATACCTGCATAGCTTTTTTTAATTTAAAAAAGGAGTGATTACAATGGAAATGAAAAATGTAAAAGGCACAAAAGACTATTTACCAGAGGAGCAAGTGCTGCGAAATAAAATTAAAAGGGCTTGTGAAGATACGTTTGAACGATACGGATGCAAACCGTTAGAGACACCGACGTTAAATATGTATGAGCTTATGTCTTACAAGTACGGCGGTGGCGATGAAATTTTAAAAGAAATATATACACTTGAGGATCAGGGAAAACGTGACCTTGCCTTACGTTACGATTTAACTATTCCATTCGCAAAAGTCGTGGCGATGAATCCGAATATTCGCCTCCCTTTTAAACGTTATGAAGTTGGGAAAGTATTTCGAGATGGCCCCATTAAACAAGGAAGATTTCGTGAATTTATACAATGCGACGTTGATATAGTCGGTGTAGAATCAGTCATGGCAGAAGCGGAACTTATGAGCATGGCACTTGAGCTGTTCCGAACGTTAAAATCAGAGGTAACAATCCAATATAATAACCGAAAATTGTTAAATGGTATTCTTCAGGCCATTAACATCCCTACTGAGTTAACAAGTGACGTAATTTTATCATTAGACAAAATCGAAAAGATTGGGATTGATGGTGTACGAAAAGATGTATTAGAGCACGGAATTACTGAAGAAATGGCTGATACGATATGTAATACTGTATTATCTTGTCTAAAGCTTACAATTGCTGACTTTAAAGAAGCTTTCAATAACCAACTCGTTGCCGATGGCGTAAACGAATTACAACAATTACAGCAATATTTATTCGCTCTCGGAATAAATGAAAATACGATATTCAATCCGTTTTTAGCAAGAGGACTCACAATGTATACTGGTACCGTATATGAAATCTTTTTAAAAGATGGATCGATTACATCCAGCATCGGTAGCGGCGGCCGTTACGATAACATTATCGGAGCATTCCGTGGTGATAATATGAACTATCCAACAGTCGGTATTTCATTCGGTTTAGACGTTATTTATACAGCACTATCACAGAAAGAAACGATATCATCTACCGCGGATCTATTTATCATCCCACTCGGGACAGAATTACACTGCTTACAACTTGCCCAGCAATTACGTTCTACCACTTCCTTAAAAGTCGAACTAGAACTAGCAGGACGCAAATTAAAACGTGCCCTTAATTATGCCAATAAAGAGAATATCCCTTACGTGCTTATTATTGGGGAAGAAGAACTTAGTACAGAAACCGCTATGCTGCGAAATATGAAGGAAGGTAGTGAGGTGAAGGTCTCCCTTTCTTCTTTAAGTAGTTATTTATAATACGAACCACCCTCGTTTGGGTGGTTTTTCTATTTTATAGATAATCAATAATTAGTTTACATAAAAAAATTATAATCTACTTAAAACTAAAAATATATAATATCCAATTACCTGTTATTTTTAGTAATATATAGATATATATTGTTTTAGGAGGATTTACTTTGAAAACTTACATACAAGCACTAAAGTGGATCACAGGAATCTATCACCTTTTATTAATTCCTTGTTATTATTTATTTCCAAGTCTTGTTAACCTATATGGGATACCTTTACTACTATTGATTACTTTACATATCACTACTTTTTTATTAGCTAAACAAGCAGGCATGAATACGTACACTCATTATATAGGTATTATCGTTACTCTAGTTGCCTTCTTTCCTTATATAGAAATCCTTCTACATATTATAGCAGCCATTTTCCTTTTATTAGATGCTGCTTCTATGAATGCAAAAGAAGTTTGTGATTCATAGATGGATAAAATGAAACTTTAATCCATAGAGTTTTGAGATAGGTCGGCAAAAAGGAAAATCAATTTCACACACTAACTTTATTGCTACCCCCCAAAAAGGATTTATTTTTTAAGTAAACCTTTTTTCATTTTTAATTACTTTCCTTACTCCAGAATAATAAAAGAATATTCTGTTTAATTTTTATAAATTTCTAAATATTTATAAAACATTCAAATTAACATACATTTTAGTTATGTAAAAAATCTAAGTTTGAAGGAGATGAATCCATGCTGAAAAAGTTGGTAGCAGGTGCATTATTAACTGTTTTGTCGTTAACTGGAGGACTGGGATCAGTATCAGCTAGTACCGAAAAAGATTATACGATTTCCTCTTTCGAATATGTAACTGTAGATGAAAAGACTGTTGATTCGTTTAACAAATTGAGTGCTCCATTAAAGGAAGACGTAAAAATAACGTTAGTTCTACCGAAACAAAATCAAAATGGAGACTGGTTATCTTATGGATTTTCGAGCAAAGAAAGTTTAGAGTCTTTTATTGAAAAAGATAAACAAAGGTTGAATAATTCAATCACTCCCCTTGGTGTTGGAGGAAGCGGACCTGGTAGTACAGACTTCTATAAACGCACAAATCAAGGTAGCGAGTATTTTTCTCTAAGTAGCGGTTATAAAAACTTGTCTGCTAGTTGGCAAAATCAAATTGTTTCTGTACGTACAGCATCCCCTACCGCTAGCTATTCAACAACACTATGGGAACGTACTTCAACTGAAGGATATGGAAAAGGTGTTGTTTTTAAACATGCTGATTGGTATGGTCAAATTGCAAACTTAAATAACTTTCCAACTTCAGCAGTTGAAGTTAAAAAGTAAAAATATAGAAATAAAAGGTGTTTTCACGTATGGAAACACCTTTTATTTCTACAACTATTTCACATATCTCGTCTATACCAATTTCAACTCTTAATTATTATTTTTCGTATTCCTACTCTCCAAAACCTTCTCCATATTATGAGTTGCCCACTCCATCATTAATAAAATCATTGGACGAAGAGATTCACCAAGCTCAGTTAATGAATATTCTACTTTTGGCGGCACTTCACGGTATACTTCGCGATGTATGATGCCATCTGCTTCAAGTTCTCTCAGCTGCAGTGTTAACATTCTTTGTGTGATATTTGGTTTTAATCTTTTTAATTCATTAAACCGCTTTGTACCATCTAATAAATGATACAAAATTACCCCTTTCCATTTCCCTCCAATCACCTCAACCATAGCTTCAACTGGACAAGAATATTTATTTAAAAATGGGTAATTTATATTATTTTCGTTTGGACAATCCATAATAAATCCCTTCCCTTAACATTAGTATCTTTTTTGATACTATACCACATAAATGTGCGTACTTGTATCTATGTTACTTTAAAAATATAATTTACTTACAAAAATAATTTCATGAAAAGAGGAACTTTTATGACAAATACAAAAGAAATTACAAAAGAAAAAATTATGGAGGCTTTTCATTTCAGACATGCATGTAAAGAATTCGATCCTATGCACAAAATTTCAGAAGAGGATTTCAAATTCATTTTAGAAACAGGCAGATTATCTCCTTCTTCTTTTGGATATGAGCCTTGGAAATTTATTGTCGTACAAAATAAAGAATTAAGAGAAAAACTACAACCGTATTCATGGGGCGCTGGTGGGCAACTTGCAACAGCTAGTCATTTTGTTATTGTTCTTTCAAGAAACATTAAAGATATGCATTATGATGCAGAGTATATTAAATATATGATGAACGATATTATTGGATTGCCTGAAGACACTCAAAAAATTAGATATGAATTCTTTAAAAAGTTCCAGGAAACAGATTTTAACTTATTACAATCCGATCGTGCTGTATTTGATTGGGCATCCAAGCAATCTTATATCGCTTTAGGTAATATGATGACGAGCGCAGCTCAAATCGGTATTGATTCTTGTCCAATAGAAGGATTTGATAAAGAGGAAGTAGATTCTTTACTTCGTCAAGAAGGCATTATACAAGGCGATAATCTTGAAGTATCAGTTATGGTTGCCTTTGGTTACCGTAAAGAAGAGCCAAAGCGTGATAAAACAAGACAGACTATGGATACAATTGTTGAATGGATTAAGTAATATAGCACAGACAAATAATGCTCCTAATAGCTGTATACTCATACTAAAGAAGAATCAATTGTTTTCTTACGTATGAATTTGGTTTTTCATGGAAAGATATGTTAGTATGTATACAGTTTGAGTGCTCTATTTTTAGAGTCGAACAGGAGGAGAATGAATATGTCTGATATTGAAGTTGGCGAAGTGTTTACTCTTAGTGATGAGAATAACGAAGAGCAAGAAGTAGAAGTACTTGGAGCGATGGATGTCGAAGGCGCAGAGTATATTGCAGTTGCCTTTGTTGAAGATATCCAAACAGAAACTGAGGAAGACATTGATATTTTCTTTTTAAAAGTAGAAGAAGATAATGAGTTTTCATACATTGAAAATGATGAAGAGTTTGATAAAGTATCTGCTGCTTTTGATAAGATTTTAGATGAACAAGAACAAGAGTAAACACGAGGGGGATGCATATCCACCCTCTTTTTTTATTCATCACTCATTCAGTGATTTATGCAATAACTCCAGTACATCTTTCATCGCAAAAGGTCCATCTTTTTTAACATGCTCCGCAAATTCTGAAACGAGACGTAATGTTCTCACACTTTCGATTGGATGTTCTCCTGATGCACTTTCAGCTGAAAGCATAACTGCATTCGTCCCGTCCAGTACAGCTTGAAACACATCAGTCACCTCTGCTCTTGTTGGAATAGAATGATCTACCATAGATTGAAGCATTTGTGTTGCTGTAATGACATATGTATTCGTTCGATTACATTCCTGAATCATCATTTTCTGTAAAAGTGGAATGCATTGATACGGTAACTCTACTCCTAAATCGCCCCTTGCAATCATAATTCCATCTGCTTCTTTACATATATCTTGAAAATTCTCGATTGCTTCCATCGTTTCTATTTTTGCAATTAAATTAGGTGACGTTTCTTTATACTGTTGTATAAAATCTCGTATTTCTTTTATATGACTAGGTTTTCTTACGAAAGAACATGCGATAAAATCAACATTCTCCTCTAAAAGAAACTGAATATCTTTTTTATCTTTCTCTGTAATAGCTGGTAAACGAACAGCCGCATCTGGTAAATTAACTCCTTTATGAGATGAGATATTGCCACCTGTTTTTACCTTCGTTTCTATTTTGTCCGTACTTATCTTTTCAACAATTAATTCAACTTCTCCATCATTAATTAAAATTCTACTGCCTACTTTCACATCATTCGCAATTCCTTCATAATCAACACTCGCTTCTGTATTACTCCCTGTAACTGGTTGTGTATGTAAAATAAAAGAATCTCCTGCCTGAAGTGTAATTTGCCCTCCTTTCACTTCACCTAATCTTATTTTAGGTCCTTGTACATCACCCAAAAATTTAATAGAGTCATCTAATGATTTCACTAAACGAATGATGTCTTTATGACTTTCATGCGTGCCATGCGATAAATTCAGTCGAACAATTTTCATACCATTCTTTATTAACTGTGCTAATGTTTCTTTATTATTACTTGCGGGTCCAATTGTACAAATTCGATCGATTGTCATTTTTGTCACCATCCTTTTTTTAATAAGTTTCCCATATGAACTTAAAAATAACAGAGATTCTGACATGAATAGATTTAAATTTACATGAATTTCATAAAATTAAACCTGTATCCCTTGCTGGCTAAGCATTAGAAGATATATTCGCTTTTTTGCAAATGAAGACATGTTGAATCGAAAGTAAAAGAAAAGTTAAGTATGGGATAAACCATTGAGAGTTTCGAAATTTTCATATATTGTATGAATTGAGTTCGAACTCAAAAATTTAAAAAGGTGGGAAAATTAGTGAATATGAAAAAATCTTTATCGGTGACAACTTTAGGGTTAGCGGTTTTAGGTTTTGGTTTTACTAATAACGCAAGTGCTTCAGAGGTCGATACTGTAGACAGGCAGCCCGTTTTAGTTGACTTTGATACAATTCAATCAACAAAAACATCTAGTGTTCCTAGTTTGACTGTTGCAGCTGCACCTAAGAATGACTCTAACATTAGCGTATATACTCCCTTTTTTGGTAACCCATATGCAGTTGCTAAATCGAAATCAACTACGACCGAAGACTATGTTTATGCAAAAGCAAGAACTTTCAATGGCGATGGCTCATTAGTAAATACGAAAAGTAATAGTGCAAAAAAATCATCCTTTGTCAGTGCTACAGCGACCAACACAAGCGTTTATTATGGAGATGATTACGCTATCGGTAATCATACCTATAAATTAAGTGGTTATAATGATGTGAATCACGAAACAAAAGCCTTCTGGTAAGAAAGAGAAAAAAGATATGCATCTTGCATATCTTTTTTCTCTAATACTTTACATATATTGAGGTGCTATTTATGAAACAAATATATATTATTATCGGTGTTTTACTCATTTCATTACTTACAATTTATATTTTGTTCAATACTTCAATCATACAACCTCATCCACCTTCTAAAGAAAATAAGAGAGAGCAACAAACCAATACTATTTCTTACGGATTGAAGGATAATCAAGGCCAACATATTAACAACGGTAGCACAATTACTAGTGAGGATAATAAAATTAATGTATCATTATCATTCGTACATACTATTAACGAAAACCGAAAATATGGATTAATTGTTCTAGAAGATTACGAACAAAAACCTTTTAAAATAGAAGATACTACTAATGAAATATCACACTATTTTTTTGATATGAAACCAAACAGCTCAATGACTACGAAAATCTCTTTACACACTTCTCCTAATGCAAGTGAATTAACCTTTTTAATAATTAAAAAACCTGAATACAAATTAAAAGATAATAACTTAAATAAAGCAGCTATTTTAGAAGATATTCTAAGTATGCGATACTCAATGCATCCTCCTCAGAAAGAAAGCGAAAAAATAAAACTCTCCCTTATAGATCCAGATGCTATTTTAAAAGATGGTCTTTACGAACCATTATTTGTTACGAACCGTGAAGAGAACTTACAAACTGTCTTCTTTGAAAAGGAAGGCAAGCAATTAACCCTATCAAACGGTAATGAAACGAATGATGAAATGACTTACGCAATCGTGGCTTTTAAAGATTGGAAACAAGTTGAAATATTTAACAATAGAAAAGTCGTTTATACTAAAGTTGCACCTGAAACGAGGCAAATCTTTAATTTCATATTGCCTTCAGTGGATCAGGAAAGTAATTTTCAACTCGTCGCTTTTCCATTTCCTTTTAAAGTTAGCGAAGAAGATTATGTCAGTCAACAAGCATTCAGTTCTTTTCGCATCGTAATTGAAAATGAAAATAAATAAGTTATACTATGCACAGTATAACAACCAAAAAAGGCCTACTCACACGAGTAGGCTTTTGAAACTACGAAAGTTTCGTCAATAACTGATTTAAATCTTTTTTCGTTTTCGTCGTTAAAGATTTCATTTTATTAATATCGATTTTTTCTTTCTCCGCTCCTACAATTAACGGATACATACTTTGACCGATTGTTTTAGAATCCGTCGGATGTGATGCCTCTAGCTCTTTTTCAATCACATCCCACTTTTCATTAATTTGTTTGCCAAGCTTATTCACTGTTTCCAATTTCGGATTAGCAGCTAACTGCTTGTCCAAGCTATCAATTAATGCTACAACTTCTTTAACATTCGTTTTCACAGCAACACTTTTCTTCGGATCTTTCATTGTCTTTCCGTTATTGTTTGTACTTGTGCTTGAATCTGTTGTTTTCCCGCTAGTCGTTTGATCATTCGTTTTTCCTGTCGTCTCTTTTTCTTTTGTTTTTACATTCTCGTTTTGAGTTGACGTTTTGCCATTACTTTCTGTTCCTGATGATTCTTTCGTATTTTTTGCATCCTTATCTGTTTTTTCATTTGAAGAAGTATTTGTTTCTTTTTCAGTATCTTTCGTTGTTTTTGACGCTTCATCTGCACTTGTCGTTTTTGCTTCTCCATCATTTTGCGCAGTTACTTGCTCTTTCTTTTCCGTTTCTTTATCTGCTGAAGGACTACAAGCTGCCATAGTAAGCATAGTACCAATTGTTATCGATGCGATAGCGACCTTTTTCATTTTCATATAAATCCCCCTATGTTTTACATAATTTATCCTCCCCTTTACGATTCGATTCCCCCTTAAAAAATCCCTTTTCATACGAATTACCATCTTTCCGACAGTAATCTTCATAATAATACGTACAAAAACTGATAAACTCATTTTAATATTCGAGTTTCTTCTACTTCATTTTTCTACTCGCAAGTAAAAGAAAAAGAGTATATTGTCACATTAAGAATTACTATCTTCATATGACGATATACTCTTCTATCAAATTTTTATGTTTCTTGACATTTTATTTATACAAAAAAATAAAATTTTCTTTCGTTTTTTGTTTCTCAACATTTGTTAACAGAATATTTTTATGAATAACCACCATTCGAGTGAATGACTTGCCCAGTAACCCATTTCGCTTCTTCACTTACTAAAAAAGAAATTAAGCGCGCAGCATCCACCGGTTCTCCTACTTTACCTTGCGGGAACTTCCATACTAAATGATGCTTCAGCTCCTCTGTAATCCATCCTGTATTCGTCGGTCCTGGATCTACAGCATTCACTGTAATCCCCTTCTCCATCGCAACTGGTGCTACTGACTTTGTAAATGCTTCAATTGCCCCTTTCGTTGCTGCATATGCTAGTTCATCTGGCATTGGACCTACTGACTGTCCTGAAGTAAGATTAATAATACTCCCGCCCGTTTTAAGTGAATAATGTTTTATAAACAATGAACTTAATAGCATAGTAGCCCGAATATTAACTGTATAATGTTTATCCAACTGCTCTACATCTAATTCCTCAATTCTCGTATGAGTAGAATATACTGCATTATTAACTAGAATAGATGGATCACCTAACCGTTCTGATACCATATAAAACAAACGATTTGGCGAATAAGACTGCGATAAATTGATTTCTGCCATTTCACATCGAACATCGTAACTTTCAATTTCCTTTTTCAGCAAAAAGGGTTCTTGATCACCCATTCCCCATGGCATCGCTTTATCATACTTTGGCCAGTACGTGAAAAAAATGTCTATCCCCTTTTGAGCAAGCACCTTGCATACAGCTGCACCAATTCCATTCAGACGAGTTGCCCCTGTTACAATTGCTATTTTCTTCACCTTTTTCTCCTCCATCTATACACAGATCCCCTGCATGAATACAGAGGATCTATCTTCTTATTGAATATTTGACAGTATACGTTCAGCACCTAATTTTAACATTTTAATAAAGATATAATTTACAATCGTAAACATTACAAATAAAACGATAAACATAACCCACAGTCCGACATGAAGGAAGAAGTATAATACACTTACTCCCCCCACAATAATTAAAGCTATTAAAATATTAGCTAAAAAATTCCACAAAGTTGTATATCGACTTTTAAATAATTTCTGCTCTGTATCCCAATGAATATCTGCAGTTTGCGCGTCCCAGCGTGTTCCGATTAAATTAATTAATAACAACCCGTTCGCACTTAGTAAAAACCACAGTATCATAAAGACTGGAGAAATCCCAGCTACAACTGCCATCGTAATACCGAATACTGCTAAAATAATCACATTAATTAACCAAGCAGTGATTGCTTTCGCAAAAAAGATATCCGAAGCCTTTACTGGTAAATAACGATTTACAAACCAAGAGCTTCCATCTCGCGAAAATGACGTTGTTGCAATGACGTTACTACCCATTAAAAATAACGATGCACAAAGGCCAACACCAATTGCAAATCCTGTTGTCTTTGGATTGTTAATATACTCTGTAATAAACTTTAAATTTCCATCTTGCACAAATAAAATAAAGAACAACATAATTGGCATAACGAAAGTTTGTACAATGCAATTTAAGAAAAATTGTGGTGTACGGAATAACGTTTTAAATTCTTTTTTCACATACGCTTTTAAATGCGAACTTTGTACTGTTGATTTCTGTAAACCTTCCGCCGAAATAACTTGTTTCTTTGCTGTACTCGTTGAAAGTCCAATAACCCCTTTTAAATATGTACGCTCTGCTATGTAATAAAACAACACAAAGAAGACAAATGAAATAACTGCAAAGATTATTACATATAAAGGTCCCTTCCAATTTGCACTTTCTACTAATGCCACTGCTCCAAAATATGTAGTTGGAAAATAATTTGTCATTTGTACTAAAAGAGAAGATTGATTATTTGCAAGGTATTCCGCAGCCCCATCTCCAGAAAACGCACTTTTATTTCTCCACTGCATAAATACGTTAATTCCTACAATAAATAATATACTTACGATTCCAATAAATATATTTCCTCGATCTTTATTTTTCGCTATATTTGTATACCTCATAATAATTGTCATCAGTAACGAAGCTAATACTAACGGCACGATTGGGAAGAGTAAGTAAATAAAAATCATATATATGTAATATGTAATAAATGCGCCACTTTTTAAACCGTACGTAATGAAGATTGGTAATAAAATAAATGAACTCATTACGTATTGTGTAATTAATACCGTTAAAAATTTTGCCGAAATAATTTGCGCTGGTTTTAATGGTAACGGCAGTAACATTTCAATATCATTGCTGTAGTAAAATACAGTTAAAATGTTCGTTATACTCATTAAAAATACCCATATACTCGCAATCGCAAGTCCCATTGCAATAATCATTCCCGGCCCTTGCCCTAATTGTTTCAGACCTTCATACATTCCGTGCGTCATCGAACCAAATATTAAAAATCCAACAAATAAAATAGCTGCAAATGAAAATAAATACGCCCATCGCTTCTTCTTATCTGCTATAAAATCTGCGTAATTTAACTTTAATAGTACCTTCGTTAACGTCCAAATTTTACTCATTGCCCGTCATCTCCAAGAACATTTTTTCAAGTGATTCATTGGATTTAAAATGATCTCTCATTTCATCTAAATTTCCTTTAAACTGCAAATTCCCCTTATTAATAATAGCAACCCGGTCACATATTTTTTCCGCTACTTCTAATACGTGTGTAGAGAAAAATACAATCTTTCCTTTATCCGCATGTTCTCTCATCATTTCTTTTAAAATATATGCAGATTTCGGATCAAGCCCTGTTAACGGTTCATCTAAAATCCATACATCTGGTTCATGCACGAGCACACCAATAATAACGATTTTTTGTCTCATACCGTGCGAATAACTTTGAATTTGATCAGATAATGCATTATAAAGATCAAACTTCTTCGCTAAAGACTCTATTCGTTCTTGTCTTACTTCTTTCGGCACTTCATACATATCAGCCATAAAGTTTAAATATTCAATTCCTTTTAAACGTAAAAACATATCTGGGCTATCCGGCACATAACCAAACGTCTTCTTTGCTTCCATCGGCTCTTCCATAATATTTTTTCCATTAATCGTAATAGTCCCTTTGTCCACCCCGTGAATGCCAGTAATCATCTTAATTGTCGTGGATTTACCCGCACCATTTGGTCCTAAAAATCCAAAGATTTCGCCGCTAGGTACAGATAAACTTAAATCTTTTACTGCATAAGTAGACCCATTATAACTTTTTGACACATTCGTAATTTCAATCATTCCATCCAATCCTTTCCTTAATTACCAAATAACTATATTGATATTATAGCATACTTCTATTTTAAGATTTTTACATTTTTCAGTTTATTTAACCTTTAAAATAAATATACACCCCTAATCCAACAACTAAAACGACAGCTAGTATAATATAAATCATTGTTAATCGTTTAATATTCCCCTTTGTCGCTTTGCTATAATTTGCATCACCATTCCGCCCAATTAACACCGTCGCAATGACAGTAATCACTACAAGTAATACAACGATCATGATCCAAGTTAGCATTTCTTCCTCCCCCTCCTTACAACCATTTTACAATATTATCCTCTTTATTTCGCAGCATATTTCCTCTTTTTACTATTATTATGAAGCAAACTGGAAAACTATTATTACCATTCCTATCCAATTGTGATATATTTGTAACATAACGTGACTTATTTCTAACAACGTAAGGAGGACCTATCATGAAAACAACTTGGATAAAATATTTAGGATTTCTCGGTTTCTTCGGTTTCCTCGGATTTTTTTATGAAAAAGGATTGTTTACTATGTTCTGTTTCTTCTCCTTTTTCACATCGTATAGAACAGTTCAACACGATGAACTGTTTGAACAAATTGTCAATAAATCGTGTCGCAATGCATTTATCGTTACATTACTAACTACCGCTATCATTATATTTATTGAAATGTTATTTCCAAACCCGGCGCTACAAGAAATTGATATCGCTCTTATTTTCGGCACACTCATTCTTACGTTCGGTTTTTCTATGTTCTTTTATGATAAACCTGTTGATGAAATGGAAGATGCACCATGGCGTTCGTAACGAAGATAAAAGAATACCGCGCAAAATTGAACATGACACAAGAAGATTTAGCGAAGCAAGTTGGTGTACGCCGTGAAACAATTAGCCACCTTGAAAAAGGTAAGTATAATCCTTCATTGCAACTCGCTCACGATATAGCGAAGGCACTTCATAGTACGATTGATGAGATTTTTATTTTTGAGGATAAATAAAAAATACCGTCATTCTTTCCAAGAAGAATGACGGTATTTCTCATAGATTATCCATATAAAACCGCATGAAATACGCCTAATAGTAAGTATTGATCCTCCATGTAATCTCCATCATATGCATTCATCTCGATGTAATACATATCTTCCTCAAGACGAATGTTCCAATCTGCGATTAAATAGCCTTTTCGTAATAATTTTCCCATTCCAAATGAAGTTTTATGAACAACATATTCTTCTGCCTTATATGTAAAGGTAAATATAAAATTTGCATCCAATAACTTTCCGTCACATACAAGTATTTCATGCTCTGCATCATTATTATCGATGTACGTTACTAAAATCTTTCTTTGGCGCTGCCTACTTACATCCTTTGCAATGACGTGAATATTGTTCTTACTATCCTTTATTTCATAAATGATATTACTACCAATTTTCGGAATAAAATCCAGCACTCTCATCAGCGTATTTTTATAATAGCCCCTTACTACGCCTACTTGCTCGCTTCCATTATAAACCTCTATCGGCGTCGTATCTGCTTTGCTATCACACGGTCGTTTGTAAGAAAGCTGCATCACTCGCTCTCCTCTTAAGTACTGATCAAACGTCACAGGATATTCTATCGCACGCAGTTCCTTATTTAGCTCATATAAATAGCATTGAACGCTCTCTACTAATGTTTCAGTAGAGATACGCTCTTGAAGTTCAAATTCTTGCCAGCTGGAAGAAACATTCCATTGGTTATGATCCTCTTCATAGAAGAAGCCAAGAATGACCTCTTCACGGTCAGCCGTTTCATATTTCATAGGCACGTTTTGCCCGTGTTGAACTTGTTCCATCCACTGACCTAAATAAATGCCCAGCTCTGCAACCTTCATACATGATTTTTGAAAAAATACTCTGTCACCCATACAAATTGTTAAATCCCCTTCGATAAAACCATTTGTATAAGCAACATACCGTGGCTCATCCTTCTGCGGGAGATTCTTGTCTAACTCAATTAAAAACGTTAACATCCTTTATTCACCTCTAGTTGTTACACTAATCATACATGACATCGCATCACGCTGGGAAACTATTTATATACGCATATTTAATTCACGCACTATAACACGTGAATGACCTTGTATAGTAGCTCTATTTTTTGTTCTATATCTTAGTATATGAACTTATAAGAGCGATTTTTCAAATATATCTATCACAACTTATAATATATCAACGATTTTTCGACAAATATCAGCACAATTAAAATGAGGCTACTTTTTCTCCTGCCAACTCCACAATTTCTAAAATTTGTAGCAGATTCTCCACTTCATAAGTCAGATTAACATCTGTCGTATTCTCTTTCAAACTCGGATTATACCAACATGTATCAATGCCGTAGTCTTCTCCGCCTTTCATATCAGAAGTTAACGAATCTCCAACCATAAGTACACTTGATTTATCCGTAATTCCAAATTTCTCAAATGCATAATCAAAAATCTCACGTGCTGGCTTTTGATGACCAACTTCTTCAGAAATAATAATATGATCGAAGAAATTACTTAAAGGCGAATTTCCGATTCTTGATTGTTGCACCTTCGTATATCCATTTGTAATAATACCTAGCTTGCAATCTTGTAGATTTTCACATAATTGCACTGCACCTTCTATAAGATGTACTTCTTTCCCTAAGTTTTCAAGATATACATCACTAAATTGCTGCGCATCTACGTCTATATTATGAAGTACAAATAATTGTCTAAATCGCTCTACGGCTAATTCACTTAGCGTAATCATTTTATTTTCTAAATCTCTCCATAATCCATTACTAATCTCTTTATAACTTGCAAGATAATCATTATACCCTGTAGGCATGCCGAACTGTACAAACGCATTGTGTAATGCGTGTCTTTCTGTTTCAGGGAAATCTAATAATGTATCGTCTACGTCGAATAGTATTACTTTGTATTTCATGATGTTTTCCTCAACTCCTATATTCTCATAGCTTAATTATAACAACAATAGTAAAAGGAGGCTAATCCAAATCAGCCTCCTTCTCATTATTAATCTTCCAGCAATAACACTTTCATTTCTTCTAACGAATCTTTCGTAAAGCCAAGAGCTTTTTCGGCGTATGCTTCAACTGATCCGTATTGCTTTTGGATTCCATCAATCGCAGCTTGTAAATATTCGGCGCGCGCTTCAAACATTGCACCTAATATTGCTCTGCTCTCATCATTTTGTAATTTCGCACCTAAAAAGGCCATCATTTTTTCATTTAGCTTTTCACGGAATCCGTTACTTAATAAGTAATCTTCCATTACTGTTTTTTCCGGTACACCTAGTAAAAGTAATAAAAGCGCTGAACCAAATCCAGTACGATCTTTTCCAGCTGTGCAGTGGTTTACTAATGGTAAGTTTTCCGGGTTTTGCGCTAAGTTTAAGAAGCTCACGAATGCCTCGTTACCACTTACGAAATCTTGATTCATTTTCACAAGATACTCACCTGGTTTTCCTAACATAGAAAGGTCACCAACTTGGAAAAATTCATTTATATTTAGATCTTTCGCTAAGTCTTGCATAACTGGTAAGCACACTTGACGAGCACCCGTAATTTCTGGATTCGGCTTATGCTTCACTTCAAAGTCTGTACGGTAATCACAAATTAACTTTAAACCAGACTTTTGTAAATACGCAATATCCCATTCTGTTAGTCCTGCTAATTCTTCAGAACGGTATAATTTGCCCCATTTCACTTTACGGCCTTCTGTCGTTTCATATCCTCCCATATCACGGAAGTTAAACGCGCCTTGTAATGGCAGTCTACGCTCAGCTACTGTTACTGCTTGTCCATTACTTCCTACTAATCTAAAATATGGACGTTCATTTTCACTCGGGTTTTCAATTGTATATGATAATTCTCCATTTACAGTTGCAAGTAATTCTCCATTTTCTTCAATATGATCTGGCGAAGTACTCCAGTAAATGCGAACTTCCTCTATATTATTTTCCCACTTTATTTGTAACGTATTATCTTTATTTCTTTCTACAGTTGCTTGTAACCAATGTCTTTGCTGTCCCATTCTTTCACCAACGCTTTCTCTTATAGTCAAATCTTACTCTATTTTATTATACAAATATCTACTTTGTCGTTCTCATTTTTCTTTTTATCTTACAAACAGGCGAAAAGTTCTTTTACTTGTTCAAAATTTGTACACGGGTTCCCACTAGATGTGTCCCAGGGTATATCTTAAAACTCCCTCACATACCGCTCAGTACAACTCAGCAACTGACATCCGTTCTTTTCAAAAACATCCTTCATCCACTCATTTTGTATATTTGTCTCACCAATATAATAAGATGCACCTATTTCCTTTAAGACAAACATCGCACCTGCAAATAGTGCAGCTTCATATCCCTTGTTACGCATATTTGGAGTAACTGCGAAGTACATAAGTTTCCCTTCTTCTAACGTACCTCTTTCAATATGCGGGATTACAATTCCTATCGGCTCTTCATCGACACTTGCTGTTAAGCAATGTTCTTTCCATTGCTCACCAATTTCTTGTAGCATCATATGCACAAATTGATCATGAGCAACTGGTTCTCCCGTCGCTTCATTCCACAGTGAATAAAAAGCCTCTTCTCCAACTTCTTCAATAAGCTTAAAATCAATTTCACTTTCTACATCTTCTACTTCGTATATATCTTTAAATACAATCATGTTTTCCGTAACATATTCAAATGAATACGTTTCAAAACATTTTTTATACACATCATAATTTGGACTTTTTGAAGAGATTTCAAAATGTAGTTTTTCTAATCCACCTTTTTTAGCTTCGGCAACGCAATACTGCATCATTTCCTCTAATTGCTCTTCTGTAAAAATCTCTGCATTATTTTCTTTTATCATAATAGAAGAAGCACTTCTTCTTATTTTTAAATGTTTTTCTAACTGTTCTATCGTCGTCATATTCTTCCCTCATCTATATCATACTCGAATTTCTAATCGTTCTCCTTGCATGAGCAGGATTGTCCTTGAATATATAGAATACTAGAAAAGATCGCATCTTTAAAGTGCGGAGGAGGTTCTCCAGTGGATATTACAGCATTGCAACAACAGTTAGAGCTTATACAACAAAATGACTATACGCAACTGCAACATATAGACGTAAATGAGTTAACTTTGAACATGCTTCAGTATATCGGAACGACTGATAGCTACGTTCGTTACCAACTTATATATAAATGTTTTGCGCATTTCATTCATCATGAATTCCTTATGGACGATCAGCTGAAATTACTTCTGCAAACTTGTTTAAGTGATGAGTATTTATATTGTGACATTTACTCCCCACATACAGATGGGGTTTTCACACGTTCTTACACTGTTTCGTTAATTGCGTTAATACTCCAATTCGCTAATTCGCACTACTTTTGTACAGAGGAGGATATCGAAGAAATAAAAAATAAACTCATTACTTACACAAACTTAGAAACAGATTTTCGGGGCTATATCGAAAATAAAGGATGGGCTCATTGTCTTGCTCACGTATCTGATGCCTTTACTGAAATTGTTCATAATACGTATACCACTTTTGAATGGTACGAAGAATTAATTCATTGTTTATTAAATAAAATCTTTATTCCATCTGACCTTTTTCATAATAACGAAGATGAGCGCATCGTTACTCCATTACTAGCAATGCTGTATCATGATTTTCCTCAAAACGAGTTAATTTCTATTATTCAAAAAAAAATAAAAAGGCTTCCTCAAATTAGAAAACGCCTTTCGCTTACTGAGTATTGTATTTTATGTGCCAATATTAAAACCTTTTTACGCACATTATTTTTCAGAACGAAAGATGACCATAACTTAGCCTTTACAGCACGTAAAACAGAAAGAATGTTAAAAGAACTTCCTAACTATTATTAAATACAAGGAGCAATGACATGGGTTATATTGAAGATATGAGAAATCTAGTAGGAAATCATCCACTTATTTTAATAGGATCACACGCCATTATATTAAATGAAAAAGATGAAGTATTGCTGCAGTTCCGTACAGATTTTAACCTCTGGGGCATTATTGGCGGTGCCCTAGAATATAACGAAACGTTAGAAGATGCTTTAAAACGAGAAGTGTTTGAAGAAACTGGACTTATTATTAAAGAGCCAGAATTATTCCGTACATACTCAGGACCAGACTTCTTTCAAATCTATCCAAATGGTGATCAAGTACATGGTGTACTCGTTGTTTATATTTGCCGAGAATTCCACGGTGAGCTTGTATGCGATCAAAGGGAATCGAAAGAATTACGCTTCTTTCCGCTTGATGAGTTACCTAGTAATCTTCATCCAGTCATTGAGAAGATTCTTCGCGATTTTCATCAATCCAATAAAAAATAGAAATCAAACAACCTCATTTCCCG
This sequence comes from Bacillus sp. GC_Bacil_1, assembly GCF_026540675.1. Classification (NCBI taxonomy): domain Bacteria; kingdom Bacillati; phylum Bacillota; class Bacilli; order Caryophanales; family Bacillaceae; genus Bacillus; species Bacillus sp. GC_Bacil_1. The sequence continues at coordinate 233,405 of NZ_JALNUG010000004.1, forward strand.
TCATTACAACGTGAAATGAGGTTGTTATCGTTCACCGTAAATCCCTATTTCCCCAAAATGATATTAACGCTCTCTTTTTACAACTTTATATCCCTTTATAAAAAGGATAGTTATATAAGAAACAATAAATGAAAGAATAGTATACATGCCCACCCAAAAGAAAAATGCTGGATCGTGCACTGTAACATTTAACATAAGAAAAATAAGAAATGTTACTATTGGCATCACATAAAATGTACCTACTTTATATGCTCCAGCTATTGAAACAATACAAACAAGCAATGGATATATACAGAAAATAAAAATGATTTCACTCAACGTTATGTCCCCCTTTCTGCAGAAATAATAGGTTTCTCGTTCACATTTGGGGGAACAACAAAATTTTATTTTTTAGCAATTATTAGTAAATATAATGTTAGATTGTTATCTCAATCTGATTTCCTTCAGGATCACTTACTACACTTTCATAATAACCATCCCCTGTAGTACGCGGCCCATTTAACACTGAGTATCCTGCTTCTCTTAATGTATTAGTTAATTCGTTCACTTTTTCTTTACTATCTACTGAAAAAGCAATATGCGCATATCCTATTGTTTGTGTTTGTACTTTCTCGTCTATCCCTACCTGCTTCATAAGTTCTAGACGCGCACCGCCTTCAAAAGTTATGAAATAAGATTTAAACTGCTTTTTCGGATTGTGATATAAGCTATTTTCTTCACCACCGAAGTACTGTTTATAGAAATCACGCATTCTTTCTAAATCATTCACCCAAATTGCTACATGCTCAATTTTCATAATCGACACCTTTTCTTTTATGTTATTCAACTGGCAATTGGATGCTTCATTGCCAGTACATTTAATTTTCTTTATTTGTTCTCGTAATCATAAGATCAAGTCCAAGGCTTTTTAACCCATATAAATAATCTTCTTTCCAGTTGCTCACTGTTATTTTCGGAATATGTTCTGCCGGAATGTACTGTGGACAACTTTTTACAATCTGATCTATAACAATTTGGTTCACTTCATCATCACAGAAGATGAATCCATGAGGGTTAATAATAGCTATACATGTAGCTATTAAACGAGTAATAGCATCTATATTATATTCCTCTGGATTATTCGAATCTTCACTTCTCAAAGCTTGCAAGAAATTTTTATTATCGTACTGCGGGACGAAAGATATCTCTCCTGAGAAAAATGTGCTTCCGCGTACGACATCTCCATTTACCATAATCCCCGCACCTGGGCCATTTTGACCTGAATACAAATATACAAGAGAGGAATTTTCATTGTTTCCAGTATTTTTATGATAGCCGAGCACTGCAGCATTCATATCGTTTTCTATTACTACTGGTATAGAAAACAGTTCCTCCAAGTGACTTTTCAAATTAAAATTTTGGAACTTTTCATATCCAGGAATATAGAAAATACGCCCATTATCGACAGCACCAGGAACACCAATTGAGATTGAACTTATCTTTGGAAACGTAGCTATAAGACTTTCTATATGTTCTGTCAATACACTTAGACCCGTATCAATTAATGCACTTGAAGTACTGCCTTGTTCTTTTACTTCCCCTAAACAGTTAAAAATTGTATAGTTCGTCTCATTTTTTTCTAAAAATATCGCTAAACCTAACATATATTCTGGATTATATTCATATCGTTTTGCTCTTCTTCCACCACTTGAATCATCTAAACCGGCTAAAGTGACTTCACCGTCTTGTTTCATTTTTTCTATAAATTTACTTATCGTTGGAAAACTGATTTCTAATGTATTACTAAGTTCAACTTTCGTTGCACTACCTCGCTCTAGAAGAGCTGTACGAATGCCGCGAAGGATCGTCTCTTTAATCGATTTTTGAGTAACAAATTGTTCACTCAAATCGCTCACCACCTTAATCAACATACTTATTAAACACTTTTAATAAGTTGCGTTGACAATATATCATACATCATTTTCTAAAGCAATAGAGATGATATATTTCTACTAGCGGCACTCCGTATTTAACTCGATGCATTCTCTCTCATAACAGACGATACAATTCCAGACAAGATAACAAATAATAAAACAGCTAGCAAAGCATTACGTATTCCGAATGCTTCTCCAAGTATTCCTAAAAATGGTGGTCCGACTAAAAACGCTGTAAAACCGATGATAGAAACTGCAGCAACATTAGAAGTCGCATTTTCACTGTCATCTCCAGCAGCAGAAAGCCCAATCGGGAAACCTAACGCGGCACCAATCCCCCACAGTACTACACCAAGTGCTAGAAAATATGAGTTACTCCCAAATATGACGATTGTCATTCCTATAATCGCCATCATAATAGTAGCACGCATAACCGCGACACGACCGAATCGATCAAGAAAATAACTACTGCACATTCGAGCTAATGTCATTGCCAATACAAAAATAGTGTACATAATAGAACCTGTCACTATACTTTGCTCATGTCCATCTACCATCACAATAGGTAGCCAATCATTTGCACTCCCTTCTGCAAATGCCATTCCAAGCACGAAAAGACCAAGTAAAAGCACCCTTCTTTCCATACGTAAGGAAGTATGCTTCGCTCGCTTTTTGTTTCGCGATTTCTCCTTCTTTCCTGTCCCATGCGGAAGAAAACGATACAACATACATACAAGTAATACAAACATGACCGAAATCGCAAGAAATTGATACAGAATTGGGATGTGAAGCGAGATGGCGGCAGAACCACTAAGCGCGCCTACTAAAGTTCCTATACTAAAAAAACCATGGAATTTCGGAAGAAGAGTTGTTCCTAATTTCTGCTCAATGGCAGAACCTTCTACATTCAATGCGACTTCTGCTAATCCATATCCTACTCCAAATACTAGTAAGCTACCAAAAGCCCCCATACTAGAAACAAAATAAATAGTAATACCTAAACAAAGCAATCCAACAATCATAAAAAACATACTGCCTATAATAACGTCTCTAGCTCCCTTACCGTCAATAAAATGACTTGCACTTAGTAAACCAATTATTGAACCGACAGATAATCCGAACAAAATCCAGCCCATTTCTGCATTTGACACTGCTAAAATATCTCGAGTAGCTGCTGTTCTAGAAATCCATGTAGCAAATGCCACACCTGGCAAAGCAAATAAGAGGAATAGAGCATTTCGAGAGACAAGTAGCGTCTTTGTATCATTTTCCGCAAAATCTTTCTTCATATGAAACACCTTTTACTCTTCTATCGTTTTAATAACTTTAGCTGGGTTACCACCAACAACTACATTATTAGGTATATCTTTTGTCACAACTGCCCCTGAAGCAATTACAACATTATCTCCAATTGAAATACCAGGGTTAATAATAGCGCCTCCGCCAACCCAAACATTGTTACCTATCTTTACCGGTTTTCCATATTCTTTGCCAGAGTTTCGTTCCACCGGATGTAATGGATGAGTAGCAGTATAAATGTGAACACCAGGTGCAAACATACAATTATCACCAATTCGAACTTCACAAACGTCCAAAATCACACAATTGAAATTTGCGAAAAAGCTCTTTCCGACATTAATATTGTAGCCGTAATCACAACGAAAATCAGGATTAATTTGTGCTTTCCCATCAGTTGAAGAACCTAAAAGCTGATTTAATAACGTAAAACGCCTCTCATCTCCTGTCTCCATCGCCTCGTTATAAAGGCGTGTTAAACGTTTTGCCTCCACCCTATCAGCCACCAATTCTTCGTCATCCGCAATATACATTTCTCCTGCCACCATCTTTTCTTTCTCCGTTTTCATACATTCATCTCCTTTTTTATTGAATGAGATTCACTTATTAAACACCTTTAATAAGTACCTTTAATTAAACTTATTAAACACGTTTAATAAGTAACCCTATATTATCATACTTTTTCATATATGCAACTAATAAGTTCGGAAAAGAAGTGCGAACTCCTTGCTCTACGTATCAATATGAAGAATAATTTATATCGAAAAACGAGGGAACGCTCAGCGCCCCCTCTCAAATCCAATCCTTTTTTTAATTTCTACTAAATTTACCTTCGCGATTTTTCTTGCTCGCTCAGCACCTTTTTCTAACGCTTCATATAATAAATTCGGCTCATTCATATACATTGCGTACTTTTCACGAGGTCCAGCTAACTCACGATCTACAATGCGAAACAACTCTTTTTTCACATCTCCCCATCCGATTCCAGTCTCATATTTTTCACGTAATGACTGTACTTCGTCTTCTGTCGCAAATTCTTTATAAATTGTAAATAAGGTTTCTAGTTCTTTCGGTTCATTTGGAAGTGAAGAATCTGTTTTGATTTTAAATATTAACTTTCGTAGTTTTGCTTGCTCTGCAAATAATGGGATCACATTTCCGTAACTTTTACTCATCTTCCTTCCGTCAAGACCAGGTAAAATAGCTCCTTCTTCTTGTATGACATACTCTGGAAGTGTAAATGTCGTGCCAAATGTATGATTAAAATAAGTCGCAATATCACGCGCAATTTCAATATGCTGAATTTGGTCTTTTCCAACTGGTACATGAGTAGCTTGAAATAATAATATGTCAGCTGCCATTAAAATCGGGTACGCGTATAACCCCATATTCACTCCCGCATCGACCTCTAAGCCTGCTTCTTTATTTTGCTCCACCTTCGCTTTATACGCATGAGCACGGTTCATAAGACCTTTCGGAGTTATGCAAGCTAAAATCCAAGCTAATTCTAGAATCTCCGGCACTTCTGTTTGCCGATAAAAAATAACATCTTCTCCAAGTCCAAGCGATAACCAAGTAGCTGCTACCTCTTTCGTATAACTGCTGAACTTCTCTGGATCATGAACAGCATTTAATGCATGATAATCAGCTATAAAGTACAATGCTTTTCCTTCATTATTCTTTGACATTTGTAATGCAGGTTTAATCGCACCAATATAATTTCCTAAATGCGGATAACCTGTCGGCTTAATTCCTGTTAACATTATTTTCTCACTCACACTAACTCCTCCTTTCTCAAAATAAAAAGAGCCTCTCATCCTTAAAAAAGGACGAGAGACTCCCGCGGTACCACCTTAATTAGCTATCATTATAGCTCACTTCAACTTCTTAACGTGAAGTAACCGTCTTTACCTACTCATTTCAGTTAGAAGCTCCAGAGCCCATTCCATATTCATCCCTTACTGATTTCCACCACACATCAGCTCTCTAAAAAGTTTCGAATATGTACTCTTCTCTTTCATTGCTTTTTCGTTATTTTTTACAGTTTATCACATTTCACTTCCAAACAAACCCTAATTTTCTATTTTATATAGCAGGAATTTCCACTTCAATTGTCTAATGTTATATAGGTTTGTAGAAATATTCGAAACAACTTTGGAGGTTTTTTCATGGTGAAATATATATCAATTTTAGGTTCAACAGGATCCATCGGCACATCTGCATTAGATGTCGTTTCAGCTCATCCTGAACATTTTAAAATCGTTGGTTTAACCGCAAATTATAATATCGATCTTCTTGAGCAACAAATCAAAACGTTTCAACCTCGTATTGTAAGCGTTGCGACAAAAGACTTAGCAGACAAGCTTCGTACGCGTATTTCAGCAAATACAAAAATTACACACGGGACTGATGGCTTAATTGCAGTAGCTACTCACCCTGATTCAAATCTTGTATTAAGCTCTGTTGTAGGTGTTTCAGGATTACTCCCAACAATTGAAGCATTAAAAGCGAAGAAAGATATCGCTATTGCTAATAAAGAAACTTTGGTTGCAGCTGGACATATCGTAACTGAACTAGCGAAACAAAACGGATGTCGCTTAATTCCAGTAGATAGTGAGCATTCAGCTATTTTCCAATGTTTAAACGGAGAAAATAATAAAGAGATTGAGAAGTTAATTGTAACAGCTTCCGGTGGTGCTTTTCGTGATAAAACACGTGAAGAAATGCAAACATTACAAGCTAAGGACGCTTTAAAACATCCAAACTGGTTAATGGGTGCAAAACTAACGATTGATTCTGCCACATTAATGAATAAAGGCTTTGAAGTAATGGAAGCGAGATGGCTATTTGATATTCCGTATGAAAAAATTGATGTAATGATTCATAAAGAAAGTATCATTCATTCTTTAGTAGAATTTATTGATGGATCAGTTATGGCACAGCTCGGTGCTCCTGATATGAGAATGCCGATTCAATATGCGTTTCACTATCCTGCTCGGCTACCTTCTTCCTATGAAAAATTAAATTTATTAGAAATCGGTAGTTTACATTTTGAAAAACCAGATTTAGAGAAGTTCCCTTGTCTGCAATACGCATATGAATGTGGCAAAATCGGTGGTACTACTCCCGCTGTATTAAATGCAGCAAATGAAATTGCGAATGCACTATACTTAAAAAATGAAATTGCCTTTTTCGATATTGAAAAAATAATTTACAAAACAGTTGAAGCTCATCATAATGTAAAAGATCCTTCACTTGATGCTATATTGGAAGCGGATCAATGGGCGCGCCAATATGCAAATGAATTGTTAATAAAAAAGAGCTAAAACAGTTCCCACTGTTTTAGCTCTTTTTTTCATGTATTCAACTTAACAAATCTATAACCGTGTGTAACTAACACTTTTAATATCGCATATCCTGGAATGGCTAAAATAATGCCCATAATCCCGAATAAGTTTCCGGCAGTTAAAATGATAAATATGATTGTAATTGGGTGAATATCTAACTTCTTACCCATAACTTGCGGAGAAATAAATTTACCTTCTGCTAATTGTACAACCATCATTACAATAATTACCTTTAAAACCATCCCTGGCGAATCAATAAACGCAATAATTAACGCTGGTGTAATGGCGATAATTGGTCCTACGTACGGAACGATATTTACAATCATCGCTAAAATAGCGAGTAGTACTGCATATTTAATACCGATAATAAGGTAACCGATTAATAGCATAATACCGATAAACAAGCTAACTATAATTTGCCCTCTAATGTACGAACTAATCGCATAATGCATATCATCTAGTATTCTCATTGCTGCTGGTTGTCTTTGCTCTGAAATAAACTTTAAAAAGTGATTCGGCAATTGCTCACCATCTTTTAAAAGATAGAACAATATAAATGGAACCATTACAAATGTTAAAACAACCTCTGTAACAGTACTCAAAAATCCAGTTACATTCCCAGTTACTGATGATAATGACTTTGTAAAATCAACTGTGTAGTCTTTTACAATATTCGCAACATTAATATTTAAATTCTCCTGAATTTTACCGAGTAAATTACTTTCCCCGAATCTACGTGCTGCTTGTTCAATCTCATGGCCAAAATACGGTAAGTTATCAATTAATGCATCAATTTGATCTTTAATAATAGGGATAACCGTTACAACTAAAAATACAAATAACCCTAGTACGATTAAATATATGGAAGCTATCGATACGATTCTTGAAACACCTTTCTTTTCTAAAAGCGAAACGAATGGATGCAAAATATAAAATAGCACGCCCGCTAATAGTACTGGGAAGAAAATTGTTTTTAAAAATACGATAAACGGTGTAAAAACAAATGATATTTTTGTTAGCAATAAAATATTAATGAACAATAACGCAAATCCAAGTAATACCGCCAAATAATTTTGTTCTCTAAAAAACTTTCTTAACTTATCTCTTTTTCTTATATTTATTTTCTCCAATGAAACCACCTCTTCGAATGATGAAAAGCCCTTATTCAGGGCTCTTCATCATAATCTATATCTCTATTTCCTTGCAGCTTTCACTACAAATGATACAATAAGAATTAACACGATTGCACCTAATAATGCTGGCACGACATGAATCCCACCAAATGATGGCCCAAAGGATCCAAATAATCTACCACCTAACGAAGCACCTAATAAACCTGCGATAATATTTCCGAACATACCACCTGGGAAATTTTTACCCGTTATAGAACTAGCAATTGCACCTATAATAGCACCAACTATTAATGTGATAATCCATCCCATTTTTAGTCCTCCATTTCTATTATGGTGTATTTCTTTTTCATACTAAATTGTTATGTAACTATTATAATTATTATATCCAATAAAGAAAAATCTTGTCAAATCTATGAAAATACAGCCAACAAGGAGGTTCTTTCTCTATGATTCAAAAATTAATAACAACTTCTCACAAAAACGCTACTTCTATTTTAAGCATTCAAATACCAGCTTATGAAATTGAGGCAAAATATATAAATAGTACAGCTATCCCTCGCCTTTATGATACTGTAGCTGATATTCAATCCTGTGATGAAATTTTCTACGGCTATTTTTATGAAGATACACTTGCTGGGTTTATTTCTTTTAAAGTAGACGAAGAGGAAGTGGATATTCATCGTTTAGTAGTATCCCCTAATCATTTTCATAAAGGGATTGCAACAAAACTACTACTGTATGTATTTGACATGTTTTCCCCTTCCAAAACATATATTGTACAAACAGGGAAAGAAAACACCCCTGCTCTGTCTTTATATAAAAAACATGGCTTTATTGAAGTAAAGGATATCATATTACCCGATGGAGTGGTTTTAACCTCACTTAAAAAATCAGAAAACAATAAATAGTTTGACTCGTCAATTTATTTATGTTATCTTTTACTTTATAAAACCTTTTGCTGAGTCCAAATTTTGGAGCGGGGGAACCATTTTTGTAGCTATGCTACTTGGGGCGAATCTTTTTTAAGTAGGGAAACTCTCACTTCCCGAGTCCGACAGCTAACCTCGTAAGCGTAATGGGAGAGGAAGGTGCTTTTTGCCTATGTTACACATTTTGCCTCCTTAATTATAAATATGGGATCGATATCAAATAGTCACCTATATTTATAGAAAAGGAGAATGTATTATGTTACGTTTATCTGATCACGCAATAAAAATGATGGAGCAAAGACTACGAATTGAAAAACAACGCACATATCAAGCAAATAAAGTTGTAGATAACTTACATCACAAATACTTCTTTCAGCATATTTTTCAACCGAAAAGATAAAGAAAATGTTTATTTAATATTAAAAAACACAAGGTGTGTCTTACAAAGACATTCCTTGTGTTTTTTATATTCTTTATAAAATTCTCACTACATTTAAACTTGCTGTAATCGCACCTGCTATAGTAGTCACATGCCCTACACCTAACGGGCCATTTTGTAATATTAATGTTGAATTGGCACTCGTCACATTCACAAGAAGTGTATTTGAAATAGCTGGTTCGATTACTACAGTTGATGTCGTTACGTTTTGTATAAAACTCCCTGTTAGTTGCGTTCCATTTAATAGTAATCTAACAGATACTGTCTCATTTCCACCATTTGCATCCCCTTGGAAATAGTAGCTTACTAAATATATTCCTGGCGTCGCTACTGTGACTGTCGTAGCACTAGTTAAAGATACACCCGTTCCATATACAGTGGATCCAGAATTAATTGGAATGTTAGTATTTGCTGCAATTGTACTTGTTGATGTAGAGAAGAAATAGCCACCACCTGTAGATATAGCAGATGATCCTGTTGCTCCAGTTAAACCTGTTGGACCCGTGGCACCTGTTGGGCCTGTTACTCCCGTTCCCCCTGTTGCTCCTGTTATTCCTTGGATTCCTTGGATTCCTGTCGGTCCTGTTGCACCAGTCGCTCCTGTCGCTCCTGTTGCGCCGGTTGCTCCCGTCACACCTTGTGGGCCTTGAATTCCTTGGATTCCTTGTGGGCCTGTTATTCCAGTCACTCCGGTTGCTCCCGTCGGACCCGTTATCCCTTGCGAACCTTGGATTCCTTGGATTCCTTGTGGACCTGTTACTCCCGTAGAGCCGGTCGCTCCTGTTGGGCCTGTTACTCCTTGTGGACCTTGAATTCCTTGAGGACCTTGAGGGCCCGTTACTCCCGTCGGACCTGTTGCTCCAGTTGCACCGGTTGGACCCGTCGAGCCAGTTATACCTTGTATGCCTTGAGGTCCAGTCGGGCCTGTTGGACCAATCGGACCTTGAATTCCTTGCAGACCTTGAATTCCCTGTGGACCGGTTGGACCTTGTATCCCTTGTATTCCCTGAATCCCTTGCGGGCCTGTTGCTCCAGTTGGACCTGTTGGACCCTCTGGGCCTTGCACTCCTTGAATTCCAGTCGCTCCCGTTGGACCTATATCTCCTTGTGGACCTTGAATCCCTTGGATTCCTTGAGGACCAGTTGGACCTGTTATACCACTTATCCCTTGCACTCCTTGTAAACCTTGAGGACCGGTTGGACCGAGTGGACCTTGGATTCCTTGCAGACCTTGTAAGCCTGTTGGTCCAGTTGCTCCCATTACTCCTTGCTCACCTTGTATTCCTTGTATTCCTTGCGGGCCTGTTGGACCAATTGGACCTTGTGCCCCTTGCACTCCTTGTTGACCGGTTGGGCCTGTTGCTCCTATCGGTCCCTGTACTCCTTGTAGACCTTGTAAACCCGTTGGACCGGTTGATCCCATTACTCCTTGTGGACCTTGAATTCCTTGATCACCCGTTGGACCGGTTACCCCCATCGGTCCCTGTACTCCTTGCAAACCTGTTAAACCGGTTGCTCCTGTCGGTCCCTGTATTCCTTGCACTCCTTGAATTCCAGTCGTTCCTGTTGCTCCGGTCGCCCCGGTTGCTCCGGTTGCTCCAGTTGGACCGGTTGGACCCCCCGGTAATCCTGCTGGACCCGTTGGACCGGTTGGACCTCCTGGCGGACCTGTTGGGCCCGTTGCTCCGGTTGGACCCGTTGCAGATCCAGTTGGTCCAGTTACCCCTGTTGGACCGGTCGAGCCGGTCGGACCCGGATCCCCTTGCAAGCCAGTTGCACCTATTGGCCCTATTACACCTTGCACTCCTTGAATTCCTTGAGAGCCTGTTGGACCAGTTACCCCCATCTCACCTTGTGGACCTTGTAAACCTTGAACACCAGTTGCGCCTGTTGGTCCCATTGGCCCTTGTTCTCCTTGTATTCCTTGTGAACCTGTTGGACCGGTCGGACCCATCGGACCTTGAATACCTTGTATACCTGTTACACCTTGTAAACCACTACCTCCTAAATTACCTTGCACACCTTGTATACCAGTATTTCCAGTTGGTCCAGTCGGACCAATTTCCCCTTGCACTCCTTGTATTCCTTGTATTCCTGTTGGGCCTGTTGGACCGATTTCTCCTTGCATTCCTTGTATGCCTTGTATTCCTGTTGGACCGGTCGGACCGATTGGGCCAGGAATTCCTTGTACCCCTTGAATACCAGTTGGACCAGTCGGACCTCTTTCTCCTTGTATTCCTTGAACACCTTGTATTCCCTGTGGGCCTCGTTCTCCCATAGGTCCTTGATTACCTTGAGAACCTTGTGGTCCAGTTAAACCAGTTGGGCCTGTTGGACCATTTTCTCCTTGCACCCCTTGCACTCCTTGTATTCCTTGTGGGCCGGTTGGACCGATTGGACCTTGTACGCCTTGTATTCCTTGCGGTCCAGTTGGTCCACCTAAAGCACCAGTTGGACCGGTTGGACCAGTGGGCCCCGTAATACCTGGCGGTGGAAAAGGAATAGGTGCTTGAAACTTACTACACTTATCTTGATTCTTCACAAGCATCTCCCCCGTTATAACTAACGTATCAAACTATTTTTAATACATTTAAACTAGCTGTTATCACACCAGATAATGTCGTTACATGCCCGATAGCTAACGGACCATTTTGTAAAGACAAAGTTGCATTTGAAGAAGTAACTTCAATGACCATCGTATTCGAAACTGCTGGTTCTAATATAAAAGTACCTCCTGTAACATAAAAAATAAAACTCCCTGCGACTTGTGTTCCATTTAAAGTAAGCCTCACTGAAATTGTTTCATTTCCGGCAGTTGGATCGCCTTGAAAATAATAGCTTACTAAATAAATTCCCGGCGTACTTAACGTTACAGTTGTTGCATTTGTTAAACTGACACCAGAACCAAAAGTGGTAGCTCCTGAATTAATTGGTATTAACGCATTCGCTGCAATTGCACTCGTTGAAGTAGAAAAGAAATAACCGCCACCACTAGGTAAACCAGTCGCTCCTGTTGCACCTACAATTCCTAAAAAACCTATAGGCCCTTGACTACCCGTTGCTCCAGTAGGTCCCACAGCTCCAATCGGCCCTTGACTACCTTGGACTCCAGCTGGACCTACACTACCGTTAACCCCTGTTATTCCCCTCGCTCCAGTTGGGCCTTGTATTCCTTGAATACCTTGCACACCTTGTATTCCGGTTACTCCCGTTGCACCGGTAGGTCCTATCATTCCTGTACTTCCTTGTATTCCTTGAATACCTTGAACGCCTTGTATTCCTTGTGCCCCGGTCGCTCCTGTGGCTCCTGTCGCTCCTGTTTCTCCCGTTACGCCCGTAATCCCAACATTTCCTTGTGGTCCTTCGGGTCCCTCAATACCTTGCGCCCCTTGCACTCCTTGTGAACCTGTTATCCCGTTTTCTCCTAAATTCCCTTGAGGCCCTCTAATTCCTTGAGCACCTGTAGGACCGATGATTCCTTGTATTCCTTGTATTCCTTGAGAGCCTTGCGCTCCTGTTGGACCTACTATACCTTGTAGTCCTTGAGGCCCTTGTAAACCAATTGCACCTGTAGGACCTGTTATTCCTTGAACTCCTTGTATTCCTTGAGCACCTTGCGGACCAGTCAATCCATTTTCTCCTTGTATTCCTTGAGGTCCTTGTATACCTTGAACTCCAGCTGCTCCTGTTATTCCTTGAACTCCTTGTATTCCTTGTGCACCTTGTGGACCAGCATCTCCTGTTTCTCCTCGTATTCCTTGTGGACCTTGGGCTCCCACCGCTCCTGTTGTGCCTGTAGGACCTATTATCCCTTGTAACCCTTGTATTCCTTGCGCTCCTGTTGGACCTGTTACTCCTTGTATTCCTTGCACACCTCTAGGACCTTCTGCACCGGTTGGACCGATTTCTCCCTGTGGACCTTGTATGCCTATTGGGCCTTCTACACCGGTTGCTCCTATTATTCCTTGTGCTCCTTGTATTCCTTGTGCTCCTTGTACGCCAGCTACACCAATTACCCCTTGAGAACCTTGTGCTCCCCTTGCACCTTGAGCACCAGTGGGACCCGTTATTCCTTGTAACCCTTGCGCTCCTTGGGGACCTTTAGGACCAGTTACACCTGTAATACCAGCTTCACCGGTTGGACCTGTTGGCCCTCCAGGTGGACCAGGCGGGCCTGATGGACCAGTCACTCCACTAGATGGACCAATCGGACCGGTTATTCCTGTTGGTCCTCCAGGTGGACCTTCTGCACCTTGTGTACCAGTCGACCCAGTTGCTCCTGTTATTCCTCGTATTCCTTTTGGTCCTTGAAAACCTGTGGATCCCCTTACCCCTTGTATCCCTTGTATTCCTTGTGGACCTTGAGGACCTATTACACCTGTTATCCCCCTTATTCCACTTATACCTTGAGGTCCTTGTATTCCAGTAGAACCAGGCGGGCCAGTTACACCTTGTATCCCTTGATCACCTTGGTGCCCTTGCTCTCCAGTAATTCCTCGTATTCCTTGTGGACCTTCTTCTCCTTGTATACCTGTAGTTCCGTCCTCCCCTTGTATTCCTTGCGCCCCTTGAGGACCTTGAGGGCCCATTACACCTGATATTCCGGTTACACCTATTTCTCCCTGCATTCCTTGTGCACCCGTTTCTCCTCGCTCACCTATTTCTCCTTGTATTCCTTGGGCGCCCTGTATACCTTGACTACCAGCAGGGCCTGTAATTCCTTGTATTCCTTGCATACCTTGTAATCCAATATCGCCAACAGGACCTTGCTCTCCAATTAATCCTTGAGAACCTTGTAAGCCGACCGGACCAGTAATTCCTTGCTCTCCAGTATCACCAACGGGACCTTGTATCCCTTGTGCTCCTGTTGTCCCTCGGGGACCTTGTATCCCCCTGATACCTTGAGGACCTTGGGGCCCAGTTGCTCCCGTCGGTCCAGTCACCCCTGTAGGACCAACAGGACCTTCATGCCCTCCAGTTGGACCGATTGGACCACTATTACCTGTCGGACCCGTTGCTCCTATAAGCGGAAGAGGCAGTGCCACTCCAAATTTTTTGCACTTTTTATGATGACGCACAACAATCCCCCTTCCCCAAAATAATTACACCTTTTATATGAAATGCATTTTTATAAGAAAAGTACACCTTTGACCTCATTTTTTTAAAATAAAGAAGCCTATCATTTCATCTATTTGAAATGATAGGCTTCTTTTTATAAAACAATTTACTTCCTCGCCTTAATAATAAAAGTAGTTGGCACCATTCTAGCTTTATATAAAGAATAATATTTCGTAGACGGCTCAGCTAGTTCTCCATCAAGCGAGCTCGATGGTTCAGGCTCTTCTATTCTCTCAATTTTAAATCCCGATCTATTTAACTCATTTATGTATGTACTTATTTTTCTCTTATATAATGTCGCTTGTACATTTTCTCCTTTAAATGTTTCAAACGTAATGGGCGTTTCCTCATGATAAGAAGACTTTATAGCAACTTCTTCCGTACCATACTGTAAGTTTGAATATACTGGGTGCTCCCAACTAAAAATAAAACTTCCCCCTGGCTTTACATATGAATAAATCAGTTCCAACGTTTTTCTTAAATCTGAAGTCCAACCTAATGCATAAATGGAATATACAATATCAAAATACCCTTTCGGAATATCTCCTTCTTCTTCCATTGCTCCGCATACTAACTTTGGATTCCAATCCTTTAACGTCTTATTCGCTATTGCAATTTGTGCACTTGAAAGATCAAGTCCCCACAATTCCTTTGCCCCTTGTTCCGCCATATACTGCAACGAATGTCCACTTCCACACCCAATATCAAGTACCTTTTTATCTTTAATTGAATCGAACAAATGGATCTCATCTTCAGATGCCGTATACGGTCCGTATTTCGGTAAACAATCCACTTGAAAGAAATAAGGTGCAACTGTATCCCAACACTTTTTATTTGTAGCTAGCATTTGTGTGCCTTTCATATTATTCATTCCCCCCATCCATTTTTCTTTCTCTAATATTAATTACATATCATAACCAGATCGCCCTTTTCTCTTCGCCCGGTAGTTTTTCACTTTTGCAATCGTACCGCATGCTCTTCCTCCTTCTTCTCCAGCATACATACCGCACCATCTTTTACTTCCATTTCGCGAATAATCATAAAATACCCAGCGACAATCTGGACATGCTTTTAACCTTCCCCACACATTTTCTTGAATTGACATTAACACAATGCTTAACATTTTTGTATACACATTCTCTTCATATACTGGTTCATATGTAATACCTTTCATATCATCCTTTATATGTACATGAAATGGGTATTTCTCTAACCATTTTTGCAATGATCCTTCGTCTTCAATTGTCATCCGAATATCTTCTCGAAAACCTCTTAATTCCTCTATCGTATGAAATGGAAACTCTTCATCAAAATATTCTTTCATAAAGAGCTTTATATCTTCTTTTGTTTGCAGCAAATCAATTGGCTCTCTCGTATCGTTTGGTATTCTCCATGTATTTAAAAATTCCCGAATATATTCTAGTTCATTTGGAGCGTTTTGATTCAATTCGATCCACCTTCTTCTTAAAATTTACTTTTTTCTGACTTTATGTATAATTATAGTATAAAATAGTTAACCATTAAATAATTTTACTGGTTACATAATTAGGGGGATTTCTATGAAAAGTTTCTCAACACCGATACGTTTCATGCTTATTTCTTCATTTTTTATGTCTTTTGGATATTTTGCAGTATACGCATTTTTAGCTATTTATCTATTAACCTTTCTTCATTTTTCTGCTGTCCAAGTAGGAACAGTGTTGACGGTTATGACAATTACATCACGAGTTATCCCATTATTCTCAGGGTTAATTGCTGACAAAATAGGCTATATCATTATGATGATAGCTGGTTTATTTTTGAGAGGAATCGGATTTATCGCTTTAGGAATATGCTCTGATTTCTATACAATTTCTATTTCTTCTGCACTTATTGGCTTCGGAACTGCATTTTACGAACCTGCCGCTCGCGCTATATTTGGCTCACAGCCAGCTCATTTGAGAAAAAATTTATTTACATATTTAAACCTTAGCTTTAATTGCGGTGCAATAATCGGACCAATTGCAGGAGGGTTCTTACTCTTACTCGATCCACTCTACGCTTTCTCTCTAACAGGATCTCTTATGCTGTTATTTGCTTTTATCTTTTACTTACTTAAAAATCACTTCCAAGTCACTACTGAAAACACGTCTATTACATTAGGAATACAGGCCATCTTACAAAACAAGTCTTTCCTTCTGTTTTCCTTTATCATGATTTTCTTCTATATTATGTTTACTCAGCTTACTGTCGCACTTCCACTTCATATGAAAAACATTAGTAATAGCAATCAACTTGCTACACTCGTTATTACGATAAATGCGATAACAGGCGTCATATTTATGGTATTATTCCACAAATACAACACACTTTCGATTATTAAATACGGTGTTTTATTAATGAGTATTTCCTTTTTACTCATTCCTTTATTTCAACACCCATATTGGCTCTTTATTTGTGTAATTTTATTTACAATCGGTGAAACACTCGTATTACCTAACGCTGATATCGCTATTGCAAATTACAGTAATGAATCATATACAGCCACTTTCTTCGGATTTTATCAACTATCACTCGCATTTGGTTTTATCATTGGTAATTATACCGGTACATCTTTTACATCCAACTTAAGCGGAATGTATACACCATGGCTTATTTTTGGCGGAATAGGACTTATTGGTTTTATTTCACTACATATTTTGAATATAAAAAAAGTGGCCTCTAAAGAGGATATACACCTATGTAATACAAGCGACCTATAACGAAAAAGATTCGACCATCATATGTGACAGTCGAATCTTTTTATTGTTCATATTCAAGATGATTATGCCTTTTACAACCAAACAAATAGCACCCACCTATAAAATCCGTTTCAAATTCTAACCCTGGAACGTATCCAGATTTGATACGTTCTACCATTGTTTTATAACAATTATTCTCTTCTGTATATTCCTCAATTAACTCTTTCTTATCATTTTCTGTCCAGTTTTCTTCTACTTCTTCATTCTGAACATCTTCTATTTCTGCTGTTTTCGCTTCGATAGATTCCCGTATAACTTCATTTATACGGGAGAAATTATTCTTTTTATATAGAGCATACACAAATCTACCAATCCAATTAGGACTTTTCCAGCATTCTTTATATCCCTTTTCGAACCATTCAATTGCTTCTTTATAGCAATTCAACTCAACATATAAATCTGCTACATTAATTTCCCCTAAAAAATTATCAGATTCCCTGTTAAAAGTATCTAACTTCTCTTTTGCTTCTGTCGTTCGTTCTAAATCAATTAAACATTTTACATAGCTATACATGATATAGTCCGAATCCCCTGCAACTCGCAAGAAAAAGTCTGAAGCTTTTTCCAGCTCTCCAAGGTTATAATGCGCTACAGCTACATTATGATATGCTTCATCTGATGGTTGAATCGAAATAGACTTTTGTAATGCTTCTTTCGCTTCTGTCCATTTTTCTTGTTTCATGTAAATGTCCCCTAAGATGTTATAAGGAAAGTATGAAGAAGGATTCAACTTAACAACTTCTCTTATTAATTCAAGAGCTTTATCATCATTCTCTTCCTCATAAAAGTACATCCAAGCCAGATTATTGAGAGATTGTACGTCTCTAGATTCATGTACTGCTTGTTGAAACAGTTCCATTGCTTCCTCATATTTATTTTGTTCAAACATTTCAATTGCCTTCTCATTAATGTTCAAATAACTACCTCCGAAGTAAATGAATTCATCTATTCCCTATCATTATTGTAAAATGTAAAAATTATAATTTCTATAAAAAAATTTCTTTCTCTCGTCTACATTTCGATTGAAATAGAAGCTAAAACATACGAATTTACAAAAATCAGTAAATTTTTCATTCTCCCTTAAATTGGATATACATCCTGTTTCATTTTACATATTATGGTACAATTAAGAGGATACTAACTAAACATTTACACTCCACACTAGTAATCTAGCAATACCAAAATCAAAAATCACATGGAATTGAGGGATGTTATGAAACAGAAATTAGCTGTTCTTCTATTCACTGGAATCATATTATCAGGATGTTCAACTATAGCAGAGAATTCTTTAGAAAGCGGGAAAGGCAGTATGGAATTATTAACACCAACGATTACAGCAAAAGACAATGAATTAGAAATTAAAACTAAAGGCATTGATGAAAATAAAGTAACTTTTATTTATGTTGCTAATAAAAAAGTGTTGGAACAAAAACTAAAAAATGGTGAATCCTACAAACTTAACATTAAAGATATCGAACACGCTCATAGGACGGACTACAAACCAAAAGTTCAACTTTTACAAACGAAAGACGATGATGATGATGGAGAAATAGTAACCTTCAAACAAGTTAGATATACAGTTAAAAACTGATTTTAAAGTTGTTTCATTATAAATGTAACAAAAGAAAATATACTTTTAACAGTAGATAAATGTAGGGGGTGCTAACATGAAAAAACGATGGATTTCTTGGTGGATTGGTAACATATTTTGGATTATCGTTTTTGGAATATGGGCAGCTATTATTTGGCTACGAGATGTTGATGGGGCCGGTGTTACTCAAACACCCGAAATTAAATCAATATCACTTATCGTTTTATTAATCACGTTTATCATACCAGTATTTTTTCAAATTATATGGCTAATCATTAATTTGAGAATGAGTAAAAAAAATAATTATACGATTTAGCTTTTTGAATTAATAGATGAATATTTTTCATAAAAAAAGAGAGGAATCTACATCAAAATAGATTCCTCTCTTTTACATTTGGACTTATACTGCGCTTTTAATGCATCACTATTCCTCTTTTTTACGATGCATGTTCATCTTTCTTCTTCATTAACGCTCTTTTCTTCATCGCCTTCGTTAAATATCCACCTTTAAACGAGCGAATTTCATACGAAGACATAAACGCTTTCGGTGCAATTTCATTAATGATTTCTAAAAGCTCTTTCTCTCTAGAACGCTTTGCGACGATATCTAAGCGATAACGTATAGAATTAATACCTTCGCCTTCAAATACTGTAACGCCAAATCCAGAGTGACGTAATTCGTCTACTAATTCATTACAACGGTCTAGTAAACTAACTTGATACGTAATATAACCAATTGCTAATTTATTCTCTATATAACCGCCTAATAATAGTCCTGTACTAAAGCCAATGACATAGGCAACGATGTTCATCCAATTTGATAAATCTTGAAACACAATACCTAAACTGACAATGTAAATAGCCCCTTCTAACAATCCAACACCAGCAGCGGATCTTGTTTGATTCTTTACAAGCAAAATCGTACGGATTGTTAAAATGGGAACGTAAATAATTTGAAGCACAAAAATAAGTAACGCTTGTAACATTGGTATCCACCTCTTTCAAAAAGTCTTTTGTCATAATAACATACATAACCTTTAGAAATCGATGGGTTTTTTAAAATTTTTTTATTATTTTTCATACTATTGAAAAACACAAAAAAGAAGCGTATTATATTTGTCGTTAATTTGATTACTTGTATATTATCGCTAAACTAAAAAAGGAACCCGATTAGGTCCCTTTCATCATAGCTCTATGTTTTTCGAAGCATGTTCCCTTTGCTTCTCTTCTTCTTTCACTAACTGCATATTTGCATACGCTAAATTTGCAATCATTAAAAAGTGACCACCTAAAATACCTGTACCAAATGCCCACATTTCCATTTCATGCTCAATTTCATACATGATGATAGCTCCTAAAATAGCAGCTGCAAATCGGTTTAAAACTCCTAATCCAGGAGCCTTTTCCTTCATTACGATACTTTTCCCGAG
The DNA here is from genome assembly GCF_026540675.1 of Bacillus sp. GC_Bacil_1. Classification (NCBI taxonomy): domain Bacteria; kingdom Bacillati; phylum Bacillota; class Bacilli; order Caryophanales; family Bacillaceae; genus Bacillus; species Bacillus sp. GC_Bacil_1. Next base: position 253,381 of record NZ_JALNUG010000004.1, read on the forward strand.
TTTCTCCACTCTGCGAGCTAATAACCAAAGACAATAGGCGCTTACTGCTAATCCAATACCGAACCCTGTCACTTGTTTTCCAAACGGAGTAATCGTCCACATAAGTAGTAAACCACTAAAGATCACATACAATTGTAATCGATATACACGTAAGGCTTCTTGAATCAAAATATCCGCTCCTAAGTTCTCATTTTTTGTACTTTAGAAGAAAAGCAGCAACTTACACAGTTGCTGCTTTCTCTTCTTCTTGTTCTTGTTCCATCTTACGAATTTCAACACGTTTAATTTGGTAAGCGTCTTTTTCTAACACTTTAAATTCATAACCTTCCGCCTCAACGTGTTGTCCTTCTTCGATTTCATGATTTTGCATCATAATCCATCCACCGATTGTATCCACATCATCTTCTTCGATGTGTAATCCAAATAAATCTTTCACTTCTGAGATAAGCACTTTTCCATCAACAATAATATGTTGCTCGTTCACATGTTGAATTGGTGGTGCTTCATCTTCATCATATTCGTCACGAATTTCGCCGACGATTTCCTCCAAGATATCTTCAAGCGTTACAATTCCAGCTGTTCCTCCGTACTCATCATATAAAACAGCCATCGGAATTCGCTTCTTCTGCATTTGAAGTAATAAATCGTGAATTGGAGTCGTTTCCATCACTTCAATAATCGGACGCATATACGAGCGAATAGATGATAAATCTTTTTGATCCTCGGTCATATATCGAATAAAGAAATCTTTTACGTTGACCATACCGATAATATCATCTTTATCTTCTCCAAAAATCGGATAACGTGTGTATCGCTCATTTTGGATCACTTTCATGTGTTCTTCTACTGAATCTTCCAGGTAGAAACCAACGATTTCTGTTCGCGGTACCATAATCTCTTTTGCAATACGATTATCAAATTCAAAAATGTTATTTACATACTTGTATTCAGCTTGATTAATTTCGCCACTTTCATAGCTATCTGAAAGGATAAGACGTAATTCTTCTTCTGTATGAGCTACTTCATGTTCTGAAGCTGGCTTTAAACCGAATAAACCAGTTATCACACGAGCTGAACCGTTCAATACCCAAATAAATGGATACATTACTTTATAGAACATCATTAATGGACCTGCCAATAATAACGTTACCCTTTCAGCCTTTTGAATTGCCATCGTTTTCGGAGCTAATTCCCCTACTACAACGTGTAAATACGTCATAATCATAAAAGCAAGACCAAATGTTAATACTGATGAAATAGAAGGATTTAAGTTCCATTTCTCAAATAACGGGTGTAATAACTTTTCAATTGTCGGTTCACCTAACCAACCTAATCCCATAGCTGTAACTGTAATACCTAATTGACAAGCAGATAAATATTCATCTAAATTTGTTGTTACCTTTTTCGCTGCTAAAGCACCGCGTTTTCCTTCCGCAACAAGCTGATCGATACGGCTTGAACGTATCTTTACAATCGCAAACTCTGCTGCTACGAAAAATCCAGTAAATGCGATTAAAATCGCAACCATGACTAAATTAAATATTTCCAATGAATCCCCTTAGTTAAAAAACTAAGGTGTCCACCTCCTGTATACTATAATGTTTTCTTATTTGTTTGTTAGAAAACATAGCCCGATACAAAAATTAAAGAGGTCGGATTTCACTTATTCTATAATAATAGAGCAAGTGTCTGTATTAAAGCTGTCGTTTGACCAGATAAAGATTTCGATATTTTTTCACGTTGTGAATCAGTCAATCCATCTAAAAGCGGCTTTAACTCAGTAAGCTCCACTTCTAATTGATGAATATGGTCTGTCACTTCATTCACTTGTTTCGAAACGTGTTCATTGATACCGAGCAGCTTCTTCTTCTCCTCGATTTTCTCTTTAATCTCACAAAGCGGCATATGCATTTCTTTGCACTTCTCAATAAATTGTAATGTCTCAAATGCTGTTTCGTCGTAATAGCGATAATTAGATTGAGATCGCTCCGCTTTTAAGATACCTAGATTCGTATAATAATCAATCGTTCGTTTCGACACGTGAGCCATGAGAGCCAACTGTCCGATTCGATACACCTTCCCAACGATCTTCCCCCCTTGTTTATATTACTTACATCATACAACACATAAACTGTACAGTCAAACGTGACGGTTTATTATTCACAATTTATACAAAATTCCAATCTCCTCCTATGATGATTCAATACGAGTAATCTACACTTATACAATAAAATTACTAAACTACTACCTAATCACTACATTGTCTGCCACTTTTAACCTTTCTTATTTAAAAGCATATCCTACTAATAATGATTGCTTGTATAGGAGGGAATTAATATGAAAAAGACAATCATTTCTCATTTTTATAATGAAGAATACCTACTTCCATGGTGGCTTATGCATCACACGAAAATATTCGATCACGGCATTTTAATTAATAGGGGGTCTACAGATCGTTCCGTAGAGATTTGTAAACTATTAGCACCCCACTGGGAAGTACGAAATTCAAGATTTCTTGAGTTTGATCCAACTAATACTGATATTGAAGTGATGGAAATTGAAAGAGAAGTTTCAGGTTGGAAAATCGTTTTAAATACTACTGAATTCTTTTGTTGTAATAATACTGAAGAATTTTTTTCATCTCTTCATACACTAGGCCAAAACATGTATGCGATTAGAATGATTTTAATGATAGATAATCATAATTATAATTATTCAAAGCCTAGATATTCTATCCCCTTAGTAGAACAGCGATACCACGGTGTCTTCCCTTATAACCCAAATCTCGGATGTGCTTGGAGATTTATTCACAATCATCTAGACGGTGCATATTTACCTGGTAGACATCATTCGCGACACGGATATATAATTTATGACTATCCTTCATTTATTTTAAAATTTTATTTTAGCCCTTGGAATGAACAATCAAAGGCAAGAAAATTACAAATTACACCTACCCTTTCAAAAAGGGGTATTCAAATGGGACTTCAAACGCATTACGGTCAATCTCCTGAAGTACTGGACATACGTTTTTTAGAGCTTAGTAACCTAACACAAGACCTCCGTCATAACCCTGAATATCAAGAATTATTTCCAAAATTCAAACCGTAATATTTTCTGCATCGTCATCACCTCAAACATTTTCATTCACTTAATCAAAAACAATTTCATTTGCATAAAACATGAATACTGTATAAATAATAAATTTTTATTTTAGGAGGAAAAAATGAAAGCTGTTATTCTTGCTGGTGGGTACGGTACAAGAATTGGGGAAGAAACACATTTAAAACCGAAACCTATGATTGAAATTGGAACAAAACCTATTCTATGGCACATTATGAGTTTGTATAGTCATTACGGGATTACTGAGTTTATTATTTGCTTAGGCTATAAAGGATATGCAATTAAAGAGTTCTTTCTAAATTACAACTTACACATGTCTGATTTCACAATACAGTTAAACGATAATACAATTACTAGCCATTCTCATCGTGTAGAACCATGGAAAGTTACACTAATCGATACTGGTGTAAATACCGAAACGGGTGGCCGAGTGAAAAAGATTCAAAATTATGTCGGAGACGAACCTTTCTGCCTCACTTATGGTGATGGATTAAGTAATGTAAATATAAAAGAACTTATTACATTCCATAAAAAACATGGGAAAATGGCTACTGTTACTGCCGTACAACCTCCTGGTAGATTTGGTTCTCTCATATTAGATAAACAGTCTGTAACATCTTTTCAAGAAAAACCATTAGGTGATGGCGGATGGGTTAACGGTGGATTTTTCGTTTTAAATCCTGAAGTTTTCAATTACATTAGTGGAGATAAGTCTGTTTTTGAAACAGACACTTTAGTTCAGTTAGTAAACAAAAATGAATTGGCCGCATATCAACATTCTGGTTTTTGGCATCCGATGGATACATTGCGCGATAAAAATAAATTAGTCGAGCTATGGGAAAGTAATAACGCTCCGTGGAAGGTTTGGTAATATGGCTTCATCATCTTTTTGGAATAAGAAAAAAGTATTTATTACGGGACATACTGGATTTAAAGGCTCCTGGCTCACCCTTTTCTTAAGTTCTTTAGGTGCAGAAGTAGTAGGCTTTTCTTCTCATCCCCCATCCATTCCTAACATTTTTGAACAAGGTAACGTAGCAAAAGAGTGCACGACAATAAAAGGCGATATTACAGATTACCATTCTTTATTTCATGCCATGAAGCAGCATAAACCCGACATAATATTTCATTTAGCAGCTCAGCCAATCGTAACCGCTTCATACAAAAATCCTATCGATACATTCAAAACGAATGTTTTAGGTACTGTCCACGTGCTAGAAGCAGCAAAGTCCTTCGAAAGCGTACGTGCCATTATTAATGTGACAAGCGATAAATGTTATGAGAATGACGGTAGTGGCGACCGAGCGTTCGTGGAAAATGACCGACTAGGAGGTTTCGACCCTTATAGCGCTAGTAAAGCTTGTGCTGAATTAGTTACAACATCTTATCACCAATCTTTTTTTCACACGAATACTACTTCGCTTGCTTCTGTAAGAGCAGGTAACGTCATCGGCGGTGGTGATTGGGCAGAAGATCGATTATTCCCTGATATCATTCGGGCATATTTGCACAATCATACTTTGTGTATTCGAAACAAATATGCCATCCGTCCGTGGCAACATGTTTTAGATCCTCTACATGGCTATATCCTTTTAGCTGAAATACTTTGGAATGATGCTAAATATGCAGAAGCATGGAATTTCGGACCGATTAATGAATCTAGCAGAACCGTAAATGATGTCATTCAATCCGTAATGAAATTATGGAATAAACGACTCACAATCCATTCTCCCTCTACGAAAACTCCTTATGAATCACCAATTTTAACACTCAACAGTACAAAAGCAGTAAACAAACTCGGCTGGACTCCTAAGTTATCAACAGATGATTCTATCGTTTGGACTGTTGATTGGTATAAAAAATATGCATCCGGTGAAAATATAGAATCTTTCACACGACAACAAATCGATGCATTCAAAAATTTATAAGGGGGCTATAAAATGGAACAGAAAAAATGCCGTTTTTGCCACTCATTACTAACCAACACTTTTTTAGATTTGGGCGTTTCCCCTCTTGCTAATTCATTTGTAGCTCCTGAAAGCTCATATAAAATGGAACCTTTTTATCCGCTGCACACATTTGTTTGTAACTCTTGTTTACTCGTACAGCTAGATGAATTTGAATCTCCACAAAATATTTTTCATAACTATTTATACTTCAGCTCTTACTCCTCAAGTTGGCTACTACACGCTAAACAATATGTAGAAATGGCGATTAAGCGTTTCAACTTAACGAAACATTCCAAAGTGATTGAAATCGCAAGTAACGATGGGTACTTATTACAATACTTTAAAAAAGAAAATATCGAGACATTGGGAATTGAACCCGCGAAAAACGTAGCAGAAATTGCTATCAAAAAAGGAATTCCTACTCATGTGAATTTTTTCAGTAATGACTTAGCAAAAAAATTGCCACAAGCTGATTTAATCGTCGCAAATAACGTATTAGCACACGTTCCAAACTTGCATGATTTTGTTGCCGGTTTAAAAACGTTATTAAAACAAGATGGCACGATAACAATTGAATTCCCACACTTATTAAACCTCATATCCTTTAAACAGTTCGATACTATCTACCATGAGCACTTTTCCTACTTCTCACTTATAAGCCTTCAAAAAGTTTTAAGTTATCATCATTTACAAATTGTTGATGTAGAAGAACTTTCAACGCATGGTGGTTCCTTACGGATTTTTGTAAACCATCTAAGTGCCCAATCAACTATCCATTCCAATGTTACAAAATTAATTCAAAAAGAAGTCGACCACGGGTTAGATACTTTAGATTGCTATCTCCTTTTTTCTAAACGCATCGAACAATTGAAAATAAATATTTTAAAGTTTTTTATTGAAGCGAAAGCTTTAAACAAACAAATTATCGGTTACGGTGCTCCAGCTAAAGGAAACACCCTTTTGAATTATTGCGGGATAGGTAAAGAATTTCTAGCTTATACAGTAGATAAAAATCCTCACAAACAAAATCTCCTTTTACCAGGAACTCGTATTCCAATAAAATCTCCAGCAGAAATTAAACGTACAAAACCAGATTACATTCTTATACTTCCTTGGAATTTGAAAGACGAAATTATGAAAGAATGCTCTTTCATTCGTGAATGGGGCGGTAAATTTTTAGTGACGGTTCCAGAAATTGAGGTGATCGAGCCATGAAGAAAGTTGTTGTAACAGGTGGTAGTGGCTGGATAGGTAAATATGTTGTACATTCACTTATACAAAAGGGATATGAAGTGCACGCCACGTATAATAAAAATAAATCCTCTCACCTCCCTTGCCATTGGCATAAAGTAAACTTGCTTCGCGATGACGTAGTAAAACAATTCATTTCCGACGTTCAGCCTAGCCATCTCATTCACCTTGCTTGGGAAGCAGTGCCACCAGCATGCTATGTATCTATTAATAATTACTATTGGCTAAAGTCTAGTATTTCATTGATTCAATACTTCACAACATACGGCGGAAAGCGTGTTGTCGTTGCAGGTACTGGCGCAGAATATGAATGGTTTAACGGCGTATTATTTGAAGATTCGCCGCTTCTTTCTTATAAAACCCCGTATTCATTATGTAAAAACACACTGCACTCCTGGTTAGAAACGTATGCACAACAAACAGGCCTCAGCATGTGTTGGAGCCGCATTTTTCATATGTATGGACCTTACGAACAAGGTAATCGGCTCGTTTCTAACATTATCACTTCCTTATTAAAAAATGAGGAAGCACTATGTACACATGGAAAACAATCGAGAGATTTCCTCCATGTGAGTGACGTCGCTGACGCTCTCGTAACAATATTAGAACATGGCGTTACAGGCACCATCAATATCGCTTCAGGTCAATCTGTACAAATTAAAGAACTAGCTTCTATCATCGCTAAAAAAATAGGAAAAGAACATTTAATTAAACTAGACGCGATTCCTTTCTCTAAGGATGAACCTTTATTTGTCGGCGTTAGTGTAGAACGTTTAAAAACTGAAGTAAACTGGAAACCAACATACGATTTAAATACAGGAATAGAAGAAACAATTTTATGGTGGAAATCATTTATACAAAAACATAACGATATGCATCACTAAAACGTAAATCCTTTGTTCCTCTCGCTAATTCCTTATACCATTCTTCTAATCTTTCCGGCGTAATAATATGGTGCGTCCCCATTCCCCCATGCTTACTAGCTTCAGAAAGAGTCGGACCAATTTGTAACTTTCTCTTTCTCATCACATCGTTCCACGGACTAAATCCAAACCATAATATACAAGCAAGGGGCGGATAAATCATAGATTCATGCGCGGATAGATGTCTTCCAACCGTATAACTTCCATGTTCATGATTATGAATAAATCTACCTCTTCTCCATGACGGCCAATCTTCTGGTAAATAACCATGAAATCGCTGTTTCATTAAAGGTATTCCAAAGTTAAGGTCCGGATAGTTGTAGTTAGGATCATCAACCATAATAAGCCCGTCCAGCCAATACATCCTCCCTCCCAATTCATTTAGTGATTTCCAAAACTGATTTTTATCTTGCATGCAAAGAAACTCAGTCGTATTTAAAACCATTTTCCATCCTTGTACTTCTTGTTCTATCCTCATCACTTCATGATCTGTCGCATATGCATCAAACTTTGGATTTACAGAATCTCGCACTTCCCAATGCGGTGCGAATTTTTTACAAATCTCAACGGAACGATCTGTTGAACCTTTATTAATTAAAATACCATGATCAAACAGTTTCGTGTGATGCATAAGCCACCATGGTAGTAAATACTCTTCGTTATAAAAATGAGAAATAACGGTTCTAGTTATTACAATCTCCTCCTCTTTCTCTATTAATCTACTTTTTACTCTACAACCAATATACTCACAAACAAAAAATATGTGTCCTAATTATTAAACAAATAGTATTACTAATATTTTTGTAAGTTTTCCTTTGGTGTCCAGCCCTTCTCATCATCTGTTCCTTCTCACCAAACCCATCCTTTCCAGTTATACTTCTCTTCGTGATAAAACATCCAGTTTTCCCAGTCTTCTGGACCAACGTAACTCTCTATCATTTTCACTACACCCCTCTCTTCTAAGCGAATTGGATTAGGATAATTGCTAACATGTGATTTTATAACGATATATTTCATAAGAACCTCCAATAAACTGAAAATTAAGTTATAATATCATTATAAAATTATGAAGGAGGAATGCACTCATGTACTACAACACTTCATTCGAAAACGATCAACCTGTAGGCCGTCTATAAACTAAGACGGGCATTCATTTAGCACATACACTATGCCTCGTCTTAGGGAGCTCATATTACCCTAAAAATAGACGGAGGTATTTCAAATGAAACAAACAATTTTAGGAGCTATATACTTATCACTAGCAGCAAGTATATGGGGCGGTATGTATGTTGTTAGCAAATACGTACTCGATTTTATCCCACCACTAACACTCGTTTGGCTACGCTTTATTATCGCTTTTGTTGTTTTATATGGCATTTTGAAACTAGCTGAGAAAAAGCAAAAGAAAAAAGTAACCATTCGCAAAAAAGATTGGCTCCTATTTGCTTGGATTGGATTTATCGGCTATTTCATTTCGATCACATGCCAATTTATCGGAACAAAATTATCCGACGCTCATACAGGCTCGTTAGTTACATCAGCTACACCTGCATTTATGGTTATATTTGCAGCGCTCATTTTGAAAGAAAAACTAACCGCTCGTAGACTTTTATCTACTATAATAGCGACAATCGGCGTCATTATCGTAATCGGATGGGATATTGAAATCGGCTCCTATTTTATCGGAACAATCATTTTAGTTGGAGCCGCTATTACGTGGGCTTTACTATCTATTTATGTAAAAATCGCTTCAATCCAATTTTCATCCTTAGTTATTACAACGTACGCAATTTTCTTTTCACTCTTTTTTATTACACCTTTTATGATATGGGAGCTACAAGCGGCCTCTATCGGAACAGTAAATACGTACGTAATATTAGGCATATTATACTTAGGAATCGTCTCAACAGCAGGTGCCTTTTTCCTTTGGAATAAAGGATTAGAATTACTGGATGCAAGCATCGGCTCCTTATTTTTCTTCTTCCAACCTATCGTTGGATCGTTACTTGGTTGGTTGCTCTTAAATGAAACATTAAATAGTAACTTTTTTATTGGTGGTATTCTTATTATATGTAGCGTTTTAATTACTACTTTTGAAAAGAAATAAAAAGCAGGCAGAGATTCTTAGTCTCTGCCTGTTCGCATTATTGGATCTTGGTCGTGAAAACCAATACAAATCGGTATATATCATAATACTTCGCTTCTATTTGCTCTACTGCTAACGAAAAGACATCCTCTTGCATCTCTTCTAAATACTGAAATATCTCCACAAAATACTCCTCACTCTTTACGCACTCCAATGCGATGGACGAGACAATAATTTCGGTAATTTCGTATGTTTGTCCCCTCTAGCAGCATTAACTTGAACTTGCGTCAGAAAAATACTATTAGTAAAATCAGCCCCGCGAATATCTGCATCTCGCAAATCTGCTCCGATGAGATCTGCCCCTCTTAAATCTGCACCATTTAAGTTAGCCGCAATTAAGTAAGCTCCTCTTAAATTTGCACCTTGTAAATTTTTCTTTTTCAGATTCGCTCCCATAAGGTCTGCTCCGCGGTGAATGATTCGTTTCTTACGCGCAGTATTCATTTCCTTCCATACTAATTCGCTCGTTTCTAAAAGAAGAATGTTCACCTCTGCCCTATGCATTGGAACATTTATTTTCATTAACTCATCTGGATTTAAATTCGAAAGTCGCTCTGTCTCCTCAATTGCGTTCTCCAGCTCTTTATGAATTGGCTGTGTTGCCTTTAAAAGAATCGCCTCATTCAAATACCAAAGCATTTCATGAAGTTGATGCATAACTGGAAAAGCATCGTACATTTTTCTTGCATGCTTTGCATCTTTCCGCCAATCAATCCCTTTAAACGTACCCTGAGAAATCTTCTGTCCAGCACCGAAACACTCAAATACTGTACAACCTTTATAACCTTTTCCTCTAAGATTTTTATGTATACTACATTTAAAATCTGATTGTAAGTTGGAACATGGTTTACCACCATCTTTATTCACTGCAAAATCTACCGATGCTGCGAACGGTAATGCAACGCAACATAGACCGAAGCATTTTTCGCAGTTTGCTTTTAAATGATCGTTATGATTAGTCAAAATCTATACCCCCTGTTGTCTTTTGACTATTTCATAATATTCCAACTGTAATAAATAATCAATTTTAAAATAAACCAGCATCTTTCGTTTCAATTCATAACTTTATCATTCGATTTCCTTTCAATTGAAAAGGACTATTTCTATTTAATGAATTATAATTAAATTATAAATTTTCTAACTAAAAAGGAGACTTATTATGGCACTAGAAATGAAAACAAACTGTCAAATTTGCGATCAATCGCTCGAACAAGATTCTGAAGCATACATTTGTGTATATGAATGTACATTTTGCGCACCATGTACAGAAGAAAGACATAACGTTTGTCCAAACTGCGGCGGCGAATTAGTACGTAGACCGAAAAAGAAATAATAAAAAGCAAAGCGATATCGCTTTGCTTTTTATTATTTTCTGAGTTTATGAAATTATATCGAACACAACTTAAACATTTACAAACTTCACACAAACAGGCTCTGGCACAGCAACATCAGATTGTAAAAGTGTTAACTTACCTGTAGATTCATCTCTTGAAAATAACACAAGATTATGTGACTTTTCATTTGTAGCAACAAGGAACTTTTCAGTAGGATCTAATACAAAGTCTCTTGGCCAATTTCCTTCTGTAGATGTGTGTTCACCAAATGTAAGCTGACCTGAATTTTGATCTACGCTATAAACAGCGATACTATTATGACCACGATTACCTGCATATACAAAACGGCCGTCAGAAGAAATATGAATCGCACTTCCTTGATTATTTTCATCAAATTGTTCTGGAACAGTAGAAATATACTGTAATTCTGTAAAGGATCCTTCTGCAGGATTATATGTTAACACAATAATCTCTGAACTAAGCTCCGTCATCACATACGCATACTTTCCATTCGGATGAAAAGTAATATGTCTTGGACCACTTCCTGGATTTACAGATAAACGATTCACTTCTGTTAATGTACTATCTTTTACTTCATACGTAATTATTTTATCTATCCCTAAATCAACGCCCACTACATATTTTTCATCAGGAGTGTACCCCGCGTAATGTGCATGTGGTTTTTCTTGTCTTTCTTTATTCGGACCTGAACCTTCATGCGCCATAATAGATGAAGCAGGATTTACAGTTCCATCTTCTTCATTTATTTCAAAAGACTCAATCGTTCCTTTATGGTAATTCGCTGTAACTACTGTATGATTTCCACTATCAACACTAATATGACAAGGAGAAGCACCTTCTACTACTTGTCTATTTCTCGCTTTTAGTTCTCCAGTATGACTATCAATGGAATACGCAGCTACACCGCCAGATTCGCCTTCCTTAACAACAGAATAGAGATATTCATTATTTTGGTTAATCGTTACATATGTAGGGTTATCTAGCTTAGCGGCAAGTGTTACATTACTAATTTTTTTTGCTTCTGTGTCTAAAGTAAACTTATATATTCCTTCGCTTTTTTCTTTCGTGTAAGTTCCAACATATCCAATAAACTCTTTGTTATCCTTCATTTTCATAACCCTCTCTCCCTATATTTTACGTTCATCATGCTTCTTAAAATATTTTATGTTGAAAGAGTATCCAAAAAAATCGGAGTACTTCTTTATACGTTACCATATTTTCTTGGTAAATAGCTTTTAAACCCATTTTTTTTGATACGCTGCTATACTTTCATATTCTTCTTCCAATTGACGGGACAGACGAATATAGATTGGCGTTAAATCTTTATATTTTTCCACACTTTCCATGTTTGGCTCATGATGAAAATCTGCACCTACCATTTCAGAAACTACGGATAATGTATCTATTTCACCTAAACTATATAAACCGAGGATTGCAGCTCCTAAGCAAGAGCTTTCAAAACTTTCCGGAACATATACGTCTTGATAGAAGATATCCGCCATCATCTGTCTCCAAAGTTCCGACCTTGCAAAGCCGCCTGTCGCTTGAATTTTTTTCGGTTCGCCAATTAACTCTTTTAAAGCGAGAAGAACGGTATACAAGTTATAAATTACTCCTTCTAAAACAGCACGGATAAGATGTTCTTTCTTATGATGCAATCCGAGTCCAAAGAAAGATCCTCGTGCATTTGCATTCCATAAAGGAGCTCTTTCCCCTGCTAAATACGGGTGAAATAATAAACCGTCAGATCCAGGATTCACTTTTGCCGCTATTTCAGTAAGTACTTCATATGGATCTTTCCCTAAACGCTTCGCAAGTTCAATCTCTGAAGTGCCTAATTGGTCACGAGCCCATCTGAAAATCATACCGCCGTTATTTACTGGTCCACCGATTACCCAATGGTCTTCAGTTAACGCATAACAAAAAATTCTACCTTTCGGATCTGTTACAGGACGATCTGTTACAGCACGTATCGCACCGCTTGTACCAATGGTAACAGCCACAACGCCAGGATCTATTGCATTTACACCTAAATTAGATAGTACTCCATCACTCGCTCCTACTACAAAAGGCGTAGAAACAAGTACATTCATCTCTTTGGCAAGCTCTTCATCTAATCCTGTTAAACTGTGCGTTGTTGGAACAAGTTTAGAAAGCTTTTCATCTGTAATTCCCGCAACATGTAAAGCCTCTTCATCCCATTTTAAAGATTTTAAATTAAACATCCCTGTTGCTGACGCTATAGAATAATCAATTACATACTCTTTATATAACTTGTAAAAAACATATTCTTTAATAGAAATAAATTTATAACTTTTTGCAAACAATTCTGCCTGCTCATTCTGTAGCCAAACTAATTTCGAAAGCGGTGACATAGGATGAATTGGTGTGCCAGTACGAAGGTAAATTTCATGACCATTCATATCATTCTTTATTTTCTCCGCCCAGCTTGCACTTCTATTATCTGCCCAAGTAATACATCCCGTTACTGGATTCCCCTTTTCATCTACAGCAATGAGACTATGCATTGCCGAACTAAAAGAGACACAAAGAATATCACTTGGCTGTACACTACTTAATCGTACAGTTTCTTTAATCGTATTTATTACTGCACGAAAAATTTCTTCTGGGTCTTGTTCCGCTGTTTCAGGCGTAGGAGAATATAAAGGATATTCAATTCCATGACTAGCAATAACAGATCCATCAGTTGAAAATAGAACTGATTTTGTACTAGTTGTCCCAATGTCTACACCAATCATATATTTTGAGCTCACCATTTCTTCCTCCTAACAAAAAATCCCTATAGTATCCTAATAATATAAGAACCATAAAAATACATTTATTTTATCTATTCATAACGTTATGTGCTAAAGTTATCTCTCTACATTCATATAAAAATATCCTTATTTTAAACAAACATATCGAGTAGTAAAACTCCTCCAAAAGCGATAAATGAAAGTAACGTTTCTAATACTGTCCATGTTTTAAATGTTTCTTTCACTGTTAAACCTAGGTATTCTTTTACCATCCAAAAACCAGCATCGTTTACGTGTGAAAACATTAATGCTCCTGCACCTGTTGCAATAACGAGTAACTCTAAGTTCACACCTGTTGTATTTTCAACGATTGGCGAAACGATACCCGCTGCTGTTGTTAAGGCGACTGTCGCTGACCCTGTCGCAATTCGAATTAAACCAGCTACTATAAATGCTAATACAATTGGAGATAGAGCTAAATGTTCAGACATTTGAGCAATAGCATTCCCTACCCCACTATCGATAAGAATTTGCTTAAAACCCCCGCCGGCACCAATAATCGCAACAATTGAACCGATTGGTAATAAGCTATCTTCTGTTATCTTCTTAATAGCTTTTTTATCGATACCTTGACGAAATCCAAGAAAATAGAACGCCGCAAAACATGCAATCAATAGTGCAATGATAGGACTACCGATTAATGTGATAATCTTCATCAAAGTATTAGAAAGAGGCACATAAGGAGCTGCTGCAGCTAAAACCATTAACATAACAGGTAACAATATAACTAAAAATGAAACTCCTATTCCTGGTAATTTCGTTGATTTTGTATTTACACGAATCAATTCTGGCTCATTTTCAGGAATTACACGTTTGTGAATCCATTTCGCAAATATAGGACCTGCAATAATCGCTGCAAAAAATGTAATAATGAGTGAATACATTAGTACATTCCCAAGATTCGCTTTATAAATACCAATTGCAACTATGGCCCCTGGATGCGGAGGAATAAGACCGTGCACGACAGATAGCCCAGCAATTGCTGGTAATGTTATTAATAAAATATTTTGTTTCGTTGTTTTATGAATTGAAATTACTAACGGCAGTAATATTAAAATGCCTACTTCAAAAAACACCGGGATTCCAATAATAAAACCTGCAATTAACATAGCCCATGGTAAGTTTTTTATCCCAAAGGATTTAATAAAGAACTCTGCCACTTGCATTCCAGCACCTGACTCTGCCATCATTTTCCCTAAAATTGTACCTAATACTAAAATACCTACTAAATGCCCTAGAACACTTCCCACTCCTGTTTCATAAGCACTCACTATTTTATCCATTGGCATTCCAGACATAATTGCTAAAAACAAACTTGCAACCGTTAAACTAATAAACGCATGCCATCTCCACCACGACACCCCTAAAATAACAATTACGATTGATAATAATGTAATCATTAAAAGGTACATATTCATACTCAATCCCCCTTTATGTAAACCCTTTCATAATTACTATATAATTAAAAGAACCTATATAGTTCTTACGTGAGTAAAAGATACCTTTACATATTGCTATACACTTAAAAGCATCTTCACATCATAATGATTTATATAAAAAGAATCTCCCTTATTAGAGATACACTATAACTCATCTCTCTAATAAGGGGATTTCTCTTTAATAATTATAATGTTATTGTGATAAATGCTTCGCGCGATCAATTTTTCCTTTTTTAAAAGTGAATGACACTTTCTTCTCTGCTGTTTTCACGTAGTAAGACTACAAACTCAGGATCCAGTTTAAACGATGAAGTTACTTAGGATTTGTCCTCTCATGAAAAGCAATTTTCGGAAAGCACCTTCACTTTCATGCATTATAATTTAGGAGCTTTCGCCCAATCCGCAGCAAACTTCTCAATACCTTGGTCTGTTAATGGGTGCATAGCAAGTTGTTCAATTACTTTATAAGGAATTGTTGCAATATGAGCACCTGCCATCGCTACACGAGTTACATGATCTGGATGTCTGACAGAAGCCGCAATAATTTGTGTATCTAATTGATGAACATCGAATAATTCAGCAATTTTAGCAACTAATAATACACCATCTTCAGAAATATCATCTAAGCGTCCTAAAAATGGAGAAACGTACGTTGCACCCGCTCGAGCAGCTAAAAGTGCTTGGTTCACAGTGAAAATAAGTGTAACGTTCGTTTTCACACCTTTTTCAGTAAGATAGCGACAAGCTTCTAATCCTGCTAGCGTCATTGGAAGTTTTATCGTGACGTTTTTATCGCCACCGTTAATTTTAATTAATTCTTCTGCTTGAGCAATCATTTCTTCAGCTGTAACAGCATCTGGAGTTACTTCTGCCGAAACAGACTCAACTTTAGGTACTGCCTGACAAATTTCTGCGATACGGTCTTCAAACTTAACGCCCTCTTTTGCTACTAAAGAAGGATTCGTTGTAACACCAGCTAAAACTCCAAGTTTATATGCTTTTTTTATGTCCTCAAGATTTGCAGTATCAATAAAAAATTTCATGATCAATTCCCTCCAGTTTTTAAACGTTGATGAGTTACATGTTTAATATGCTTATCCCGTAAAAGCCCGATTGGTATGGAATAAAGCCCCTATTTATTAAAGTTTCACTTTATTTCTTTTCTACTGCATGTCCGCCAAATTCATTGCGCAGAGCTGCTACAACTTTTCCTGTAAATGTATCATTGTCTAATGAGCGGTAGCGCATTAATAGAGACATTGCGATAACAGGAGTTGCTGTTTGAAGGTCTAATGCTGTTTCTACTGTCCATTTTCCTTCACCAGAAGAATGCATAACACCCTTAATTTCATCCAGTTTTGCATCTTTAGAAAATGCATTTTCTGTTAATTCCATTAACCAAGAACGAATTACTGAACCGTTGTTCCATACTCTTGATACTTTTTCATAATCGTAGTCAAATTCACTTTTCTCTAGAATCTCAAATCCTTCACCAATAGCAGCCATCATACCGTATTCAATTCCGTTATGAACCATTTTTAAGAAGTGACCACTACCAGCTTTTCCAGCATATAAGAATCCATTTTCTACAGCAGTATCGCGGAAGATAGGTTCAACGATGTCCCAAGCTTCTTGATCTCCTCCGATCATGTAACAAGCACCATTACGAGCGCCTTCCATTCCGCCAGAAGTTCCTGCATCCATAAAGTGAATGCCATCTTTCTTTAATTGCTCATATCGGCGGATAGACTCTTTATAATGTGAATTACCAGCTTCAATTAAAATATCTCCTTTTGATAAAAGTGGTGTAACCTCATCAATAACAGAATCAACAACAGCGTGTGGTACCATTACCCAAAGAATTCTTGGTGATTGTAATGACTGAACAAGTTCACTTAAACTAGATGTACCCGTTGCCCCGTACTCTTTCATTTCTTCTACTGCGCTCGTATTTAAATCAAATGCTACTACTTCATGTTTATGATCCATTAAATTTTTCCCTAAATTTAATCCCATTTTACCTAACCCAATTAATCCTACTTGCATAATATAATTCCTCCTCAAATCATCTTTTATTAAAAATCCATATCACTACAATCTGGAATACCTTTCAGCACTGAAATGTTCGTATGTACAGAAAGGTATTCACAGTCATAGCTTAAGAATTCAACACATTTTTTGTAATTTGAACAACATTTTCTGTCGTAAATCCAAATAGATTCATGACTTCAGCTCCAGTTCCTGAAGCTCCAAATGTTTCAATTGATAGTACTTTTCCTTCTTGTCCTACATAACGTTCCCAACCTAGAGATACACCCATCTCAAGAGATACTCGTTTCGTTACAGAAGACGGAAGAACGGATTCTTTATATTCGTTCGATTGGCGATCGAATAACTCCCAGCTCGGCATTGCAACGATGCGAACAGAAACTTGTTCTTCTTCTAATTTTGCTTTCGCACTAGCAGCTAAGGATACTTCAGAACCTGTCGCAATTAAAATTACATCCGGATTTTCATTTGTTTGTGTTAATACGTAAGCTCCTTTAGAGAGATTCTCTATGTTCGCTTTCGTTTCATTAAACACCGGTAAATTTTGACGGCTCAGTACTAAAACGACTGGACCATCCGTTTGCTGTAAAGCATACGCCCAAGCACTTGCTGTTTCATTTGCATCTGACGGACGGATAACTGTTAGACCAGGAATTGCTCGAAGCGCTGCCAATTGTTCAATTGGTTCATGCGTTGGACCATCTTCTCCTACAGCAATCGAATCATGTGTAAATACGTAAGTAACAGGTAAATTTTGCAGTGCAGCCAGTCGAATCGATGGACGAAGGTAATCATTAAATACAAAGAATGTACTTACGAAAGGTTTTACTCCTCCATGGAGAGCCAGTCCATTCGCTGCCGCGCCCATTGCATGTTCACGTACACCGAAGTATATATTTCGTCCAGCATACGATTCTACCGCGTACACAGCTTCACCTTTTATATCTGTCATAGTGGAATGAGAAAGATCTGCACTTCCACCGAAAATAGAAGGAATCGATTTCACATAATGATTAATAGCTTCCCCACTTGCAACACGAGTGGAAATCGTTTTTTCAATATCAAAGGATAGAATGTCTTTCGCTTCAATTAAAACATCACCTGTAATCGCTTTTTCTAATTCATCTGCTAGTGCAGGGTTCGACTCTCTGTATGAGTTGAACTGCTCATTCCAGTCATTTTCTTTTTCAATACCTTTTTGTTTCAGTTCATTAAAATGAGCTTTTACTTCTTCAGGTACAAAGAAATCTTCCTCATAATCCCAACCATACACTTGTTTTGTCGCTGTTGCCTCTTCTACGCCAAGCGGATTACCATGTGCTTTGTTCGTTCCAGCAACTTTTGGACTTCCATAACCTATAATAGTTCTAATTTCTATAAGAGTAGGTTGATCCGTATTTTCTTTCGCTGATTGAATAGCTTTTGTAATAGCATCGACATCGTTTCCATCTTCAACTCTTACATATTGCCAATGTACAGATTCTGCCCTTTTCTGAATATCTTCAGAGAAAGCAATGCCTAATTCACCATCAAGTGAAATTTCATTTGAATCATACAGTACAATTAACTTGCCAAGTTTCATATGTCCTGCCATTGACATCGCTTCATAAGCGACACCCTCCATTAAGTCACCATCTCCGACTAAAGCGTACGTATTGTGATTTATAATAGAGTGACTATCCTTATTGAACTTCGCCGCTAAATGCGCTTCTGCCATTGCCATTCCGACAGCATTGGCAATCCCTTGTCCTAACGGGCCTGTCGTCGCTTCGACTCCAGAAGTATGACCAAACTCAGGATGTCCTGGTGTTTTACTATTTAACTTTCTGAAGTTTTTCAAGTCATCAATTGAAACATCATATCCAGCTAAATGAAGCAGGCTATATAACAGACTAGATCCATGTCCCGCCGATAAAACGAAACGATCACGGTTAAACCATTCTGGGTGATTAGGATTGTAATTTAAATGATTCGCCCATAATGCATAAGCCATTGGTGCTGCTCCCATCGGAAGACCTGGATGACCTGAGTTTGCCGCATTAATAGCATCAATCGATAACGTACGAAGTGTATTCACTGCTAATTGATTTATGTTTTGTGTCATAGTAATCGTCCCCCTAAATGCTTTCATGAAAGAAAGTACTTATTTTTCCGTCTCTTGATCTAACCACCATTTAAATCCACTTTCTTGTAACAGTTCATTAGACGCTTCTGGACCATATGAACCAGACTCATATTCATGAAGCGGTAATAAGTTTTCCTCGAACGCTTCAAGAATTGGTTGTACCCATTCCCATGACAATTCAACTTCTCTCCAATGTGCAAAGAATGTAGCGTCTCCACTCACAGCATCATGAATGAGTCTTTCATACGCTTCAGGTACTCCCACATCCGCTTGCTCACAAGTAAAGTTAATACGCATCGGTTCAATTTCTCCATTTTTCAATGGATTTTTACTGTTTAACTGTAATGAAACGTTCTCACCTGGGCTAATTTCAATTATTAATAAGTTAGGTGCTGCATTTGGATTATTATCTTGATATTGCTGTTTTAACGTATTTTTAAATTCGATTACAATACGAGTAGACTTTTCTTTCATTCGTTTGCCTGTTCGTATATAGAAGGGAACGCCAGTCCAAAATGGATTATCGATCCACAGGCGAGCAGCAACAAATGTGTCTATGTTAGAAGAAGGATTTACTCCTGGCTCCTCTTTGTATGCTACAACTTGCCCGCCTTTTATCTCACCTGCAGCGTATTGTCCGCGAATGATATGGCTTTGAACGTCTTCTTTTTTCACTTTACGAAGCGTTTCCATTACCTTTCGCTTTTCCTCTCGAATTTCACATGCATTAACCTTTTCCGGCAGATTCATAGCAGTCATCATTAATATTTGTAACATATGATTTTGAACCATATCTCGAATGGCCCCTGCCTGGTCATAATATCCTGCCCTTTCTTCAACCCCAACTGTTTCACTCGCTGTGATTTGCACATTCGCTATATGTTCTTTATTCCAAATTGATTGGAGAACAGGATTTGCAAATTCTAGCGCTTCAAGATTTTGAATCATCGGTTTACCTAAATAATGATCAATACGGTATATCTCGTCTTCTTCAAACGTGCGACTAAGCTTATCATTCAGCTCACGAGCAGATGTAAGGTCGTGCCCAAACGGTTTCTCAATCATCAGGCGTTTCCATCCATCCGTTTTATCAAGTCCGCTTTCCTTAATATTTAAAGCAATCGTCTCGAAAAATTCAGGAGCAACGGAAAGATAAAACATTCTATTACCTTTTATATGTAGTTCTTCTTCCCTTTCACGAACGACTTGTAATAATCTCTCATAGTCTTCCGGCTTACTCACATCTAATGGACAATAGCGAAAATTATCTAAAAAACCTTCCAGTTCCGGAGTACCTTCTTCCCTCTGACGAGAAAACGTCTCTATTGATTCTTTTATTCTTTCTTGAAAATCTTCATGAGATACTTGACGTCTTCCAAGCCCGATAACAGATATTTGCTTTGGAAGCTTTTGATCTCTATATAAGTTATATAGCGCGGGGTAAATTTTGCGTTTCGCTAAGTCCCCTGTCGCTCCAAATAAAACAAAGGTCATTGATTCCAAGTTCAGTCCCCCTCTTGTTGTATAATCCTCGTCAATATACTAAAAATGAATTGTACAGAAGCTCATACTCTTATACTTCCTGTTTTTATAAAAAACAAAGAGTTATCTAATTCCAATTCTTTTTATACCTTTCGCTCTCTCATTGTCCCCAATATTAATAGTGGCAATTCAAAGCATTTCTACTGCAACTTACTTATTTATAGAACTTAACGAAATATTTTATATCTAATTACTTTTAGTAATTAAGTAATCCTATGTCTAGTATATTAACCACATAAATTATTATCGTCAATAAAAATGTCTTGAATTAAATACTATTTATTTTGTAATACTTTTCTAAGTGTATTCCTAGTTACCATTCATTTTCAAAGATAATGATTGATATAATAAATATCAGTTTCATCAAAATCTTCGATTAATTCCCGGTTAAACTCGCGAGCAGACGTTACATTATAATCAAAAGGCTTCTCTATAATAAGACGGTTTAATCCTTTTGTAGTCCACAATCCACTCTCTTTAATATTTAAAGCAATCACATCAAATACTTCTGGTACAACAGATAGATAAAACATACGGTTTTCAGAAATATTTAATTCTGTTTCACGCTTTTTTACAAGGCTCAGTAAATCTTGATAGCCCACTATATTCGCTGTATCTAATTGACAATAACGAAATGTGCTAATAAATTCTTCTACTCCTGATTCGTCATCAGAAGATATTCTAGAAAATGTAGCAAGGGATTGTTCCACCTTTGTTTGAAATTCCACACCTGACATTGCCCTTCTGCCAATACCGATAATTGAAATAGATTGTGGTATATTTTGATTACTAAATAGTTTATATAAAGCAGGGTAAATTTTGCGTTTCGCTAAATCCCCTGTCGCTCCGAATAAAGTGAAACTTTAATCAGTGGAGGTTTTGTTCATCCCCACTGATTATTAGCCTTCACCAATCGGGCTTTTACGAGCAGCCCAACTCCCACCTAACTTCTTTGCTTTCGCTGAATTTTGAGGCGGGGGTCTTACTGCCCGGCAAATAGCGGGATAAACATAATGAATAAATCATGCTGCAAAAATAACATCTACCCTTTCTTCATAAAGCTTTACAATTGCTTTCGCAAGTACGTTACATTATTTCACGTACTTTCCCCTTCTCTATATAAAATTCTCACTAACAAAATTCAAAATATTATACTTATTTTTCGTACTTTGCTATGCTATAACCACAAACAGGAGGTATAAACTATGAAAGCACAAATTATCCATTCTTTTGGGGATTCATCTGTATTTCAATTAGAAGAAGTTTCAAAACCAAAACTTTTACCAGGTCATGTTCTAATCGATGTAAAAGCAACAAGTGTAAATCCAATCGATACAAAAATGCGTAGTGGTGCCGTTTCAGCCGTCGCTCCTGAGTTTCCAGCTATATTACACGGCGATGTAGCTGGTATTGTTATTGAAGTAGGAGAAGGTGTTTCGAAATTCAAATCAGGGGATAAAGTATACGGATGTGCCGGAGGTTTTAAAGAAACTGGAGGTGCACTTGCAGAATTTATGCTTGCTGATGCACGATTAATTGCTCACAAACCTAACAATTTAACAATGGAAGAAGCTGCTGCTCTACCATTAGTTGCAATTACAGCTTGGGAATCTTTATTTGATCGTGCAAATATTAAACCTGGTCAAAATGTGCTCATTCATGGAGCTACTGGTGGCGTAGGACACGTAGCCATTCAACTAGCTAAATGGGCAGGCGCTAAAGTTTTCACAACAGCTTCTCAGCAAAACAAAATGGAAATAGCCCATCGTTTAGGAGCCGATATAGCTATTAATTATAAAGAAGAATCTGTTCAAGAATATGTACAAAAACATACGAATGGAAACGGATTTGAAGTTATATTTGATACAGTAGGCGGCAAGAATCTTGATCATTCTTTTGAAGCTGCTGCGGTCAATGGAACTGTCGTAACTATTGCAGCTCGTTCAACCCATGACCTCTCTCCTTTACACGCAAAAGGACTCTCTCTGCACGTTACTTTTATGGCGTTAAAAATATTACATACAGATAAGCGTAATGATTGCGGAGAAATCTTAACGAAAATAACGCAAATTGTAGAAGAAGGAAAACTTCGTCCATTGCTAGATTCTAAATCTTTTACGTTTGATGAAGTTGCACAAGCACATGAATATTTGGAGTCAAATAAAGCAATAGGTAAAATAGTTTTGAAAAACGTTTGGTAACTTTCACTAAATAATACAAATAACAAATGTTTGTTGTTGGAAAATAACAGCGAGATCGCTTCGCCTTATCTTTTTCTTAAAAGGCGTGCCACAACCTTAAAAGCTTTCCATCCTTTACAACAAGTAAAAAAATAACAGCTAAATTTTGAGGTGGGGGTCTTACTGCCCAGCAAATAGCGGGATAACATTCAAAAAAACCTTGCAGAAAAATTCTACAAGGTTTTTGTCTATAAATACAAATTAATCACTATATTAAAATGAAAGAGTTTGTAATTCATCACAATAATATTAAATATACGCTGCTTTAAAGGCTTGTTGGACAGCTTGTACTTCTAATGAGTCTTTACCATATAAGTTCGTTGCTACACGAATACAAGCTTCTTTTAATTCTTTAAAATCAGAAGTCATATTTAATTCATCCGTATTTGCATAATAGAAAATATCAAACATTTTATCTTCTCCAATGCCATGTATGTTTACTCCATTATGGCTTCCACCACTAGCAATCAAGTAAGCTACTTTATTAATAATGCTAGAGTTCGTGTGTACACCACCATGATCGTGGTCAGCATCAATAGGTAAGTTATTATAATGCCTATAATCCTCTGGATATCTAGAAGAGATAGATGATGGGTTTTTCATATCTCTAAAAATACGACCTGATTGTTCTCCCATTGTCCAATTGAACTTTCCGTTATTGGCATACTTTTCAACGGCTACTCCTAAAATATCAGATAACGCTTCATTAATTGCACCAGCTTCTCCTGCGTACTCAAGTCCAGACTCATTTCTTGTAACCGCGTGTGTAAATTCATGTCCTGCCACATCAAATGCTCTAACAATTGGATCTCCGTATACTAGCATAGCGCCATTACTAAATGCATTAAACCACTGCTTAGGATTTCCTTTATTCGTACCATTTGTGTTCCAACCATGAACGACAGAAATTACTTTTTGTCCGTTATTATCAAAGCTGTTACGGCCATATTTTTCTTGATAAAAATCATATACTTTCGTTGCTAAATAATGGGCACTAACTGCTTTAGGATCTGTAAAATTTGTAGAATTACTTGTTACTAAATCATCGAGATAACCCCATACATTTCTTCTATAATTATTATAATCTTTATAATTAGCAGTATATGTTTCAATTCCCTTACCACGAGAATAATCTGCAAGCATGTACGTTCCATCACTTCTTTGTGTAATTCCAAACGTACGATTAATACCTAAGTCATCTTTTCCAGTACCTGTTAATTTTGAAGGATCTGTTGATTTATTTGATGTCGCAGATTGGACAATACTACTCTCTACTTGTATACCCAATTTTTGAACGAGTTCTTTTAATAGATTACCACCAAAAGCATCAATTAATACTGTACCGGATACATATTCAGGTGTAGATGCACTAAAAGTAATTTGATATGCGTTTGTAGCTTTATTTGTATTTTCATCTACATATACCACTTGTTTAATTTCTGGTTCTTCAATAAATGTGAGATCATTTCCATAGATGTTGAAAAGCTGTTTCTTTGCATCCTCTTCTGATAGAGTAATAGGTTGTTTCAAATCTTCCTGTTGTTGTAAATCTTGGGCACTATCTCCCGAAACGCTCGTAAGTACACCATCATCATTAATATGTGCTGTTAGTTGATATCCGTATACATCACGTCCTTCATACGTTTGTTGAAGACGTACCAATGTAGTACCATCATAAGATTTACGACTTTGCGTAACATTATAATTAACTTTGGATTCCGTATTAACTTGCTTTGATGATAATGCTTGTTCTGTTTTTCCTTTTAGTGCATCCTTTGCTACATTTTCTGCCGAATTTTGAGAAGGTGCTGTTAAATTACCTGTTCGGAACGTATCTTCCTTTGTTTCCACTTTTAAATCTTCTGTTTCCGCATGTACTCCTCCATAAGGCATAATCGCCGATAACACCACTCCTGTAGTTAAACCTACCTTTACGAAATTATTCATATTCTTACTCCTTTATAATCTTATTATTAAGTTAAATAAATGTTTTTTCAAAATTGGAAACATAGATATTTCAAACTATCTATGTTTATCTACTGTTTATGAATTGTGATTCCTCATAATATAGATAGATTGCGTCGTTACTTTTAGATTCATTTCATTTCTCAAAAATTACTCATTATATAAGCTATCTTTATATTTATCCATATATGTTATTTTTTGTGGTTCTGATAACATATTTATTGCCATCCACACATTCTTTTTCATTTCTAATTTTTGCATTGGTATCTTTTTTAAAACCGGATTATTTATAATTGCTTCCATTTCTTCATCAATTCTTTGCATAAGATTTTCTTCTGGATTATTTTTCAAATAAGTATTTTTCAATCCCCATTTTGTCATTATAAATTCATTCGTTTTATTCATAGGATTAATAATAGTAGCTTTACTAGTTAATCGTTTTTTTATTTCATCATGATAGATTTTAATTCTATATCCCTCTTTTAGTGGAATGATATCTTTTACAATTGTTACATTTGTTCCTTCCATTTCCTTCGTATAAATTTTTTCACCTTTTTCATTAAAGACCTCTATCGATGCATATTTTTCACCTGCATAATAGCTATGAGGCGTTTTAGTAGTAACCGTAAAAATAGCTCGATTTTGCTCTAAGTCTGTATTTAATACGGCAAACTGGTCATCTCCTAATCCTAGGAATTGAATCGTTTCATTTACCAACTTACTCACTTTCATTTCGTTAATATCAATCTTTAGACTATTATCTTTTTCTTTTACATAGGCATAATACGAACTGAAATGGTACATACTATTCGTTTTCCCACCTGAAATTTCAACCGTATACACTCCATTTGGTACGTCTTGTAAATTGATATCTGTTGTTTCAATTGTTTTCTCTTGAATAACTGTATTCCCTTCTTTTAATTTAATTTTTCCTCCTTTTAATGTATCTATTTCATTTGTATTTAAATGGATATGCAAATTCCCTTTTAGCCCAAGTGGAGCAATTTGCTGATTCGTAACTATTTCGAAGTTGGAGTTTATCGGAATATCAGGATCAACTATAGCTCTTGCTTTCGCTAATTGTGATTCAGGCACTATATAAGCTAAAGAAGTAACAGCCGGAAAACCTTTCGCCCTATTCATCTCTATTTGTTTGTGATTAAGCTTAAAGCCCCACCTTTCAAAAACAGGTGTAAAATCAACTTGTCCATTCTCACTATAATACTGATTCATTAAATCTGGTAAAGAATGGTCACCTTTTTTGAAAGCAGCATTGCTAGCTAGTTTTCGATAACCTTGATACATTTTTGCAAATGCTTCATCGCCAGCTTTTTGTTTCGCCATTGTTAAAAGAATAAGTTTTTGTCGTAAATCTAAATCATCATAATTTTTATTTTCTTTCATTAAAGCATTATATAAATTCCGTTCTACCTGTTCCTTTTTCCCGAAATTAAACAACCAACCAACTTGATCTGCTTTTTTGCCGTATTTACTATATTGATATTGAACACCAAATAGATTATTAGAAACTTCTCCTGTAAATATTCCTTGATTATCAAAACCAGCTTGGTATCCATGAGCGATTTCATGTAAAGTTCCCCAACTTAGTTTATCTAACCACATCTTTGTACTATCTGTACTATTCGCTGTCCAATTTGTGCCATAATAGGCACCGCCAGCACCAGATATATCTGCTTTTAAGAAATAACGATTTTGACTTTTTTTATTTTCAAACGTTGAGCCATCTAAACCAATAATTGAATCATACATCACAAAAATATCTTCATAATACACAATTAACTCATCCAATGATTGAAAATCTTTTAAAGATCTTACTAACTCTTTATCTTTTTTAGGTACAAATAATTGAAAACTCTCCCCTTGAAGTAACGCATACTCTCCATCAAATTGATCCCATGTACTAAAAAATTGAGATACACTTCCTTGTTGTTTATAAATGGGAAGGGGTTTAGTAGCACTTTCATTCCCTACTTGGTACTCAAGTACAGCGTGCTCTTCACCATACGGAGTATCTATGAAAGGAACTAAAGACGTATCACCTTGGATAGTAACCCATTCATTTCCTACTTGTATGGATTTTTCATTTTTTGAGTCATTAGACAATAAACGTAATGTTAATTTGTCTTTAAAATTAGGATTTGTTTGTCTTACCTTTAATGGTGTATTTCTCTTCAAAATAAATCCTAAATCTTGTCGATCATGATATTTCCCCTTACTTATGCCCGCCTGAAATATCCAAGTAGGCTCTTCTAAACTAGTAATTTTTTTTGCATTTATTCGTTCATCAGCATGTAAGTGTATATTTCCTATGAGGAAAAACATTGTATACATTATGCCTATAACAAGTAATCTTTTCATTTGCATATCTCCTTTTCTATTTTTTATATACAAAATACAATAAAACAAATTCCTCCTTCGTTACTTAAAACTGTAGTCCATAAGTTATTTCCCAGTGTAATTATTATAGTTACATTAATTCATGATTATCAATCATTAAATATATGTAATTTTACATATACAAATATTTAACATTCGACAATAAAATATCTTTGCCTATACTCCTTTATCACTTTCAAAAATGAATTAAAAAAACACGAAGACTTAAATGTCTTCGTGTTTTTTTAATATATATATCGTTACACTTGTGATTGAATTCATAACTAGAATCTTTTTACTCATTCCTTATGAATAATGTTTATTATTTATGAAATTTCACACGCTCTTCAAGTGGTTGGAATTCTTTTTCACCTGGTGCAGCTGTTGGATTACCAAATGGCATTTGTGCAATTAGTTTCCAATTAGCAGGGACATTCCATTCTTGTTTTACCTCATCGTCAATTAATGGATTATAATGTTGTAATGATGCCCCTAATCCCTCTGCTTCTAAACCTGTCCACACGACTAATTGGTGCATACCTGATGCTTGGTGTGACCAAATTGGGAAGTTTTCAGCATATGCAGCAAACTTTTCTTGAAGCGATTTAACGATAGCCTCATCTTCAAAGAATAATACTGTTCCATAACCAGCTTTAAAAGAATCCATTTTTTGTTGCGTTCCTGAAAAATCTCCATCTCCAACTACTTTTCTTAATGTTTCAGTGGTAATATCCCATAATTTATCATGAGCTTCACCAAATAATACAACTAATCGTGCAGTTTGAGAATTGAAAGCGGATGGAGTATATTTCACAGCAAACTCCACGATTTCTTTAATTTTTTCATCCGATACTTGTACCTCTTTATTAATCCCATAGTAAGTACGTCTTTCTTTCAGTGCAGTATAGAAATCTTTTGTCATAATTCCGTTCCTCCTAAGTTTTAATATTCTTCAAAATGATACATCTCGAAGATAATATGCGTTTAAATGAGTTCATTTTTGAATCATTGAACTTCCTAGCACCCATTGCCAGTCATTCTAAATCTAAACACACTGCTTCTTTCAGTTTTCCTAAAAAAAGCCTTATAACATCATTCATAAAATCTAATCATCATTCGGTACTATTTTACCCATTCTCTATTCATGTATCCTGCTTGTTTCATATTTACACAAATATGAAATGTATCTACTTTAATCACCAAATTTCACATTAATTTAGAGCATCTTCAATTACAGCAATTTCGCTCACTCGAACAAAACAATGCAATTTAAAGAACATTGCAAAATTAAGTACTACCTGTAAAAGAACCCTCTTAGCCGACTATAAGAAAAAATAATAAAAAGCCAAAAACGAACAATAATATGTTCATTCTTGGCTTTTACTTAACCATCACATTTACTTTTACTATTGCTTCAAATGATTTTTAACTGCCCTTATTACCAATTCGTGATCTTCTTCTGGTGGTAATCCTGAAACTGTTATCATTCCAATAACCCCTACGTTTTTTATTCTGATAGGAAAACATCCACCAAACGCAGCGTATTCTGAAGTATCTAAAAGATATTTTTCATTATAGGAGACCCCAGTTATTTCACTTTGTATCTGCATATAATACGAGCTACGATCATGCAGGGAAACGACTCGTTTTTTACGCTCAATCCATTTCGTATTTTCCTCATTTGTCCCTGTCATCTTGAAATGAAATAATTGCACACCATTTTTCGTTATATCAACAGCAATCAATTTCCCCTCTCGCTTTGCTGTTTCAACGATAAATAAACCTAGTTGCAAGGCATCTTCATTTGTAAAAGAGGAAAATTGAAGTGTTTCCTCCTCTTTTAAAATTTGTTTACTTATTTCATTCAAATTTGAAGTACTCATATCTTTAACCTCCATAATTGTTTTATGCCACACCGACATTTTTTCGAAATTATTAGGCCATATAGTACAACCTTTCAATCAATCTGATTCTAAATAAACTACTGTAACATCTTTGGTAACTAGTAGTACCGTAAAGCTTGTTTTCTTCTTACTGGTGCTATTATGAATGACATTCAAAGTTATAAAAAGTACTATTCTACTTATCCCTATCTTACAGAGACTATTATGAAATATATTTAACATCTTAAAAATGTATGTACTAAAGAATAATATTTTTAATCACTAACTTTTTTGATCAATCGTTATAATCCAATTTCATCAAAATTTTTATCAATTATTATACTATCCAACAATAGGAGGAAACAAAGATGGATGAAAGTATATCCAAAAGCTGAAAGCAGTTGAGTCCCTTGAGAGAATAGTTATAATTCACTACATATAGAAATAGACATACAAAAACGCCATCCTTTCCTATAATTCTAAAGAAAGAATAGCGTATTCTTTTCAAAAATGAGTTCTTTTATTGAAAAACTTTGATTCTATATTATACATAAAAGGGCAACCAATGCTAAAACAGCTGGAAGTCCTTGTTTCACAATAATTGATTTATTAGATGTGAAACCTCCGAAAATAGCTGCTATCACCACACAAATCACGAAAAATAATTGGACCATATAACCAATTGGATTGAGCCCAAGTACAAGTCCCCAAATGAGACCAGCCGCTAAAAATCCATTATATAAACCTTGGTTTGCAAACATAATGGCTACGTTTCGATCTCCTTCTAAATGCTTCGGTAATTTGAAAGCACGTTTCGCTACTTTTGAATCAATAAAAAACATTTCAAGGATCATGATAAACAAATGTTCTAATGCTACGATCCCGACTAAAATAGCTGCGATTATTTCCACACTATTCTGCCCCCTACACTCTCTATTCTTTAATATTCTCTACATTTTTTTGCATCTGTAATAGAACATGAATAAGTATTTTGCGTTCTTCTCCACTGATATTTACGAACATTTCCTTCATAAAATATTCCTTTTCTTTCTTGTTAAAATATTAATTGATATATCAATTATTGATACATCAATTAATATACATCTCTCTTTTTATTTTTGCAAGTTTTTTTGCTCAATTGGTTTTATTTTGTTCCAGCAACTTTAAACCAATTCAAAACATCAGTTCGTATTTCTAGAAATCATAATTACTTTAAGTTCATTCTGACAATCATATTTAACTACATATATAAAAGAATTGAGTTATATCTCCATCAATTTATAAAAATTAATTTTTTCTAAAAACAGATACTTTACGTTTTTTATAGTAATAAAAATCATTTTTTGTTTCAGAGGCAATCCATTTTGTTAGCTTGATGGGCATAGGATAGCACCCAGATGACGAACCAATTATCTTTCAAGAAGACGGCTAGAAAACTGGATTTGGTACAGGAGTTGCCTACTTCCGTGATCCAGATGGTACTAATTTAGAGCTTATTGCTCCAAAAGGTCCATTTAGACGTGATTAATTAAAATATATTAATACTGAAAAACCACCTTTATGAGAGGTGGTTTTTTGTTGCTAATGGTGAAGATTAATATTGAGGTCTGATTGAGACCTATTCCTATTCCTTTTCCACATCTTTCATCATACCATCGAAAGAATAGTCTTATAGCTATTTCAAATATTTCCATTTGCATCTTTAATTACCTTTGTATCTTCACTATTTTCAGCTTCTAATTCTAAAGTCCACTCATGAGCACATTCTGGACAAACAAAAAGATTCCCATCTTCGTAAGTGTATTCTGAATTACATTTTGGACAATTTGGTAAATTAGGCATATTTTTATTTCCTCCACTCGTTTTCGTTTATTCTATTAAATAAATATTATTTTTAATTTCCGTTTTTCGTTTTTCGTTTAAATGTAGGGAAAATATTCTCTTCTTGCTGTTTGATACTTATTTGTTGAATGTATAAAAAAACTACTTGTTCACACCTTGTAAAAAATCTTCTCCAAATTCTCCAAAGCAAACTTTCTTCTTCTCTACTTTTTTAATAAAATGATTAAAAAAGTAGATTAACTCAAACAAACTTTGTATGTGAAGTGAAATTTTTAAAAATCTAATGCATTTTCTTTATTCTTTATTGTATTGATTTCCTAAGATTGCTGAGAAAGCCCTGTACATTCATGAAAAGCAAAATGCTTACACCCTATACATTTTTTTGTATTCAGATGTCCTAAAGCACAATTAATTGCTTCTCCGGTATGATTAAAAAAGTTTTCTTCCCCAATCTCAGCGTACAATCCATTCTTATCTAGATTGGCTTTTAGCTCTGATTGAATTCCAGAAATAAGAAGTACGCCACCTTGTTTTTTGAAGTGCTGAACAATATCCCTAAAGTAAGACTCTCCTGTGGTATCAATAAAAGGAACTTTTCCCATACGTAAAATTAAAACATTAGGTTTATAATGAATAGTCGCTAAAATATTTTGTTCAAATGTTTGAGCAGCCCCAAAAAATAATGGCCCTTCTATTGTATAAATGCTAATTTGTGGGCAATCATGAGCTTTATTTACCACATGTGGTAGCAATTTTTCATTTCTTTTTGTATGATCAGGAAGCACTTTTGATATGACAAGCACATTACTCATACGTTTTGTAAACAAAATAATAGCTAATATAAGACCAATCTCTACAGCTGTTGTTAAACTAGTAAATACAGTAAGTAAAAATGTTACCAATAATACAAGAGAATCTCCCGTCTTCATTTTAAGTATGTGATAAAAATGTTTCTGCTCGCTCATATTCCAAGCTACCACCATTAAAATCGGGGCCATACTAGCAAGTGGAATATGTGAAGCATATGGTGCTAACAGTAGAAGTGTAAATAACACAAATCCTCCGTGAATAACACCCGCCATCGGAGATACAGCTCCACTCTTAATATTAGTTGCTGTACGTGCAATCGCTCCAGTTGCCGGAATTCCGCCAAATAACGGGGTAACAATATTGGCAATCCCCTGACCGATAAGCTCTTTGTTACTGTTGTGTTTACTATTTGTCATACCATCTGCCACGACAGCGGATAAAAGTGATTCAATTCCACCGAGCATCGCAATAACAAATGCAGGACCAATTAACTGCTTTATACGTTCTAATGTGATTTCTGGTATATCAAACTGAGGAAGTGTATTTGGAATCGTACCATATGCTGTACCAATAGTAGGTACATAACCTGAGAAAAATACAGTTGCAATTACAGTTGAAATAACAACACCTACTAATGAACCAGGCACTTTTGGTAAAATCTTTGGTGTTATGAGTATAACAAAAAAGCAAATCAAAGCAGTTATAACACTATAAAAATTGGTAGTATTGATATGAGTGAAGAGTTCCTTCAAATTCGCTAGAAATTCCTCATGCTTTTTTATACCTGTTAAACCTAAAAAACTAGCAATTTGTCCCGTAAAAATAATAACAGCAATACCTGAAGTAAAACCAATTGTTACAGGACGTGGAATAAACTTAATTAAAGAGCCTAGCTTGAAGATTCCCATAAGACATAAAATAATTCCAGCTAACAAACCCGCGAGTAGTAAATTTTCGTATCCATAGGTAATTACAACTCCTAAAAGAATCGGAACAAAAGCACCTGTAGGTCCTCCAATTTGATACTTCGAACCACCAAACAGTGAAATGAGTATTCCAGCAATACAGGTTGTATAAATCCCATACTCTGGCTTAACACCAGAGGCAATAGCAAAAGACATAGCAAGTGGAATCGCAACAACTCCAACAATCATTCCTGAAAGAAGATCCTTTTGAAAATGTGCTAATGAATATCCTTCAAACCTTCCTGTAAATAACTTTCTCATTACAAACCCTTCTTTTCTATTTTTAATAGATCTGGATTACAAATGTATTTCTCGGTCCCTTATACAGAAAATTGTCCTTTTCACAAAAAGAAAAACCATCCTAATATTTACTATATGTTTTACTTAAATGACACTCCAATTCACCTATATCTCCACCTTGTTGTACATAGGATTTCAATCTTTCTGCTAGACGTTCTCCGGCTCGACTATCTAGCTTCTTCGTATCAATAAACGATCTAATCCTTACCTTATCTGGAGTAATATCTCTACGAAACATTTGTCCTGGAATTTCACTCCAAAAACGATTCCATTCATCCAGTAATCCTATTTGATCAAATAAAAAACCTTGAATTCCACATAACCAAGCTGTACAAGCAGTATTTCTTTTTCGACATCCAACTCCATCTTGTAAATGTTGGCATGAAAAACAACAAGAATTTCCACTTTTTATACAAACTTCACAAACGTAATGAGCTCCTAATGAGCGAAATGTTTCAATCCCATGTTGGATGATATCTTCTTTCTTAACCTCAATACTCAACCTATCCCTCCTTAGCCATCATTTCACTTTCTGCTCCATCTAGCTCTTCTAACATTGAAATCGTATCGATTAAATGGTTGTTAAAAATCTTCCGTGCAACCACCAATAAATCCACAATAATAGGGTCTCGTAAAGAATATAAAACTCTTTTTCCATCTTTTCTACCAACAACAATGTTTTTTGAACGTAGTACACTTAATTGCTGAGAAACAGCTGAACCTTCCTTATTTAGAATATCTTGAATTTCGTTTACGCTTTTTTCACCTTCTGACAATAATTCTAAGATACCTATTCGCAAAGGGTGTGCTAAGGCTTTAAAGAAATCTGCTTTAAATTGTTGCATTTCGTTTCCCATTGAAATCCCTCCGTTACTTTTCCTCAATTTTCAAAAGTACCATATACATCTTCAAATGTTTGAATATGTATATGGTACTTTTAAAACCTCGAATTTTCAATACAAATTTTACAATATTAAATAAGCATCAAATAGAGATACTATTCAAATTCAGGTTC
This sequence comes from Bacillus sp. GC_Bacil_1, assembly GCF_026540675.1. NCBI lineage: Bacteria > Bacillati > Bacillota > Bacilli > Caryophanales > Bacillaceae > Bacillus > Bacillus sp. GC_Bacil_1. The sequence continues at coordinate 287,516 of NZ_JALNUG010000004.1, forward strand.
AAAATTTATTATCCAAAATAAAAGCGCCTAACATATTAGGGATATATAATACGTTAGGCGCTTGATATTTAAAATTTCTCGATTTAGGTCTTGATAATATTGGATGAGTATATAACCAAAACGCTAGATGACTAATATGAATAAACTTATTTGTAAAATTAATTCATTAGAATATTTTAAGAGCAAGTTTTGAAAAAAACTATTCAAAACTTGCTCCTTCTTTTCTCAGATCCAACTATTTTGATACTAAAACCAACAGTAGTGAATTAGAATAATGACTTAATACTTGCTAAAACTGTAAGTACACCTACAATAATAACAAATACGTTGCTCATTTTCCCTTTGTATTTAGCTAGTACTGGCACTTTTTGAATCGCATACATCGGTAATAGACATAAGATAGCAGCAACTAAAGGACCGCTTAGAGAATCAATAAGTCCAAGAATACTTGGATTTGTATAAGCAACAAACCAGCATGATAATACAACAAAAGTAAGGATTACTGTCTTAATTGTTTTTTCTTCAATATCTTTTCCACGTGATTTACCGAACTTAATAATCATGTCACGCATTACTTCAAATGCTCCGATATAATGGCCAAGGAAAGACTTTGTAATAGCCACAAAAGCAATAATTGGAGCTGCAATAGTGATTACAGGCGAATTAAGCTCATTAGCAAGATATGAAAGAATTGATAAGTTTTGTTCTTTTGCCATTTTTATATCATCTGGAGTCAAGCTCAATGCGCTACTCCAAACGAAGAACATAACAACAGCGAATGTCATGATATAACAAACCTTTTGTATTTGCGCACATTTAGCATCAGTGGCTTCGATTCCATACGTAGCTCTCTGTTTCACAACAAATGATGAAATCATAGGTGAATGATTAAATGAGAATACGATGATTGGTAGAATCATCAATATCGTTCCAAAATAGCCTGTTCCTGTTGAAGCAGTTGAAACAGCTGAAAAACTAAGCATTGACGTATTCCACTGTGGAATTAAAGATATTGCGATAAAAAGTAAAGAAACTATGAAAGGATACACTAACATACTCATTACCTTTACAGTAATATCTTGACCAAAATTTAGTATAGCGATAAGACCAAGAACTAATACAAGTGATAAAATAGCCCTTGGAGGTTCTGGCATGTGCAATTGATGCACGATAAAACTACTTGCAGTATTTGTAAGCGCAACCGAATACATTAGTACGATTGTATAAATTGAACCGAAATATACGATGTTAAAAATGATACTCGCTTTATTTCCGAAATACTCTCTAATTGTACCTGTGATCCCCTCATCAGCAGAATTAGAAGCGTATATCATTTTAGCAAGCGCCCTATGTGAGTAATACATAACTGGATATGCAAGTAATGTAATTAGTAGTAAAGATAATAAACCACCTGAACCTGCATTAATCGGTAAAAAGAGCACCCCTGCTCCAATTGCAGTTCCAAATAGACTGAGTGCCCATGTAGTATCCTGCTTATGCCACTTTTTCGGATCTGCATATTGCTCATTTTTTCGTGCGGTATTTTCAGCTTGAACTTCTATTTTCTTTGCAGTATTCCCGTTCATATAATAACTCCCCCTTGTATCTATTCCTACATCTCTCTTTACACCTAACAAATATTCCCTTTTTGGAAAATGAATTCCTTACAAGTTGCCCCACTTTGTATGTCCTTCATCATAATGAATCCAAATTGAAACATTCGCTAGTTAGCCTCCTAATATAATTGTTAGCGTTCACAAAAAAGTTTACTCGTAATATCCGCTCTTTATATAAAGACCTCTTAAGAGAACAATATAGAATAGACTTCATAAATACGTTGCAACATTTCTAATAACAGTGTATTACTTTAATGGTTTCTCTTTTTTACTTTTAACAGTAATTTTAGCTAAACCGGCCTCTCTTCATTTGCGAGGCATTTCTTTCTCAATTCTATACATTACCTTCATAACTTCGGTAGCACTGATGATACTGCTTACACAAGCCACTGAAGCACATTACATACATTTCGCCTCTAATCACACACCTTTCTTACTAGTAATCGCATTTTTTATATTTTCTCCAGAGATAATAAAATTTCTCTCGACGCCCTCATTATAACGTGTATATTTATAAAATTAATATTTTTATATTTTCAGAAATATTAAAGTGGAATAATTTTATATGGATAATATTTTACAGTTAGCATGTAGCCATTGTTTTTATCGCTTAAAGCTGAATTAGTTAGTAAAAAAATACAATAATACATTGTTTTTCTAGGTTACTCATTATAAAGATACTTATATCCCCTTTATCAAAAAATTTCATTTTAAACATAAAAGATATTCTAATAAATAATTAATGTAGGTAAAAAGAAAAAATTCCAAAATAAAAAAACCAAATTTTAGGATATATATTATTAATATTGAATTCATATACATTTTAAAAAGATACACTGAGTAAAAAAACAAAAAAGCTGCCCCATATGGACAGCTCATTTACATAATTATCGTTATCAGGAATATCTCTATGTTTGTAATGAATCGTTTTTACATCATTTCCTTTTATGCGAAAAGTAATTATGTCCTCTCCATAAGGCGGATTGTGTGCATCCTCAAAAGTTTAAATTTTAAAATCCCTCATTAACTAGCTCTTTTATCGAGTTTAATTTTGAAGAAAGCTCGATAAACCATTCTTCATCCCCTGTTAATAATGCAAGATCTATAAGATAAAGGATTTGTTCCTTATTTATTACCTTTGATTCAGGAAGTTTGTTAACGTGTTTACTAAAGAGTAAAATCGCTTCGTTTATTGTGTACTTGCCGTCACGTTTCACAATACTAACTGTAACTATATCCTCCACATCATCAAGTGACACAATATAACCAACTATTAACTCACCTTCATTTGATATTCCACGAACCCAATCTCCTACTTTTAAAACATGTTTATTATTTGACATCATACCGTTTCACCTTCTTATAAATATTTTTAGTGACGATAAACAACATATAAAAAATAATTTTAACTGTAATATTTTTAATTACATTTAAGTGTTAAAAACTCACGGTTATATAATAATTAAGCCGCTTAACGCTCTTGATTGATAAGGTCAACAACTTCTTTCATTGTATAATTCTTTAAGTATTCACCTAGATGTTCTTCAGCACCTAAGAAAATAGCGAAAAGAACTTTTCGCATGTTCGAACCTACAACACACTGATTGTTTGATTCCGGACATTTCGGCTGCAAAGCACCTTCAGAGGTTATCTGATAAATATGCCAAAGATTCACTTCATCTAAATCGCGGGCGAAAATAAAACCTCCACCAGTTCCCTCTTTTGATTGTATAAACTTGTGCTTTTTTAACAAACTTAGTACTTTACGAATACGTACTGGATGTACACCTGCACTTTCTGAAATGGCATTACTTGTTGACATCCGGTCTGGCTGTAAAGCTAAATAAGTTAAACTGTGAATGGCCAAGGTAAAGTCGCTGTTCATGATTTTCCTCCTACGATTAAAAATATTGTTTCTCCTATATTAACATACTGTAGCCATAAATATTACAGATAGGTTAGAACGTTAAAACATATAGAATACTTCTTGCCATAAAAAATAAATTCTTTTATATTCTATCCGGTCTCACCTATATCCGATAACTTCATTTAGCTTTTTAAGTTGAAAATAAAATTAAACACTCCACTGTTTCTTCACTTGTTCTTCTGCCAGTTGTTTAATTTTTGTCCAAATCGTATCTTTACTCACAATAACATTTGTTTGATAATTTCTATCATTATAATTAACTGTAACACATACTTCAATCATCTTCTGCTTCCTCCTTTCAAAAAACTTTTCCTAAAAATTACCACTTATTAATTGGCCAATTTTTGCAATTCAATGTTCAAAAACGTTCGAACGCTACGTGGTAAAAATTTACGAATTTCTTCCTCATTAAAACCAATCTGCAATCTTTTCTCGTCCAGCATAATTGGGCGACGCAACATTAGTGGATGCTCAATTATTAATGTATAAAATTCATTTAGCGAGAGCTCATCAATATTTATATTTAAGTCCTGAAAAGTTTTGGATCTAGTTGAAATAATTTCAGTAGCCCCCTCTTCAGTTAAACGAAGAATCGATTTAAGCTCATCAACTGTCATAGAATTTGATACGATGTTTTTTTCAATATAATCAATTTGATGCTCTTCAAGCCATGCTTTCGCTTTTCGGCATGAGGCACAGCTTGCTGTTGTATATAGAATTACCATATTTAACTCACTCCTTTAATGTTATGAAACGTACATTTTAAACATCGGTTATTGAAATGTATTAAAAAAAATTACAGTTTAGAATCAAATACAAGCAATATTATTTATTCGAGAATATTTAATTTATCTACATTTTACAGACGATAACAACTCACTTCTAAAAACTATACTGTAATTTTAAACTTTACAGTTCTATAAATCAAATGTTAAGTCTTGGATTCATTCTATTAACGTATAATAGGAGCAGTTGAGACAATACTTGCCTCAACCGATTTTTATATCTCTTTATAATTTTTTGCAGTAATGACTGTTTCAAACTCAAATGTTTCGGGTAGATGATCTGCATAAGAATATTCAAAAGTTCGTCCATCCGTTAAGTAAGCTACTTGTTCAACTCGCATTAGGAAATCCTGATTTGTTAAATTCATAAACTGCTTTTCCCTATCATCTGGGCGAATTCCTTTAACCCTGACAACAGATGTCCCTACTTCAAGACCAAGTTTATTTTGAATATGTGAGTATATCGACTCCTCTAAAACAGAAGCCTCAACACCTGGGATAACCGAAATTGGCATCCATGTATGCTCCATAATCGTCGGAATGCTGTGAATGATGCGGAGGCGAATGATTTTATAGACGAAATCACCGATTGAAACTCCCAATTTCTCAGCAACTACTTCATCAGCCCCAACAATCGCAAACTCGATAATTTGACTTTCTACCTCACTGCCGTATACAGCTTTCGTACCCGTTAAAGTTTGAATCATTCGTGCCTTTTCCTGTTGACGCCAATCTTGCACCACTGTTCCACTTCCGCGCCGGCGGATGATGTAGCCATCTCTAACTAATAGATCCAGCGCTTTCTTAATAGTAAGGGCTGAAACACCAAATTCTTCAGCAAGGACGGGGCTACTCGGAATTTTTTCGTTGATTTTATATTCACCGTCTAAAATTTGCTGTTTAATCTTTTGATAAATGCCGAGGTATTTTACTTGTGTTGATCCGCTTGCCATTTCCATACCTCCTTTATACTGCAAACGCTCTTCTATTCATTCAAATATAAAGCCTCAAGTTTGTAAACTGAAGGTGATGGGGAAGCAAATCCATTTTCTAAGATTTCAATATTCGTTACCGCTTCTTCGTCTTTCACAAGTTTTGGTGCACCATTTATAATTGTTTCATACGCGGCATCATAGAAACGACCGTAATCACCAAGTGGCGTTTTAATTTGTTTTTCAATCCAGTCACCATTTGCATTACGATACTTAGCAACTCCATAGTACATCGGTGAATCTTCACCAAATCCTACACTCTCAGGCATAACACCCGCTTTCAAATCATTTTCCTGCTGATCTTCACCATATTTAATAAATGATCCATTTGTTCCATGAACGATAAAGCGTGGATAATCTTTTGCTACGACATGGTTCGTTTTCAGCTTAATCTTCAACTGATTTCCGTAATGTAAACCAACATCGAAATAGTTATCAACCGCACCTTCCATTTCATTATTACGAATATCGTATGTCACCGTATCTGGACGGCCGAATAGTGAAATCATACGGTCCATCGTATGAATACCTAAACTGTAAAATGAACCTTCTTCTTTTGGAGCTTCATGAGTGATTGAACCAGGACGGAAATAATCAATATGTGATTCAATCTCAATAATATCACCAAGGAACCCTTGTTCAATTACTTGCTTCACAGCTAAAAAATCACCATCAAAACGGCGGTTTTGATAAGGCATAACTACTACACCTTTTTCTCGTCCTAAAGCTAATAATTCTTTCGCATGTTCCACTGTATCGCAAAATGGTTTTTCAACGATAACTGATTTTCCAGCTAGTATAACTTTTTTTGCTAATTCATAATGCGTATGTGCTGGCGTACAGATCGTCACAACTTGAATTTCCTTGTCATTCAACAATTCGTCCAAATCAGTAGTGAAGTAAACACCTTTTTCCTTATATGGAGCCGCTAATTTTTCATTTATTTGACGTACAAAAATCGTTTTTATTTTTATATTATTACGTGTGTTTACATAAGGTAAGTGATAGCGGTTAGCTGACTTTCCAAATCCAATAAAGCCCATTGTTAATGTCATATTTTTCAACTTCCTTGCTCATAAATTTTCGTTTCTACATTTATTATATAGTTTACTTTTTAAAAGTATATAGTTTTAGTTCTTAATTTGTATATAAAATGAAAAAGTAGGGATAGAAACCATTTCGATTTTCATCCCTACTTCTTTACTATATTTGTGTAATACCAGACATTAATTGTTTTAACTCGCACGTTCTCTTTTTATCTTTCTTTAAATGACAAAGGATAACTACTTTCCACTTTCCACCGATAACCTCTAAAGTTGCCTCTACAGGAATATTGTATGTTTTCATATAAAAATCTCCTTTAATAATTTTATAAGACAAATAAGCTAAAATATTTAAATATTACTTTTAAGTATCTATAGCACCTTAAAGTACATACTTTTTATTGTGTTAAACATGTTTCATAATAGCATACGTAAACAGCAGATGAGTAGTACGGCACCAAAAAGTACCTGTATTACTTTTTAGTATCTATATCACTTTAAAGTACGTACTTTTCATTATGTAAAATACATTTCATAATAGCATTTGTAAGAGTTGAGTGAGTCATGCAGTGTTAGAAATTACCTGTTAGTACCTGTACTTTAAAGTGAGTATTTTTATCATACATTTTGTCAGACGATGAAATGACATGTTTTCATTTTCACATCCATTCACAATGAATAAATAATTTTCAAATATATTTTAGGAGGATATCTATAATGAGTAAATTACTAAAAGAAAAAATCGGGTTTGGTACAGCACCACTAGGAAATATGTACCGTAATATCCCAGAGGAAGAAGCACTCGCTACAGTGGATGCTGCTTGGGAGAATGGCGTTCGTTACTTTGATACAGCTCCACTTTATGGATCTGGATTAGCGGAAATCCGTCTTGGTGAAGCACTGTCAAAAAGAAATCGTGATGATTACTTTTTAAGCACCAAAGTAGGTCGAACGATTTCAGATGAACTAGAAGATCCATCTGCACGTGATTTAGGTGAAAAAGGCGGACTTTTCGAATTTGGTCGCAAAAATAAAATGATCAATGACTATAGCGCAGATGCAACACTTCGTTCTATCGAGCAAAGTTTGAAACGTTTAAAAACAGATCGTCTAGACTTTGTTTTCATTCATGATTTAGCACAAGACTTTTATGGTGATGAGTGGATTTCACAATTTGAAACAGCTCGAACAGGAGCATTCCGTGCGCTAACACGTTTACGTGAAGAAGGAGTTATTAAGGGCTGGGGGCTTGGAGTAAACAAAGTAGAATCAATTGAACTTATGCTTGATTTAGAAGAAGCGAAACCAAATATATCCTTACTAGCTGGTCGCTATTCATTATTAGACCACGAACGTGCATTGCAACGAGTAATGCCTGCAGCTGTAAAGCATAATATGGATATTGTTGTTGGTGGCCCATATAGCTCAGGTATTCTTGCTGGAGGCGCTCACTTCGAATATCAAAAAGCATCGCCAGAAATTATTGCAAAGGTTGAGAAAATCAAAGCTCTTGCAGATCGTCACGACATCAGCATCAAAGCTGCTGCATTACAATTTTCACTAGCAAATCCAGCAGTTGCTGCCGTTGTTCCTGGTGCAAGTAAACCGGAACGAATTGTAGAAGACCAAAACGCCTTAAATACAGTAATTCCAGCAGCATTCTGGCAAGAAATGCGCGAACAAAAACTAGTAGCACCTAATGCACCACTACCAATCAACGTAAAATAATAATGAAACTTTAATCAGTGGGAGCATCCCCCACTGATTATTTACCCGTAAATACCGGGATGAAAAGGAGCGTAATGAATATGGCACATACTACTACATCTATGGAAATTTTTTCTTCACCGGAACAAGTATGGCAATTAATCGGAGGTTTCAACTCCCTTCCAGACTGGTTACCTTATATACCTAGCAGTAAATTAACTGAAGGCGGTCGTGTACGTCATCTAGCTAATCCGGATGGGGATACAATTATAGAACGATTAGAAGTATTCAATGATAAAGAGCGCTACTACACGTATTCAATCATGAATGCACCATTCCCAGTCACTAATTATCTATCTACAATCCAGGTGAAAGAAGGTACTGAAAGTAACACATCGTTAGTAGAGTGGTCTGGTACATTCACTCCTGTTGAGGTTAGTGATGAAGAGGCAATAAATCTGTTTCATGGTATATACAGCGATGGACTGAAAGCATTGCAGCAAGCATTTCTAGATTAATTCATGTAATTGATTGAGACGAAAAAGTTAATTAACAGTCAAACATTCGACTTTGTGGTTAAGTTCATTATGAAAGATAAACAAATACAAATTTCATGCCTGCTTGTTATTGACAAGAAATAAAAAATACTACCTCCAAATGGAAGGTAGTATTTTTTTATTAATCAGGAAAAACAATTAATCCCTCTTCTTTTTCCTCCTGTTTTAAATCTTCTTCTGGGAAGGTTACAGTTGAATTTTTATCACCTGTTCTTTTTGTTTCTTCACCTGGAAATACGAAAGTTGAATTTTCTTTTCCTTCATTTTTTTCTACGTTATCTGGAAATACCATAGGATCATTGGTAGTCAAATCACTATGAAATCCAAGGTTAGACAAAATCGCTTTTAAATCTGGTAAAACCCCTATTTTATCAGATGATGGGTTATTAGACTTTGTGCCTGTATTAGGATTACTTAAAATTGCTCTCAATTCTTTTGGTGTATATGCCTTACCTAAATGTTCTTTAGCAATCCCTTGAATCGATACAGCAGCCCCAGCAATTATAGGCGAAGCGCTAGAAGTACCACGGAAATTAGAAGTATAACGATTAATTATGTTCTGATCTGTAACTTTTTGTCCTTTACTATTTTGATTTTGATATGTATCTAATGTATCAACATACTCTCCCCAACCATATACATCAATTCTACTACCATAGTTAGAGAAAGCTAAACGTTTATGAGGAACTCTTGCAGTAGATGCTCCAACTATAATAGCTCCTGAATCTTTAAAGTCTGGACTATTTCTATTTAAAATCTGCTTACCATTACGGTCTTTAAATTCATCTAAATCAATCCCACCATTACCAGCTGCTTCTACAATAATAATGCCTTTATCTGTACCTTTGCGAATTGCGTTAAATATACTCGGGTATACTTCTACTGGTAAAGGGTCATCTCCATATCCATCATATTTAAAGGATTCTTCTATTAATAAAACATCTCCAGCCTGTAAAGAATCTACGGCACTTAAAATAGCATCTCTTACATCGATTCTCCCATTATCTCGGATCACTGAAATTACTTTTACCTTTGCTTTTGGTGCAATCCCAATGTTCCCAATCCCATTGTCAGCTGCAGAAACAACACCTAGAACTGAAGTACCGTGAGAAAGATCATTACTCATTTTTCCAGACATAAATTCAATATTTTGACCGACTAAATCTTCATGATTTAATAACCAACCTTCTTCCAAATCTACAAAAGTTGCTCCCTGGCCATTTCCTCCTTTAATTCCCCAAGCATAAGGAGCATTAATTCCTAAAGGTGCCTCTTCAAGATATCCCTGTCTTGAAAATCTAGGTTCATCATAAGGATTGACTGATAATACAGGCAATCTCGAGCCAGTTGTTGTGTTTATACTCTTATTAGAACGAACTTGTATTTTACTAGAATCGTCATTAGCAGCATATACTGTATTTGTTACAAATGTCGTACCTGCCCCAGCAAAAGTTGTAATTGCAAGTGATGATATCAACATACCTTTAAAATTTTTCATTTTTCCACCTCTAGTTTTCTATTAGAAATAACATATTTCATAATGTGTATGAACCGAAAATCATTTTATCTTATTATAAAAATTAATAGATTTTTATAACTTTTTGATTTACATAAAAACTCCCTTCATTCTTGTAATTCAATGTGTAGATTTCAAAATAACAAACTTACTGTAACTATTATAGTTACACCTTTATTGATTTTCAACTACGAAATATAAATTTTTAAAAATAAATTTATATTACTTTAAAACAGAACTCGCCTTTTAAGCACATAAAGTGAAACTTTAATCAGTGGGGTTTTTGTTCATCCCCCACTGATTATTAGCCCTCACCAATGGGGCGTTTACGGACAGTTAATGCGGGATAAAAACGCAAAATATCTGTCCAAATTACAGCGATCAATAAGTTTATGGACTGCGAAAGAAATACGAAAAAGCAAAGCACTAAGTGCTTTGCTCCTTATAAAATCCCTTTTAACTTTTCACCAATTAACTTCGCTACATACTCATAACCTTCTGGCCCAAAGTGTAACCCATCTTTTTCATCATTTTCTACAAACCTTTTATAATCCCGTTCTTGAATCATTTCAGCATATACATTTAGAAAATAACTTCCTGTTTCCCTCGCCACTTCCTCTACTACGTCTGTATACTGACCGAGCACTTTATTGGTTCTATTGTACTGTCTTTCTTCATCAACTGGTGCAGGACTAATAAGTAGTATTTTATCTGAGGAAACCTGGTTCACAATCTTCTCTAAGTTTTCTTTATATGCTTGTAATGACACTTGAGAAAAAGAAACTGCATCATTCGTACCAAGAAAAACTGTTACGAAATCTGGTTTATATGATATTACATCTTCTTCAATCCTATTTAACGCATCAAATGTATTATCCCCTGGAACACCTGCATTCACTACTTTCCAATTTGGAAACATTGCTTGTAACCTTGACGTTAATCTCGGTGTTCCATCAAAAAACGTCTCATCAGCTGTAATGCTATCGCCAAAACATACTAACGTTTTCATTAGGCTTGCTCCCCTTTTTACGTATGAAATAATTTACCTTCTAATGCTCCAATATATCTTTCAGCAGAACGTTCAACTGCTTCATTTGCATTTTCTTTTACTACTCGATGAAAAGCGTTGTATAAACGATTAAACTGTAATGGCTTCACTCGATTCACCATTTCTTCCACTTTTCTCGCTGGTAATGGAATTAAGTTTGGATAGCTGTACATGAAACTCACCCACCGCTCATCCGCTACAACTTGAATAATATCACCTGTTAACAAAATCCCTTTTCCGTCATTACCTTCTTCCCAATGTAAGACAGATCCACCTTTAAAATGTCCCCCTAAACGATGAATGACTAATCCATCAGCTAATTGTAAAGACTCACCAGACCAATAAATAATACGACTACTCGGACGCATCACCCACTCTTTATCATCTTCATGTATATAAATTGGTACATCAAATGTCTCTGCCCATTCTACTTGCGTTGAATAATAATGAGGATGAGACAATGCAATCGCATCTAATTCGCCAAGCTCTTTTATTTTCGCAATTGTCGTTTCATCTAAATACGTAATACAGTCCCACAGTAAACGATATGACTCTGTTTTCACTACAAATGCCGTTTGACCGATCGCAAATCCTGGTTTTGTCGTAATACTATAAAGTCCATTTTCCTCTTTGATTATTTCATTTTTATATGTATCATCTGTTTGCAAATTTTCTAAAGTCGTCCAAGACTGCCCTTTCGGATTCACATACTGCCTTTCTTCATCACAAATATGACAACTCACCGGTTCTTCTACACTCGCTGCATACTGCACGCCACACGTTGTACAAACGAAATTTTTCATCATAATTTCCCCTATCCCTATATTTTTATTAAGCTGATTTTTGTTGATAATGATCTGCTTTTTTATTTTCAATTAATAAACTTATAAAAGTAAGTAAATAGACAACTGTAACCGATAATGGAATGACAGTAAATCCTTTTTCTGCAAAAAGAATCCCGCAAACTGACGTTACAAATACAGTCCCTACTGACAATAAACCATAACTTTTACTTTCATAAATCCATACGTACGGGATAAAATGAACACCTATTAACATTGCTGCTACAAAAGGTAACCATTCTGGAAATTGAAAATAGGCAAGTAATACAAGTGGAATATTCAACACATTTATCCCACCAATTAATCCAGCCAAAATCCCTAACGGATTTCCTTTCGCAAACATATCAATTTTCAATATAGCAGCTATCATTAAGCCAAAAGGAAACACACAGCCCATACCGATTAAATATACCCACACCACTTGTTTTTCAGAAAGAACAAATCCTGTTATACTCATAACTACCCAAAATAAAACGCCGGCTAATATAATCGGTAAGCCTCTCTTCGTTTTTATTGCTAAATCCTTTTTCGCTTCTGCAACATTCATCTCACCATCTCCCCTAAAAATATTTGTACTATAAAGTCACCTCAACCTCACCCATCCAATAACGCCAAGCTTCTAAATAATCTTCTAAATCTTTCGGGTGGTGCCGTAAACATGTATCTATACGCAAATATAATCCTATGACTATTTCTTCATATAAATCACGGTCATTTTTATGAAATACACATTGTTTCATCGCATAACCAATCGTTTCTTTTGTTAAATCTTCCGGAGTTGAACAGAACGCATAAATTAAATCATATATAGGATCTCCTAACACTGGTAAAGGATCAATTACACCATACAGATCATTCTCTTGAAATATAAAATTATGAAATCCAAGATCACCATGCAATAAAAATGGCTGATTTATTCCAGTCCCCCTACTTGGACTATTTGCTAACTTAAAAACCGTTCTATACTCTTCCTCACTTATGTAACATCTTACATTTTCATGAGCTTCCATCACATTTGTCGTTAAAAATTCACTCCAAGATTGAACCGGATTTTCTTTCCATCCCCAGCCATCAACCTCTGTAGCTACTTCATACTCATTGATAACTTCTTTTACAAGTTTACAAAGAACACTCCGTTTATAGCCTAGTTTGCAAGAAGTTGTGCCCTCAAGGAATGAGTAAACAATATAGCGATTTAAAGATTCCTTATATAAAAGCTTTGGAAATAATTCGTCCTTTTTATAAAACTGAAGAAAATAAGCTTCTTCACGTATGACATCCAATTCATTCAACTTTACAACGTATTGTTCATCTAACAAATATATAGTACTTGCCGTTCCCCCGTTTAATGCTTTTACGCTATTTGGATAATGTGAAATAACTTTTTCCTTAACTAGTTGTGCAGTGATTATTGAAATGTCCATTCTCTCACCCTTTAATTCGGAAGATTCCCTTAATTCAAAAGACAACTTTACTATTATTTGACAAACGCAAGGAAAATCCTCCCAACCATCCTAATATAACAAACAACAATTTTATTTTATTACAATGGCTTTCTTCAATATCCCATTTATGATAACGTGATTTTATCACTCTAAATGCTCTTCATATACTCTAATAATTTCTATTGCAGGGTCTATGTCTTGTAATTTATGAGCCAAACTTTCTACACCAAACACTTCTGTAAACGTATGACTACCTACAATTAAATTAATTCCTTTAAATTTCGCATGTTGCACTGTATATAATGTTTTTTCACCTGTTATGTACGTGTCACATCCTTTTTCTAATGCACGTTCAATCAAATTTGTATTGTTTCCTGCACCGGTTAAGATTGCAATCCGTTTTACTGGTTTATCGTGATTTCTCCAGCTCTTCACTTTCTCTTCCATTTTTTCTTCAAGTTTTCCAACTAAGTTTGAAAAAGGAATCGCTTCTTTATATTCTCCTATTCCCGGTAGTTCTTCTTCCTCATACGTGGAATATTCCAGTATTGTATCTATCCCAATTCCGTTAAATAACGATGTACACGTGCCAAACTTTACAAAATCTAACGGCAAATGAACCCAAAAATGATTCATTTCATATTGCTTCAATTTCTCAATACAAGCCTCTTCCATACCAAATAAAAAACTCCACGGCGCATGATGTGTAACTATCATATCGACTCCATTTCTATACGCTTCTTCAATAGTTTCTAACGTTAAATTTGTTGTGTAACCGATTTTGTGAAATTCATCTTTACTTATATGAGTAAAACCATATTCATCATCGCCGTATTTATGAAGATGCTCTCCAAATAGTGATGTTATATGTTCGTTAAACTGCTTTATATTCATTTTATTTCTCCTTTCATTTACTTTTATATTTCAAAAATAAGGAAATACTAAATAAAAACGTTACATACATATAGGAGGACACCATGAAACCTGAATTTTTAAAAGCTATACATGATGCCATTGGAAATGTTGAACACATTCATATAGAGGAAAACGGTGCTGACAGCTTACTTATCCATCATGATGATGCACAGCAATTACAACAAGTCGCTAAAACGCTAGAAAATAACAATTTTCGCTCTGCTTTAAGAACAACTGGAGATGCTTCGTATATTGAAGTGTTGAACAGATAATGAAAGTCCGGATGTATGCCGGGCTTTCTTTTTTATATTAAAACTTCAAGCTCTTTCACATACACCGCTGTTCCAGCAATATCTATTTGTAACTTTTCGTTTTCTATCCCTTTCGTTACATAAACAGTTACACGACCATCTTTATTTATTTCCTGTCCTTGCTCAACGATTAAGTTCAATTCATGTTCAAAATCTTTCTCTAAATACTCCGCATAATATGCTCCCATTACACCTGAAGCTGTTCCTGTCACTGGATCTTCAATCGGCCCAGCATAAGCTGACGAGAAATGACGGCCATGCATTTGTGCTAGTTCATCATAAGTTTCTAGACAAATTGGGTGAATAGAAGCATTAGGTATTTCTCTTAATACTGACGGAAATGCGGCATTATTAGGTTTCATTCTCTCACACGCATCTAGATTTTTAATCGGCACAATTACAGTCCAGTTTCCTGTACTTCCATATACTATCGGTAAACTTACATCTAAATCATTTACTTCTAAACCAATACTATGAGCTAATTCTTCTTTTGAACCTGCAAAATCTTTAAACTGAGGTGCTGTCTGCCTCATTTTAATAAAGGTTTCCCCATTTTCATTTACACCTATTTGTATCGGTAAAATCCCAGCCTTCGTTTCAATCGTAAGGTTACTTTTCTCTTCTAATAAACCTTTTTCGCGCAAGGCATATATTGTCCCTACTGTCCCATGACCACATAAATCCATTTCAAAACCAGGTGTAAAATAGCGCATTCTTATATCTCCTACTTCTGAGGAAAGAACAAAAGTTGTTTCGTTATATCCAACTTTTTCAGCAATAATTTGCATTTCCTCTTCCGTTAATCCATCTGCTTCTAATACAATACCTGCTGGATTTCCCTTATTTGGTTTATTCGTAAATGCGTCGTAATGAAATACGTTTATAGTCTTCATTTTCTTTTCTCCTTATTTGTCCATTTCTTTATTTTTATAATCAATAAGAAAATCCATCTAACCAACTTTCGTAATCATCTTTTTGAAATGGACGGATAATGAGTCTATCCGTCTCTACTTCTAATAACGGTAGCTTCATTTAATTTCATCCCTCGAATTATTAATTGAATATTCTTTATTATCTTACACAAAATACAAAATCTAGTAAATTATTATGTTTTTGATAAATAAAAACCCAGTCATGCTTTATACATAACTGGGTTCTCCATCGTTTCATAATTTTCTATTTCACAAGAACTACATCTCGTAATTCCCTCTTCAACACTTTTCCTAAAGCGTTTTTCGGTAACTCATCCATGAATACCACTTCTGGTATTTTGTAACTGGCTAATTTCTGTTTACAATACTGAGTAATACTTTCTTCTGTTAATATTGTTTCGCTATCCTTCACAATGAAAGCTCTTGGAACCTCTCCCCAAAAGTCATCTAGAACTCCAACTACTGCAACTTCTAAAACACCATGTATTTCATGAATAACATCTTCTACTTGATCTGGATATACATTGTCACCACCGCGTATAATAACGTCTTTATATCTTCCCATAATATGCAGGAATCCATCGTCATCTATCATGCCAGCATCACCCATGTTAAACCAGTTATCTTTTACTACCTTCTTTGTCGCCTTTTCATTATTCCAATACCCTTTAAACATGTATGGACTTTTCACATGAATCTCTCCAACTTCATTTGTTGTTAATTCATGTCCTGTTTCTGGATGAACAATTTTCACCTCTACATTTTTTAAGGTTTTTCCTACAGAAGACATCTTTTCTTTTCCCATCATTGGATGCCATGAGGTTACAACCCAACCTTCTGTACTACCATAACCTTGCACCATATATATTCCTTTTTCCATATATTTTTGAATGAGTGTTTCTGGCACTTTTGTACCACCGCTTTGTGCTACTTTAAAGGTTGAAATATTACGTTCTTTTTTATTTAATTCATCAAGCATGTAACTATAAACAGCAGGGAACGCAAGCATCGTAGTAATTTTCTCTTCTTCAATCTTATCCCAAATAAGAGTAGGATTCGAATCAGCTAAGAAAATCATCGTAACGCCATGATAAATACAATTTAAAATAGAAAGCACGCCACTCATATGAAACAATGGATGCACAGATAAAAAGCGTTCACCTGCTGGGATTTCTCTTTGTCCCGCAATTTCAGCAAAATAGTGATGTAAGTTTTTATGTCCAATTACACATGCTTTCGCCTGTCCAGTCGTTCCTGAAGTAAATAAGTAAATGGCGTCGTTTTCTTCATGAACTTCTACGTTCGGTTCTGTCGTTGGCTGTTTTTGGAGCTCTAATTCAAATGAACCAAAACCTTCTTTTGTCGTTTGAATTACATAAGGAATTTCTTTAACAGCATCAACATTTAATAACACTTCACTAAATTCTTCATCAATAACTAACACTTTTAATTTCGCTTCTTTTACAATCGTTTCTAATTCATATACAGTAAGCTGATGATTTAGCGGAATAAATACCGCTCCAATTTTTAAACTTGCCATCATAACGCTTGGAAATGGGTGATTATTTTTGCATAGTATTCCTATACGATCTCCTCTTTGCACACCATTATGTAACAAATAATGTGCAAGCTGATTTACTCGTTCATTATATTGCTGAAACGAATATCTTTTCTTTCCTCCTACAAGCGCTTCCAAATTTGGTGACTGCATTGCTCTCTTTTGTAATAATTGTCGCATCGTTCTCAAGTAAAACTCCCCTTTATATATGTTAGGTTTTTTATTTTACCAGATTAACTATTAATTTACTAAAGATTACACTTAGTGAATATAAGAAGAATATAAAATAGCCATTTACTTCACAAGTAAATGGCTATTTTTCATTATATATTAGAATACTTCTTGTTCATTACATATTGCACATACTCAGGTGCACTTTTATCAATCTCTTCATCACTTAGTTTATATTCTGCACCATATAAATAAAAGGAAGGTATAAATTCCATACCTGTATATAGGCATGTAGCTTGGAATGGTTTCGTCAACTCATCCATTGTAATCCCACTATTTTCATAGTCTTTTTCTAATCCACCTATAGAAATAGCTACACCAAATTCTTTCCCCTTCACTTTATCTCCTTGTGATCCGTACGCAAATCCATATGTTAATACATCATCGAACCATTTTTTTAATAATGGTGGTGTGCTGTACCAGTAAAGCGGAAATTGAAATATATATCTGTCATGTTCTACTAATAACTTTTGCTCTTCTTCAATATTAAACTCCCAATCGGGTGCCACCTTATATAATTCATGCACCGTAATTTCATCTGAATGTTTCTCAAGTTCTTCTATCCATCTTTTATTAATTTTTGATTTTTCAATATGAGGATGTGCTACAATTACAAGTGTTCTCATCATTTTCCAGCCCCTTTATAAATTAATCAATCCTTTACGTATTAGTATGAATGAGTTACATATAATTGAAAAGTACGTACTTTCAGGTACTATAGGAACCTTGAAGTACCTTTGGAGGTGTTATATGAATCAAAATGATAATTGCCCAATTGCAACAACACTCGATGTAATCGGTGGAAAATGGAAAGTTCATATTTTATGTATTTTGTCGGATGGAAAAATGCGAACAAATGAAATTAAACGAGAAATCCCAAACATTACACAAAAGGTTCTTACACAACAACTTCGGCAACTTGAAGCTGATGGGATTATCTATCGTACCGTATATCAAGAAGTACCACCAAAGGTTGAGTACACCATAAGTGAATACGGAAAATCTTTAATGCAAATAATGAATGATCTGTTTGAATGGGGAAAAGATCATCAGATTAAAAGATTACATGACTAAAAAAGCACTATATACTTTGTTTAATCCTCTACGTTCATATTTTTTATTTTTATAAAGTTTATTTTCATCATTTTTTAGCTAACTTGTTTTCTTAGATTGATGGACGTCACCCCACATCCATCAATCTAAAAAGATACAATTAGAAAAATGAGATTTCTATAAAGTTTCGCATATAAACACTACTTCCGCCTCATTAAACGCTCGCTCTACTTTTTCTAATCTCAATTGTACGTAAGCTATAAAGAAGCACCCCTAAACCGAGAATTTTTTTATTATTAGACGCACTAGAACCTAAGGTAATAGTAGGTACATTTAGACCCATAAACCTTTCACTCCATTCTATAGGCATATAAAAAGATACTCCTTAAAAATAAAAAACGCTATTCTCTCTGTAAAATCATAGAAAAGAATAGCGTTTTTTATTTTGAAATAGAAGTATGTATTTAAACTAAACATGCTAATATTGATTTTGTACGATTGTCAGTTACCTCATAATAAATTTCTAATCCTTTCCGAGTACCTGTAACCATTTTAGCAGCTTTTAGTTTAGATAAATGTTGACTAATTGTACTTTGAGGCATTTGTAAATCCCCATACATTGTTGTTACATTAGTAGGACCTTTTGCAAGCATTATTTTTACTAAAGATAGACGAACTGGATGCGCCAATACCTTTAACACTTCAGCGATTTCTTGAAACATTTCTTTTTTTTCTTTCATCTTATTTCTCCCCTTTTATATACATATTTATGTTATCCATATATATAATTCGAAGGTATATGCGTTTTTGTGTCCGTCATTTTAAAAAAATATAAAAAAACTTTAATCCGAAACTAAAGGATTAGCTTAACATAATGTCTCACCATTAATGATGAATAGGAATCTCATTATAGAAGCAGTAGTTTTTATACTACAACTCTACATTCAACTAACTAAAATCAATGAAAAAAAGAGCAGATAGTCCGCTCTTTTATGATGCCTCCTTATGTTCCGTGGAATGTTTAACACTCCCCAGTCTCTTTAGTTTATTCCACCCTACCGCTACTCCTCGAAGCGATGAGAATATAGATTTAATGACAACATAAGTCATAAATTGACGATAAATAAAACGTTGTAAAATTAACCATACTAATGGTTTCGGGTTTTCTTCCTCTAATTTAAATGCGAACAGAGAAGCGAGAAGATCCATTAAAAAGAATACAAAATAAAATCCTAAAACTTTTAGCGGATTACTACTAAATAGTCCTATAATCATTAATATATCTGCAAAAGGAGCAATGAATTGCAGAACATATTGGAATAACCACATGTTAGGCAGTGCAATAAACCCTAACGTTTTATGTTTTGAATTACACAACGCTTTTCGATGTTTCCAAAGACATTGAAGTGTACCATATGACCAACGATATCGCTGTTTAATAAGACTTTTCACATCCTCAGGTGATTCCGTAAAAGCATGCGCTTTTTCTTCATATACAATTCTATGCCCTTGACGTAAAAATGTAATAGTAAGATCGGTATCTTCTGCTAATGTATCTTCGCTTAAATATCCAGATTCAACTACATTCTTCTTGCGCCACGCCCCAATAGCTCCTGGAACTACTGTAATACAATTTAACTCATCAAAAGCTCTACGTTCTAAATTAAACCCTGTAATATACTCAACATGTTGCCAAGTAGTTAACAAATTCCGTCTATTCCCCACTTTGACATTACCTGAAACTGCAGCTACATTCTGATCTTCAAAGTGTCTAACCATTAAAGAAATAGCGTCTTGCGCAATAATAGTATCCGCATCTAAAGTGACAATGATTTCTCCTCGCGATTGTTGAAACCCTAGGTTCATTGCCGATGATTTCCCGCCGTTTTCTTTCTGAATGAAACGAACTTTAGGGTGTTTATAAAATGTTTCTTTCATTACTTTTGACGTACCATCTGTCGATCCGTCATCCACAACAATAACTTCAAATTCTCTATAATTACTATCCAAAATTGAGTGAATCGTCTTGGCTATCACCTTTTCTTCATTATATGCCGCTATGACAACACTAACAAAAGGTTGATAAGACGAATTAATATAGCGAGATAACGTCTGTCTTTTCTGCTTCCATGCAAAATAAATTAAGAATAAAAATCGAAAAATCCCTAATCCAATAGCAATATAAAAAATAGTTGTTAATATATGCTTAAAATATCCAGCTCCTGAAAAGACAGCTTTATTGTAAAGTAAATATTGCTTCCCCTCAGAAGAAACAGGAGGCATAATTTCATCTCGTTCTTTATTCATTAAATCTGAAATTGTTACAAAACTATATCCATGCTTTTTTAGGTCTTTAATAATGATTGGGAGCGCCTCTACTGTATGTGTACGATTCCCTCCCGCATCATGGAGAAGAATAATATTTCCCTCTCCCTTATAAATGGGATTAAGAGCACGCTTTACTAATTCATTTGTTGATGGTGTTGCCCAGTCTTCGGGATCAACTTTTTCCGCTACCATTGTATAGTTCATATTTTGTGCACGTAAAATAGGCAATATTTCATTTGATGAATCCGGGTTAGCATCCGCTTCATATGGCGGTCTAAATAAAACCGTAGAATGTCCAGTTACTTCCTGAATTAAACGTTGCGTCGTATTAAGTTCTACTTTCGTTCGTAGTAA
The DNA here is from genome assembly GCF_026540675.1 of Bacillus sp. GC_Bacil_1. Lineage (NCBI taxonomy): Bacteria > Bacillati > Bacillota > Bacilli > Caryophanales > Bacillaceae > Bacillus > Bacillus sp. GC_Bacil_1. Next base: position 308,676 of record NZ_JALNUG010000004.1, read on the forward strand.
AGACGTATCAGCTATGTTAGGATGCTTGAAAGTATGATTGCCAATTTCATGCCCTTCATCGTATATTCTTTTTACAATACTAGTATTTAGTTGTGCGTTTTCACCAAGTACAAAAAAAGCAGCTTTTATTTGATTCTCTTTTAATATATCTAAAATTTCTGGCGTATATTTCGGGTCTGGTCCATCATCAAATGTTAATACTACTTGTTTCCCATTTGGTTTTCCATATCGTTGCACTTCATATGCAGATGGTAAGGATTGATATACTTCATCTGTAAGGTAACCATCTTTGCCTACTTTAAAATCTCTCAATCCATTTTTTCTTTCATTCTCAATCTGTAAAATTTCACCTTGTCCAGAATAATTTACTTCATCTAAACTATTGATTTTATGTAATACATTAGGATTTTTTTGTGCCTCAATCGGATTTTTTAAAACTTTCCATATTGTAGGGTCTTCTGCTCCTAGTCTCCATAACGCAAATCCCTTTGCATTATTGTCCATTGCGATTTTCACTTGATTATAAAGAGTTACACCGTCTAAGAACCAAGCAGTATGTTCTTTCCCTTCTGTTTTATACCTAAAATAAGGGTTTCCACTCATTTTATCCCATTGAATTTTCATATTTGAATCATGAGCCATTGCCATAACTTCTGAGAAAGTTAAAGACTTCGCAGCTTCTTTACTATTTACTTGCCAATCATATCCATAGTTACCGAAAGCAACTATAAGCTTATTAGACGGAATATTCAGTTCTTTCAATGTATGTTGGAACCATTTATTTGAAGCAATTGGTCCTGGTTCCCCGGTTCCATAGTGCTCATCGTACATCATTACAATCATTCGATCTATTATTTTTGCTAACGCACTATAATCAAAAGCCTTATCATTAGCTGGAACATCTTGTGTAACGAGCAAATCATGTTGATGAAATTCCGTAGTAAGTTCTTTCATAAAATTTGTTAAGTTTTCTCTATCACTTTCAGGTACGGCCTCAAAGTCAATATTGATTCCTGAAAAATGATTCTTTTTAACTTGGCTTACTAAATCATTAATAAACTTTGTCTTTACATCATTTGAGGAATTCAGTAACTTATGAATTAGCCCACTATCAGGACCAGAAGCTTCCTCAGTATAGTTAGTAAGCAAAGGCATAATCTTCACTTGATTCTTTTCTGCCAACTTTACTATCTCAGGTTTTATCTCACTTCTAATCGTTAAATCTGCTTTTAAATGATACCACTCTGGTACTAACGTAGTTAATGAATCGATATTTTCTTTTAGAGAAGCGGTACTATTTTCATCCCAGTTTACATAAAAACCATACACTTCTTTAGGATGTTTACTATCCTTCGGCGGATTCACCAAATTTTTATTATCCTTCGTTTCGGTATTTAGGTTAAATTCTTCCTTCTTTAACTGCTGATCACTAAGTTTTTGATTAATTGGTACAAGTTTAGTATCTTGTTGTACAGCGGTATTCATATTTGGAATTTCTGGTGTTGAAAAAATACTTTGAAAGAAAAAATAAAATACAACACCTACACTAACTATTGAGATACATAGAAACCAAATAAAGGCTATGTTTCTCCTTCCTTTCGGATCATAAAAAACAGGTTTTTCTTTATCTTTCTCTTGTTGAATGTTTTTCTCCATTATATTTTTCACATACTCCTTCTTAATAGAACTATAGAATAATAAAGTGCAACTTTAATCAGTGAGGGCTTTGTTCATCCCCCACGGATTATCAGCCCAACTCCCACAATAGCGAGAGAAATCCTTTTAGCTTTGAAATGAATCTCTCACTTCCATATTCTATTGATTCTTCTTTTCATTCCCTTGCTGGTGGCCTCTATTTTCTTGTTGAGACCCCCTACCATTGTTCCCTTGCTCGTTTCCACCATTTTCTTTCTGGGATCCTCTTCCATTGTTCCCTTGCCCATTTCCATTATTCCCTTGTTGAGACCCTCTTCCGTTGTTTCCTTGCTCGTTCCCATTATTTCCTTGTTGTGATTCTCTTCCGTTGTTCCCTTGTCCATTTCCATTATTTCCTTGTTGTGATTCTCTTCCGTTGTTCCCTTGCCCATTTCCATTATTTCCTTGTTGTGATCCTCTTCCGTTGCTTCCTTGCCCATTTCCATTATTCCCTTGTTGTGATCCTCTTCCGTTGCTTCCTTGCCCATTTCCATTATTCCCTTGTTGTGATCCTCTTCCGTTGTTCCCTTGCTGATTCCCATTATTTCCTTGTTGAGCTTCTCTACTTTTATTCTCCTGTTGATTCCCTCTATTTTCTTGCTGAGATCCTCTTCCATTGTTTTCTTTTATTTGCTTCGATGACTGTTCCTCTGTTTTCTTTTGTTCTTTCTGCTCTTGCTTTTCATATTTTTTTTCGTCTACAGGAGATAAATCCATTGATGCATCAGGAGATGACTCCGGCTGTGATTGCACCTCTTCTTCATTTTCCACCGGATTAGGCGGCGTGGCAGGAGGCGTAAGCGATTTGTTTTTCTCATTCTCTTGCTTTATATAGACACCTGTGCCAATTCCAGCTTTTCTAGCATTCTCTCGTACTTGCATCGTGCTACTTTGATATTCAACTGTAATATGTTTTAACTCATATTCTTTCTTTAATTCTTTCATTGCCTTTTCTAACTGTGGTTCTAGCGCCTTGTCCTTTGCAACTGCTGTTAGCATAACTTGCTTATCATTCGTTAAATACTTATCCTCTTGGCTTTGCTGTATAATAGTACGTACTACTTCTTGCAATTGTTTATTTTCCCATTGCTTCAATTCTTTTAAAATACGCCTTCCATCATCATTACAAGCCTGTAAATCTATAACACGAAAATCCTTCGTTACGCTCACCTCTAAACTTGGATTTATATCAACTGAGACGTAAGCAAATACTTTTTCTTCTGGTTGGTTGTAGAAAAACAGCACTGCAAATAGAAAACAAGCAACAAGTATTGATGCAGGTTTTAAAAAGGAAGGGATCGAAAAATGCGATGCTTTTTGTTCTTGCTCATCAAATGAGATTTCCTCCCCAATCATGCAAGAATCCCCTTTTCTTTTACACGTAATAAACTCTCCATTTGGTGTTAAAACAACTACGCTATGCTTTTTTATATCCATCACAATTCCTTTATTCATCATGCTTTTCCCCTCTTATGTAATCCAGAATATATGTATAGTTGTTTGCAAAAATAATACACATTGCAATAATGTATTTTCTATGTCGTTCCAACGTTTTACGACTTACCCTAACACGCGGTTCAATATGTTTAAGCGGTAACTTTTTCTTTCGGAACAGCTCTTCCATCATTTCCTCTTCTTTTATAATAACTTTTACAATTTCTATTAAGTGCTCACGCGTATCACGATGCTTAGGAGATTCTTTAGCAAGCTCTGAGAATGTGATTTTAAACTCAGCTAGCACACTTTGAAAATGAAGAATTTCCTCCTTACGGTTACTATTTTCCATCTCTTTCATATACTCTGTAAGCGACACTTGCATTTCTAACATTTCCTCTTGCTCATCTTCTTTTAAAAAGACAAAGTTATGTTTAGACTCCTTACGTATATAGTCAATTACATCTCTTTTTATAAGAAGATCAGCAAACGCTAAAAAGGATTTTCCTTTTGTATATGAATACTGTTCAATTGCTTCGTTAAACGCAAACAATCCAATGCTATATTCATCATCCTGTTCTGTAATATACCGGCGGCAGACAGATGAGATTGATTTTCTAATAAAAGGTTGATACTGTACGATAAATGCTTCTTTATCTTCTTCGTTGTTTTGTATGTTACATACGATATCTTCTATTTTCGGTTTTCTTAAGATCTTCATTACTAAACTCAACACTTGTAATCTCCCAGCCTCCTTCAAATAGCAAAATGGCCACTACACAAGTGACCATTTAACCAGATTTTCTTGGTACTTTTCTTCGGTCTTGTTTTCTTGCTGTTAGTTATATTTTTAGAGTCTAACGTTTTCTTAATGATTTTTCCTTTTCTCTCGGCACTACAGTTAAGTTTGTATTTTTATCTACTTTCTTATTTTCTACCGTTCGTTTTGCTTATTCTCTTTCTATTTTATCTGCAATCCTTGAATAACTCTTCTTTATATAATTGGTAATTTCATCCTTCCATTTTGGATGCCCACTTAATCTAGTAATTTTATTAATGCTTCTATATTCTTTCATAGTCATTTTTCTTCTATTTATTTTCTTCACTATACATATTCGGAGGAATACATAGTTTTATGGGGGTCAAAAAATATTTTCATAAAAAAATACATATTTATTTCAAAAATAAAAACCATCAATTTGAAAAAAGATAATCAAATTGATGGTTTTCTTATAATATCTATTAAATTAAGTTGGATTCTCATTATATCTAAAAAAGTACTAGCTATCCTCTGCCGATTTTCTCTATTTTCATCTTTCTTGGTTATCATAATATGTCTTATCTGCGTATTTTCTATCATTTCCTTTTAGATAAGCTAAAATTACTTTTGGATTTTTAAGTAAAGTCCAGTCTCCATATGTATCAAATCTTCTGCATGAAGTTATCATTCCATTTTTAATAGTACCGAATTTCTTATTATTTTTCTTTCCCCACTCTTTTAAACGTTTAGCGAAATCTGCATCTTCTGCCATAAGCATGTTTTCATTAAATCCGTTGATTGCCATAAAGTCTTTTCTATAGCACCAAAAAATCCCTACAGATATAGCTCCGTACTTAAAAAGTAAGGGGATTATGATTAACATTGCGGAGAGAAATATTCCTAAAGATATTCTTTCAAACTTACCATTCACCCCACCACCAATGTATGTACCTGAAGCTAAATATTTATCTACATTAAACAACATAGACTCTGTCATTATGGTATCAGCGTCTATAGTAACGATTATTTCTCCACTAGCTATTTTAGCCCCTGCATTTCGAATTTTAGATAAGTTTTTATCGTTATTTTTCAATGTAACACAATTATAAGATTTTGCTATTTCCTCTGTTTTATCTGTACAACGATTTAAAACAACTATAACTTCCGTTTGCTCTTTATATGCCTCTGATGCCTTTGCAATTGAATCTAAACATTTTCTAATGTACTTTTCTTCATTATGCGCAGGAATTATAATAGAAAACTTCACATCTTTTTTCAAATTAACTCCTGAAGATTCGTTTGTCTCAGTCATAATATTCCCCCCTTATTTTATAAGGTAAATATCTACTATACATAAATTATATTAATATTTATTAGGTTATATTATAGAAACTGACGGTAAAGAGGCTCTTACTGTCGACGTTCAAAAGCAAGACGTACAGCAAGCCCCGTTAAAACACTTGCCATAAGCCAACGCTGTACTCGTAGCCACGTCGGGCGTGTGCCAAACCATTTTGCAATTTTACTTGCTGTACATACAATTACAAGGTTAACTATAAAGCTAACAGTGATTTGCGTAAGCCCCAAAACTGCACCTTGAAAAAGCAACGATCCCTTCTCTGGATCTTCAAATTGAGGTAGAAGTGATACATACAAAATAGCAATCTTTGGATTCAGAAGATTCGTCATGAGTCCCATCAGGAATAATTTCCTTGGTGGCTCATTAGAAATCATACGAGGTTCCATAATAGATGTAGCACCCGGTTTAATCGAATTCCAGGCGAGCCAGAGCAAGTAAGCAGCACCTGCCCACTTTACCGCTTCATATACAGCGGGAACAGCAACGAATAGAACTGTAAGTCCAAACATAGTTGCGATTATATAGATTACAAATCCGAGCATGATGCCCAATAAAGAAATAAATCCCGCCATACGTCCTTGCGTAATGGAACGGGAAATGAGGTAAATCATATTAGGCCCAGGTGAACAAACCATGCTAAGCGAAACAATTGCAAAAGCTACCAATGTACTCAAGCTGACCATAAACCTTCCCCCTTTATGTTACATAAAATTTCCTATTGTACATTTTATCATGATTGAGGAGAGAAAAGATTAATATAAACCGATGCAGCTAAGTAATATTATCGGATCGAATGTATTGTAATCACATACTTCTCATTCTCTTAAGTAAGGATCTAAGAGTACCCTATCCATAGAGCTACTAAAACCACTACAAATAAAGCTAAACAACATGTGATATTTCGAATCCACTTTTGTATATCACCAAAATACCTTTCTATATATAGCGTTGATAGTAAGCATAAGAAATAAAACAAAGAAAGGCAGCGAGGTATAGGTCCATTTTTATCTTCATGGCTGGAATTATACCCCTTACCAAACTTCTAAATAAAATGTATAGCTGAGTAGTTACCTTATTTCCCAAAAAAAAATTCTGATTATTTCTTTTTCACTTCTTCTACAAATTCCCATGTCTCTCCGTTATCTTTTGATTGATAAAGTGCACTACTATCGCCATTGTAGTCTCCATCTGCCCCTTGTCCAACTAACATATTAAAAACCCCATCTTTCTCATATGGCATACTAGGTGAATCAAAAGGACTTATTGTGGACTGTGTATGATCTAATTTCACTTCATGCGGCGGATATTCTACCTTTTTGAAAGATACTCCCCCATCATCTGTGCGATATAACTCTCCTTCATTACCAGAAGGCCTAATTGCTCCTAAAAACCCAAGTTTATCATTTATAAAAGTGATTCCTGATACACTACCAATCCCCCCATTAAATGGATCTGGATTGATAACCTCCCATGTTTTCCCTTCATCACTAGTCTTGCTTAATGAATAAAAGGCGCTCCCTAATGCTTTATCTGTCATATTTAGTTTATAACCAACTTCTTTCGATAGGAAAAACTGTTCTTTTTCATTCTTTAAATCTTGTTGTTTCTTCTCTTTAAGCATATCTTCTTTTGGAGGCGTCTTTGATTTACTCCAACTTGCGTCACTTATTAAATTATATCTAGCAGGGACTAGCTCTTGCTCTTTTCCAGGGACAAATATAGATACAGTATATCCAATGATATCAGAAGCTGCTTTTTTAAGACTCTGCCCCTTACCATCCTCAGTAATATTAATAATTCCCTCTGTATTGGATCCCCAATTTCTTTTTCCATAATAAATCAACCCATACTTACTTTCATTCCATTTTCTAACCGTTTGCTTAACTGGAATCGCCTTAACCGTTTCAATTAAAGGTTCTACTAATTTATCATCATTATAATCAGGCTTTGCGTATCCGTCTCGTATTATAGTAATATCTTCTGACTTCTTCTTATTATAAGAGATTAAATAAGTTTCTTCTTTCCCATCATCATTTTTCCCATAAACAAATGTATCAAACGCTATGATTGTTCCATCTGAATGAAATGTAAGATCAAAATCAGTTGCCATATACAATTTCTTTGGCAAAGGATATTTTTTATTTATATCTTCAAAAATACCTTCTACTCCAGACTTATATATATTATTATGTTTAAGTTTAACTGACCTTTCATGTTTTAACTTTTCTATAAACCATGCCAATTTACCATTGTAATTTATTGCACTTTTATAAATCTGCATCCCATAAAATGATGTAATTGCAACAATAATGATAATAGAAATGGATCTCCATGCTATTGAATTAGTTAATTTTTTAGATTCATATTCTCTATTTTTTATCATCCGTATTGTAGTAAATGTAGTTATGGATATAAAAAGTACTATACATAATAACAAAATGTAAATATTATAATTCATTCTTCCGTACTTACAGTATAAGGCCAACTCATAGCAAAAAATTCCGTATACAATTATTAGTATTGGATTTGTTACTAATGACAGAAGTATCCTTTTTGTATTTTCTCTAAATATAGAAACCACCCCTAATTACATGAATTACTGATATTAAGTATACTTTATTGTAAAGTAACAAAAAAGCTATTTAATCTTGCCGCAAAAAATACAATAGACATCTTTCTATTAAAGCCGTTTACAAATCTAGTTGTTTCATAGACAATGGATTTTTGAGTCAATACTAAAGTTGCTTCATTTATATGAATTACAAATTCAAGCATGATGCTCAATAAAAAAATAAATCCTGCCATACGCCCCTACGTAATGGAATGAGAAATAAGATAAATCAAAATAGGCTCAGGTGAACAAACCATACTAAGTGAAACAAGCGCAAAAGCTAGCAAAGTACTCAGGCTCACCATAAACCTTCCTTCTTTATGTTACATAAAATTTCCTATTGTACATTTTATCATGATTGAGGAGAGAAAAAATTAATATAAACCGATGCAGCTAAGTAATAGTATCGGATCGAATGTAGTGTAATCACATATTTCTCATTCTCTTAAGTAAGGACTAAAAATAACCTATCCATAGAGCTACTAAAACCACTACGAATAAAGCAAAGCAACATGTAATATTTTGAATCCACTTTTGTATATCATCAAAATACTTTTCTATAAATGCAGTGTAAATAGAAAGCATAAGAAGTAGCACAATGAAAGTAAAAGATCCCAATTTATCGTTAAATTTTTCATTAGTAAATGTACTTACATGAAGGAATAGAAAAACAAACGTTACTATGAATAGCTCAAATAATCTTTTTTATTCAATCTGCCACCACCTTACAACAATTCCCTTTTATTCCATTTTATCAGAACATACTGTGTAGCAGTATATGAATATTATATTCATTTCAAAAAGGCCAACAATACAAGATCGTTAGCCTCTACTTTCCATATTCGCACCTTTTATCACTTTACTTACTAACAACCGGAATCCACATTTCACCAAATACTAGGCCATTTCTCTGTCCCATCTCAACCGTTGTATTCGGTCCACCAACATAGGCAAAATCCTTTGCTTCTGGTAAAGCTTGACCGAAGGCGATGCCAGTAAGCTTATTACTTAGCTCTTTAGCCGTTTTGTCTTCCCCTTTCACTACTAAGTATTCTCCCCTCGGAAACTGAATCACTCTAGATTCTTCTTCTATTTGTGCTTCTGTCATGACACCCGCATAATACATCATTTTGTTATTCACCGCTTCGCTCACGGAAAAAATGTATTCATTTGTAGCTAAAGCTTTTAAAGTGTCCAGCCTTCCATCTTCTTTAACAGCCGACCAAAAGTGTTCCTTTTCTTTATTTATTCCAGCAAAGTTTGTGTATTCACTCTTAATTTCAGTTCCAATACCTAACACAATAAAGCTATCTTTTTCTTCTATAGTATAATTTTTCATATTCAAAACCTGCCTCTTTTTTTATTAATCAAACGATTTATCTTTTCATCTGATACGTTTATAATATCTTTAAACCATGTCAAAAAATGATACTGTTTAGGAGACCAAAATGAAAAAAGTTGAACGGATCAATACAATTATGCGATATATTAACAACCGCTCTCACTTTACAATTTCTGAAATCATACGAGAATTTAACATATCACGATCGACAGCTATTAGAGACATTAGAGAAATTGAAGCTATGGGAATGCCACTTGTCGCTGAAGTTGGGAGAACGGGTGGATATTTTGTTATGCATAATTCTATCCTGCCCGTTGTTCGCTTTACTGATAATGAAGTGAAAGCTCTTTTTATTGCCTTTATGGCTACGAGGAATCAACAACTTCCCTACCTAAAGAGTCGTCAATCTTTAGCCGAAAAACTACTAGGACTCATCTCAGAAACCCAGCAGGATGACCTTGTTCTTTTAAATCAACTCTTGCTGTTCCAAGGAACTAATCCTCATAATCCCGATCTACTTGAGCTTTCTGATCTCCCCCATCCTATGTTAGAAAAACTCATTCAAATCCTTCTTTTGGATAACCATTTATTGATTACCATTAAAAAAGATGAAGAAATTAAGGCTTATCCAATTTATCTATTACACCTTTATCAAGAAAAAAGCCATTGGATTATTGAAGGATTTGACTTAAAAGAAGAAAAGAAGTTAATGTTTCCTGTCGATGATCTCATCAATATCGAACCATACACGACGAATAAAAGACTCAATAAGAAAAAGATTTTAGAAAAACTAAGTAAGAAGGCTGAAGCAATTAACCTTGTACTTGAACTTGGTCCGACAGCAATTGCCCAGTTCAAAAAATACCATCCTTTAAAAATTTCAATATCTTATACTAATCCTTACCAATCCACAGCCATTTTAAAAACTTTTATCAATGTTAACAATCCCGATGAAGTGACGGAAATAATAAATTGGCTGCTTTTTCTAGGGAAGGATATTAAAATCAAAGAAATACCCGATGAAGTATTAGCAGATTTACAAAAACGAGTGTGCTTATACATTCCATAAGCAGTGAGCCTCAAATATTAAGCTTTATCACTGGACAATTATTCTATTTTTAAATACCATTTCATTTACTACAATGAGAGCATGATAAATAATAAAAGCACGGAAAATCTCCCGTGCTTTTCTAAATATATATTATTCCTGAAGGTTTCGTTTATCTCGTTTCTTACCCTAACTGACGTTTAAATGCTTTACTGGCGAAAAAGTAAGAGATGACCATTATACCTACGCACCAAGCGAGCGCAATCCAAATATCGTTTCCAACAGTTCCTTCATATAAAAGAGCACGAATCGCATTCACGATTGAAGTTACAGGCTGATTCTCTGCAAACACACGAACAATTTTTGGCATCGTTTCGGTAGGCACAAAGGCCGAACTAATAAATGGAAGAAAAACTAGCGGGTACGAGTAAGCAGTCGCCCCTTCCATAGACCTCGCTTTCAATCCTGGAATGATAGCTAGCCATGTTAGCGCCAGCGTAAACATCCCAAGTATCCCAGCTACCGCGAGCCAATCTAGAATATTAGCACTGGAACGGAAACCCATTAAGAGTGCAACAAGAATAACCACCACGATAGTAAGTACATTAGCAACAAGAGAGGTTAGAACGTGAGCCCACAATATCGATGAGCGCTTAATAGGCATCGTAATGAAACGTGCCATCAGCCCACTCTTTACATCCGTAAAGAGTCGCACGGAAGTGTAAGCTACACCGGATGCGATAGCCATTAGCAAAATTCCCGGCAATAAATAATTAACGTAGTTTTCCGTTCCAGTTTTTATTGCGCCGCCAAACACGTAGACAAATAATAGCATCATCATAATCGGTGTAATCGCTACTGTAATAATTGTATCCGGACTGCGCATAATGTTACGCATTAAACGACCTAGTAATACACCTGTTTTACTTTTCATTTACATCTCCTCCTTTTTGCCAATGATCGCAAGGAATATTTCTTCCAATGTCGGTTGCTTCTCGATATACTCCACTTTTGCTGGCGGGAACATCTCTTTTAGTTCAGCAAGAGTACCTGTCGTAATAATTTTTCCGCCATGCAAAATAGCGATACGGTCTGCCAGTTGTTCTGCTTCCTCCAAGTACTGAGTCGTAAGCAAAATAGTTGTACCACTATCAGCCAGTTCCTTGACTGTATCCCACACTTCAATCCGCGCTTCAGGATCGAGTCCAGTCGTTGGTTCGTCAAGAAAAATAACTGCTGGCGCCCCAATCAAACTCATCGCGATATCAAGCCGGCGCTTCATCCCACCTGAATACTGATCTGCCCTTTGGTTTGCCGCATCAGTCAGGCTAAATCTTGCAAGTAGATTGTCAGCAACTTGAGCGGGATTGGAAACACCACGTAGCCTAGCTATCATTATCAAGTTTTCCCTCCCAGTCAGCATACCGTCTAAAGCTGCGAACTGCCCTGTCAAACTGATACTTTGACGAACATGATTTGGTTGACGCTGTACATCAAATCCGCAAATACTTACTTCACCGCCATCTTGCTTCATTAGCGTCGAAAGGATGTTGACCGTTGTCGTCTTTCCCGCTCCATTTGAGCCTAGCAGCGCGAAAATTTCTCCACGCTGCACCTCAAAATCTATCCCTTTTAAAACTTCCTTGTCTTTAAAGGATTTTTTCAAGCCTTTTACAGAAATCGCTGCATGACTCATACTTTTTTCCTCCCTATAAAAATGTTTTGCGGAGATAATTTATTTACCTCTATCTATTTAGTACCACTGATATTCTGTATCACTTAGTACCAAGCTAAAAATATAACTGAATAGCTATGGTGGCAATTCATATGTGTAACCAGCTAATCAGTCGGTATTACTTATTCCATTTATTTTTTTCTCAATTTCTTCATAATACTTTCATTCAAATCTTCACGATACTTGGAGACGTAAGTTTTAGCATTTGCCACTAGTTCGTCAGCAAAGGAAGCCACGTCATCCCCAGTAATGTCAAGCACTTGTCTTCCTTCTGCTGCACCAGCTTCAAACAAATCGATTAATTCATACTGTATGTGTAACATATCCATCCCGTTACCCGCTGAGAAATTCCACATGTAGTTTTGAATTTTCTTAAATACAAATTGGTAGTCCTCTGGCAGAGCCTCAACTCGTGCCATCATCATTTTGTACTCTTTTTTATCACCAATTAACTTTTTAAACATTTCTAACATCTTATTTTCCTCCTTTTTTATAAAACCGAACAAGAAATTCCCAAAGTATCGGCCGGAACATTTTATCTTATGAACCTATTTTGACTTCAAGACGTTAATTTTTGACGATACAAAATCCCATTTTTTCCAAAACAATTCAAGCTCTTGGCGGCCCTCTTCATTTAATGAATAAAACTTACGAGGCGGTCCCATATCTGATGGTTTCTTTTCAATATTCACAAGCTTTTTCTTCTCTAATCGTACAAGGATGGTATACACCGTACCTTCCACAACTTCGGTAAACCCAAGATCATTCAGATGGCGGGTAATCTCATAGCCATACGTTTCACGGCGACTGATGATTTCCAGTACACACCCTTCCAGTGAACCTTTTAGCATTTCAGTTAAATTTTCCATGTCCTGATCCTCCTTTACCCCCTATTCTGTCTGACTTATATTCAGTATCACAGAGTACTAAGGCGAATTTTTTTACTGAATAGCTTTTGAGTAAAACCACACTATTCAGTATCACTTATTACAACTACATTGTATGACTAAGTAGTTGTGGATGTCAACTTTATTTTCAAAAAAATTAAAAATCCGCTTTACCCTAACCGGATACAGCCTCCTTTTTTGTTGTAAGGGCCATCAAACTAGTAAAACAGAGCTGATTCAAAGTGTAATTTAAATCAGCTCTGCTTTATTGTTTTCATACCGTTATATCTTGTTTTTTCACGATACAAACTGTTTCTCCCTACCATTCCCATTGCATATAAAGCATAAAGGCAAGTGCGGTCAGAGAAAATTTCCAGAGATTATCCGTACATGATACGAGCTCCCAAAATACAATTCTATTAGAAATCTGTTCTCTGTATTCTCTTTTATTTTATTTCTGATAGTTGATTAGCAACACTATCTAAAAATTTTTCTACCTTTTCTTTTGATGTATCCGGCGCATGATAACCGATCGTAAATGTAAGCCTTCCATTATAAGAGCTTGCTCCCATTGAAAAGAATGGTGCATACATAATAGGTGATGTCATATACCCGTCCTCAGCTTGAATTTCACCAAACTGAATAGGTTCCTCAGCGATTACTCCCAAATTTGTCAGTAATGGCAACGCCATCCCCATCTGTACAGCCTGTTCATATTGCTGATTATACATTTCCTTCACTGTAGATAGCTTCATTTCTGCCAGTAACTCCATTCCTGCTGCTGAAGAAAGACCTGGATTTTGAGACTTTATTTTATCCATTGATTGTTTAACTCGAACAAGAGTCTGCTTAAATGTTTCATCGTCTTCCATTTTAATCACTGGCATTTCCATACCGGATAAGTTGCAAATAGCACCAGTTGTATTATTAGGCAGATATCGACGTAAATCAATTGTCAAGCCAATCATTTTTTCTGCAGTGCGAGGTTCTGCATACACAGTGAAATGTGATAAAGCTCGGAAGTATGCAGTCATGATTACATCATTCAAGGTAGCCTGTTGAGCTTTTGTCCATTGGGTTAAACGTAGAGTTTGCTCATGGCTCAATCGCCGTACGGACATTTGGGGAAATTTATTTTTGTTAGGTTGAGATGGAAAAGACCATAACGATGCCTGTTGTTCTTGGTTAGGACGATACGCACTTTTTATGTCCGATATTCCAGCGTATTTGAATACATGTGATTGATCTCGACAACTCTCATTTCCCTTATCAAATTCCTTTATAATTTGCTTCTTAGACCGTCCCAATGAAAGGTGAGTATATATCATTCCAAGCAATTTAATATATTCCTTGACTCCTGCACCATCTGAACATAGATGAGACAATTTCACAACTAACATATCTGTTGTAGTGCCCCGTAATAATTTCGTTTGAACCATAGGCCCCTGAATACGATCACCAGGTTCCTTAATAAAATCTATTGCCATTATTTCAAGTTCTTGATTATTTCCTTCTGCAAAAAAGCAAATAGATGAGTTAGTGTCAGATGAATGTTCCTCCCAGTAAGGAATATCATTTTCTACAAACCGGCTGTTCAAAACTGGTTGCAATTGCAACGTTATCCTTACTGATTCTTCAAGTATTTCCTTGGATATACCTACAGGAAAATAAAGAACTGCATTAATTTGTTGATCTGCAGAATAAAGACCTAATACATAATTCATTCGATCTTGTGGTGTTACTGAATACTTTCTTTTCTCCATAATTCCGTCCCCCTTTAGGACTTTTTGTATAACCCTATTTTCCATATGCTTATAATTTTTCTAGTCATTTTTCTTCAAGAGCTAATAACGCTTATTTTTCGAATTTTTAACGAAATCATCTTCTCCGTATTGGTTTCATTCTTTTTGCAGGTGATATATTCATTATTTTATTGTTATCAACACTGCCTAACCTCACAACAAAACCAAACAAGAATAAATTAAGTTTATATATACGTAAACATTTTATTATAACGTCTATAAATTATCAATATAGCAAATAAATCGTTTTTATGTCTGTCAATAAAAAATAATATATTCAAGGGCCACTTCATCATAAAAGATTGATGTGCATGTAAATGTACCCCTATCACTTTCAAAATAAGAATGAGAATTTTTTCAACAAAATAAGCTGCAGTTATTGATTTTACAGTAAGAAAAGCCCCTCCATTTTGAAGATGCGCAATCAAAATGAGTAGGGCTATTTCCAATTTAAATTTTATAAAAGAATGATTATCATAAATAATATTTTACTTTTTAGTCTACCTTATTATTTTCAATCCATTTTCCTAATAAATGAATGGATTTTATTCATATAATTTGAGGTGGTATCGTTGGTTTTTAAAAATAGAAAGCTTATTTTCAAATCAAATGAAAAAGAGGTAAAATTATAGATATTCATGTAGAAATTTCGTTTTGGGGATACTTAAAATCTTAAGGTGATGGGCATGTGGTGTTACACTTTAAAAGCTTTATAAAATTTATAGATATAGCGATTTTCTTTATTAATAATCATTTGTATGTACGTTTACTCACACACATACAAATGATTTATAAAGCTACAATTAAGTGAAAACATCTTTTCCGTTACGATAACATCATAGCCATGTCTTCTGCTGCATTTGTAATTAGTTTTAAACCAAATGTTTCTTGTAATACATCAAGCACGCCAGGTGAAATAAATTCAGGAGCCTTTGGACCGATGCGAATATCTTGAATCCCAAGACTAAATAGCCCGAGTAAAATGGCAACCGCTTTTTGTTCAAACCATGATAGCACAATACTTACTGGCAATTCATTCACTTCACATTGGAAAGCATCAGCTAAAGCAGCCGCTATTTTCACTGTAGAAATTGAATTATTGCACTGTCCTAAATCAATGTAACGCGGAATTTCCGTACCAGGTACAACACCGTAATCCACATCATTAAAGCGGAATTTTCCGCAAGAAGTTGTTAAAATAACCGTTTCTGGCGGAAGTGACGTTGCTAATTCACGATAATATTCTCCGCCTTTTCCCGGTGCATCACAACCGGCGATAACAAAGAAACGCTTTATTTCCCCCTCTTTTACTGCATCAATAATTTCTGGAGCTAATGATAATACTGTATTATGATGAAACCCTGTCACTAACTGTTCATCCGACTCCATATGTACTTCTGGAAGTTCTAGTGCTTTTTGAATTAATGGTGTAAAATCATCATTTTCAATTTTTTGTACACCTTCTAAACCTGCAATGTCATATGAAAAGAATCGATCAGAGTACGAGCCTTTAATTGGCATAACACAGTTCGTTGTAGCTAATATGGCACCAGTAAATTTTTCAAAAAGGCGTCTTTGATCATACCATGCCTTACCGATGTTTCCTTTTAAATGTTTATATTTTTTCAGCTGCGGGTATCCGTGTGCTGGTAGCATTTCAGAATGCGTATAAATATTAATGTCTTTTCCTTCTGTTTGCTTTAATAGTTCTTCTAGTGCAAATAAATTATGACCCGTAACTACAATTGCTTTACCTTCTACACGATTTTGTGTAATTTGTACAGGCTCTGGCACACCAAAATGATTCGTATGTGCCTCATCTAATAATTCCATCACCCGTAAAGCTGATTTCCCCACTTTCATAGCCATATCAATATGCTCTTGTTCGTTAAAGTTAGAATTTGTTAATGTCATATATAAAGCTTCTTGTGTTGTAGCATCTACAAATGCATCCGTATATCCTAGCTGAGCAGCATGTGTGCGATAAGCTGCAATTCCTTTTAGCCCAAACACAATCGTATCTTGTAAACTCGCAATCGTTTCATTCTTGCCGCACACACCCATTACTTTACATCCGCCTGCTGGCGTTTGTTCACATTGATAACAAAACATATCATCCCACCCTCTCCCAATCATTCATTACACCTTAAGCATAATACCCATTGAAAAAAAGTGATGTGATATCAATCACAATAATATATAAAGATTTGTGACAGTTCATATTGTTGACATAATATTTTTATTGACACTAAAAAATATGCATTAGTGTACACACATCTTTCGATACTTTTAAATAGCTAATTAATTTGGAGAAATATATACAACGAAAAAAATTTTTGAATCAAATGTACAAATAGTTGCAATTCATCACATATGAAATAGATATAAAAATACGCTCTTCTTTCTATCATTCAATAGAAAGAAGAGCGCATTTGTCATTTTAAGGAACTATCATTTTTTATTAAAGTCTTTATTGTAAACCTTTTTATTTACAATGCATTTACATTATCTTAACATTACTTACATTATTTATATGATATATTTATATAGAAGCTACTTAAGAAATTTCATATACATTTTATCTTTATGATCTCTTATCTAATCAATAAAAAGATCATGTTATATTTTTATAACAGGGGTGAATTACGATGACTGAAACTTTAAAAACACTTATAATGCTTGATGCTACTTATGTTGTTATAGCAATTATGACAGTACTAGTATTTGTATACTTGGAATTAAAATCTCAGTAATATATGCTGACGTAATCAACAGATTCAGCATTTAAATATAGTTAGAAGAAAGAGAGGAGAAAATTATTTCTCCTCTCTTTTGTATTTCTACAATTTCTTATTTTAATAAATCCAATGTATGTAAAAGTAATCCTTTGTTCCCTACTTCTCCATGACCAGGCACTACTGCATTTATATTTCTATATCGCTTCAGCACATTCTCAATCGATGTAGACCATTCATTTACATAAGCATCCGCAACGTTTCCTAAATCTTTCGCGGACGTAGATTTCACTAAACAGCCTCCAACTAAAATATTGTATTGCGGTAACCATACGACAATATTATCTTCTGTATGCCCTTTCCCTGGATAAAATGTTTCTACTTTCATATTTCCAAACTTCAAATTTGTAACGGTTTGTAAATCTCCAAGCGGTTCTTCATATCCATTTTTCTTTGCTAGTTCTGCAGTTAATGCTGTACTATGCGCTTTAATGCCTCTTTCTTTCAACGTTTTTATTCCACCAATTCGATCAACGTGCGCATGTGTAATAATGACATCCGTTACGCGCTTCTGAAATTTCTTTTCTACCATTTCTATTAGTTCCTTCGTTAATTTGTCATCCCAAGAAGAATCAACAAGCACTAGTCCTTTAGCAGTATTAAGAACTAGCCCGTTCGAAGGAACTGCTTCTCCATTAAAAGAACCTAACTCCGTATGAACCCATACATTCTTGTTTAACTGAGATATTGAAATGGTTCCCGTCTCATTTTTGATTACTATTTGCTCTACCTTTTGTGATGCTTGTGCAGAAGAAATCGTGCTAACAAATTGAGTTGTTCCTAGTAAACTTACACATAATCCTACTTTTAACAACGTATTCTTTTTCATGTTATCAACCCTTTCTTTCAAGCTAAATAGTAATTACCTATATTAGACAATTCATCTCAAATGCTTGTTCCATCTTCATTTGCATACTTTTATGTAATTAACAAAAAAGCGTACAAAATTTTGTACGCTTTAAAACTTAATCTTCCATTCCATAATTCTCAAACTCTTCCTCATTCCCATAAAATACATTCAAATCAATATACTTTTCTTTTCTATTTTTCTATTACACTTAAAACCAAAATTATATTTTGTTAAATTATAACATTCGGACTATAATTTATTTATAGCCCATTAACGGAGGTGTTTGCAATGACTCTCTTCGCTTCACCAACATTATTTATAGTAGCAATCATTTCATTTGCACTAGCTTATTTCATCGGAGTAAAGCAGTACACTTGGCTCTTATCAGGATTCAACGAACGCCGCGTGCCTGATAAAGTGAAACTATCAAAAATAGTAGGTCTTTATAATTTAATTGCTGGTGTCATTGCGACAATCGGTAGTGTCTTCACTACGCCTAATGTCACAATCGTTATTCCTATCACTCTAATTGGACACTTTATAATCGCGGCTTATGTAAATACACGCATGGTGCAGTAAAAAAGATCACCCAAATGGATGATCTTTTTTATAATTTATCAACATATTGCTTCGCTTCTAGTAAGGAAAAACCAAAAGCTTCTCTTACTCTCTTAACTGCTGTAATTTTTTTGCCTTCTTCTACAAGCTGGCGTAGTTCTTTATTAATTTCAGGTTCTCTTTCTATAATTCCCATTTCTTTCGTAATTAATTGTAATCTATCTTCAATTCTCTTTAAACGCGCATCATTTTTCTTTTCAATTGTAGTTAATTTTTCAGCGATATAAATGAAACCAACAGCTACTATCAGTATAACCATCCAGAATTCCATGAATGTTCCCCCTTACTAACTTTCATTTGCTTTATTCCACTAACTTATGTAAATTTTACCACAATACACATTTAATGTATAATATCACTATATCAAACTGTTAATAAAACCTATTATTTTAGGGGGACACTTTATGAAAAGATTTTTAAATACGTTACTTCAATTTGTAGTTCTTTCAATCGTGCTACATTCGTTATTTGATATAGTTGGTTGGCTTGTTCTCAATGCAACAATTAAAAACAAACAAATCATCATTTCTTTAATAACAATCTCATGGGTTATGTACATGTACCGAGACAAATTTTTTCAAAAGTTCACTTCAAACTAACTAAAAAAGAAAACACTTCATTGGTGAATTACGAAGTGTTTTCTTTTTTTTACTACTGTATAATAAAAATAATATTCTGTCTTTAAAGAAAGGAGTCACCATGAACTTAAAAATTAGCAATATATACGAGAAAATGAACCAATATTCCGTTGCAGGTTTAAGCCTCGCTGTTATATGTAATGGCAAACTAGATGAAGCGACTGCCTTTGGAACACTTGAAGCTGGAACAACTAGAGCTATTACTACAAATTCTCTCTTTAATTCTTGTTCTATCAGCAAATTCATCACTACAATGCTCGTACTAACATTATCAGAGCAAGGTATCGTATATTTAGATGAAAACGTAAATGATAAACTCACATCTTGGAACATTCCTACTAATCTATTTACTTCACAAAAAAGCATCACTTTGAGAAACTTATTAAGCCATCAATCTGGACTCATTGATCCACCTAATAGTTTTGAACATTATACACCTGCAAAAGGATTACCTAATATGTCTGAGCTCCTTTCCGGTAAAACACTATATTGCCCCGTACCTATAGAGGTAACTTATAAACCAGAAAGTGAATTTCACTACTCAGACGCAAACTTTTGTATAATCGAACTACTACTAGAAGATATTACAGGAAGATTATTTAGTCAGTTATTAGAAGAACACATCTTCCAGCCATTACAAATGAAAAATAGTACACTTTTTTCTCCAAAAGACATAGATAAAACCGATGTTTTTGCTTGCGGACATAATAAAGATAGAACTGTAACAAATGAGAAGTATCCATTTTATCCATTCGCAGCTGCTTCAGGTATTTGGACAACACCAACTGACTTATCAGCTTTAGTTATTGAAATCATTCATTCCTTACAAGGAAAGGGCAAACTAAAACTTTCTCAAAAATTAGTAATAGACATGATTTCTCCTCAAGGTTGCTCAAAATGGACTGGATTAGGTGTTTTTCTAGATGATTCTAATGAAGAATTACAGATTTATTCACTCGGATGGGGCGTTGGATTTCAATGTATGATGGTTTGTTATCCATACTGCGGGAATGGTGCTGTTATTATGACTAATTCCGATTTAGGTGTTCATCAAATGGAAGGGATCATTGGTGAGGTTGTAAAAACGTTATCCTTATAATGAAAATAAAGAAGCTGTTCCTTCCAGCTTCTTTATCTATATAACATTTTTCGCAACAATTTTTATATGTTCTGGTGCGATAATCTCCGTTATACTTTCTTGGAAATCTTCCCGCAACATTTCTTCCAAATGTTCTAACTGCACTTCAACATGAGTGCATTCTAAATTATGTATATTTAACAGTGCATAATGATCTTTTTTCTTAATTACTAAATATTGATTTTCCTCTGTCACAAGTACAGAACCTAATCGGACTCCTAGTAAGCGTTGATCATCAAACTTCATAATTACTTCTCCTTCCCTCATATAAACAAAATTACAATGAAAATAATTACATTTATGGAAAAACACGCTTATTTAGACTATATCATAATTTACTAAAATAGAAATATCTTTTTCTGTTTTAATAAAAATCCCTATTTTTTCATATATTTCGATACAAAAAACTTTCTCAACATTAAATTTGAATTTTCAGTTTTTAATTCTATAAAAATCTATTATAATAAAGTTAATAAATGTTTGACCTCTCCTAATTCATGTACATATGGATGATCAGTAGTTATTGCTACTGATCTATTTTTTTGATTTCAGAAAGTACATACTCTGCATCCTTTCCTACACCACAAATAAGTGCGGAACCCCTTTGAAATTGCCATGGTAAACCGATATAATACAATCCTTTTACTGGACTGATTCCCTTTATATGATTAGGAAATCCTTTCTCATTCACTGCCTGTTCAATTTCAATCCAATTATAATTTTGAACAAAACCAGTTGACCATATAATGCTTTCTGCACTATAAGTATCACCATTCTGAAACATAATGTTATTTCCTGATGCACTTACTACTTTTTCTTGCAGTTTGATTGCTCCATTACGAATAAGTTTCTTACCTTCAAAACCGAAAATAGGGTCCTTTCTCTTCTGGAACCATCTTCCCCTCTTTGTATTTATTTCAGCGTACAATAAACCCACTTTTTCTAGCAGATTAAAAATACTTTTTCCAAAAAGTTGTAACGGTAAAAACGTTAAAGGATGACTAATAGACACCGTAACTTCATGAGTCTTTGCCAGTTCTACTGCAATTTGCATTCCTGAATTCCCACCACCTACTACTAGTACTTTTTCCTTAGGAATTTGTGATGGTGATTTATATTGTGATGAATGTATTTGAAAAATATGTGATGATAGATTTGCTGAAACTGAGGGAATAAACGGTTGCTGAAAAGCACCTGATGCGATAATAACTTTTTTCGTTTGTAAAACTTCTGTAGGAGTATGTAATTCAAATATTTCTTTTTCTTTCTTTATTTTTAGAACTTCCGTTTGTAATTGTACCGGTAATTGAAAATGTTTTGCATATTCTTCTAAATAAGTTGCAATTTCATCTTTATATGGAAATTCATTTTTTTCACCTATTAACGCCATACCCGGCAAGCTACTGTAAGACCTTGGGGTAAAAAGCTGCAAAGAATCATATCGATTTCTCCATGAATCACCAACTTGTTTTCCTGCCTCAAGTAATAAAAAATTATACCCTTCTTGCTTCAAGTAATATCCCATTGTTAATCCAGCTTGACCCGCTCCAATAATAATTAGGTCTATCATTCTAATCCCTCCTTCTCTTAAACGTATGAATACTTGTTCATATATTCATACGTTTCCATAATCATAACATTTTATTTTTATATAATTCAATATCTACTCAAAATAAAAAAGAGCAGTTCACTGCTCTATGAACTACTCTTCATTCCATTTCTACAATTTTTCCTCGTATAGTGTAATTCTATTTGAAAACGGATCAATTACAGTTAATTCAATTGTACCCCAAGGTGTTTTTTCTATATTCGGCTTCGAATAAGCATATTCTTTACTTAATAATACAGAATGATAATCCTTTACATCATCTATTTTAATCCGAATCGCACCACCTGGTGAGGCATCACCATGATGTTCTGATAAATGTATCACAGCATCCTGTAACGAAATTTGCAAATATAATGGCATATTTTCCTCATACCGATGTTCCCAGTCCAGTTTAAATCCTAAAAAACCTAAGTAAAATAGTTTTGCTTTTTCAATATCAAAAATTCTAAATATAGGTGTTATCATTTATACTCTCCTCCTATTTATAAACATCTGCTGCCAATTCTCTCAAAACATCCACGTTTACTACTTCATAGCATCCATCGTTCTTCTTTATTATCTCTTTATCACAAAAAATATTTAATGTTCGCAACAAATGCCGATAGCTCGTTCCTAACAATTCCGCTATTTCCGTTAAATTCCCACTAAATACAATTCTATTTTCATACTGAACTGCTCGTTCCCCTGCTGCTAACATGTAACTCGCAAGTCTATTTTCAAGCGGATACAATAAATTAATTGTACTATTTTTTGAAAGTCGATTTAACTTATGTGCTAACGATCCACAAATACATCTTAAAAATTTCGCATCATGAAATAGCTGATTTCTCACTCTTCCTAATGGTAAACCAACACAATATGAATCTGCCATTACTTGTACATTTGAAGTAATCCTTTGGGAATGAATTAACTCCACATCTCCAAGTAACTGCAAACTATCATAAAAACACAGTAATACGGATTTCCCGTTACTTAATGTGTTAAACGCTTTCGCTTTTCCTTCAACAAAGAAATATAAATAATCTATCTCTTCATTTTCTCTACAAATAAACTCATTCTTTTTAAAAAATATAAGTTCCATATATGGCTTCATATCATGACTAAAAAATGAATCAATATTATTTTTCTTCATATACTCTGCTAATTTAATAGAATTACATACTTTCTTCATAGTTCCCCACCTTTACAACTCATCCCCATTGTCATCAAAATTTTCTTCTTCCACTATGACATATGTCATAACAATACACAATTTCAGCATGATACAGTCATTACAAATATGAAATACAAAGGGGATATTACATTGTATAACTTTCTTTCTGTCTTTATTGGTGTGCTCATCGCCGTTATGCTTCCATTGAATGGGATTTTATCTGAGTTAATTGGCAAGTACACAGCAAGCGTGGTCATTCACCTTGTCGGTTTAATTGCAGTTATCTTCATTTTAATCATAAACAAAAATAAAATTCGTTTCGATAAAAGTATTCCACTTTTTTTATATAGCGCTGGAGCGATTGGAGTATTCACTGTTCTTTTTAACAATATAAGTTTCTCCGTCCTTGGTGCTTCTATTACGATCGCATTAAGTTTACTCGGTCAATCTATTGCTTCCATCGTTATTGATCATTTCGGCTTATTAGGAATGAAAGTTGCAAAGTTTGAAAAGAAAAAACTAATTGGATTATGTTTCATCTCTTCTGGAATTATAATCATGACAATTTATTAATGGGGGCAAGAAAATGTTATATATTACGATCGCTATTTTAGCTGGTGTTTCTATCGTTGTTGCTAGAATTATTAACGCGAATTTAGCAAAGGAAATTGGAAACTGGGAAGGCACGTTTTTCAATTATATTACTGGATTATTTTTCTCTATGTTATTTTTAATTTTCAGTTCAGATTCATTGTATATCCCTATTCATAAGTTGCAATCTATTCCTATCGCCGTATACTTAGGCGGATTAGTAGGAGTTATCGTTATTTCATTATCCAACTATATTACTCCTAAAATATCAGCCTTCTATTTAACATTACTCATCTTTATCGGACAATTATTTGCGGGGACTATTATTGATTTCTTCCTGACAAATGAACTCTCAATTGGTAAAGTTATCGGTGGCATTTTCGTATTAATTGGGCTCACTTACAATTTACTCATAGATCGCCCGATAAAAACTGTGAAGCATAACCAAGTTCAACTATAATACTTTACGCTTACCTATCATATATTAATAGAAAAGCTCTTCACACGAAGTAATAGAGAGGAGAAAATCCTATTAAAAAAATTATTTTATTGCTAGGTAGCGTATTAATTATTTCTGGAATTGCATGGTTTATAAACTCAGGAAAATCTATTCAAGATCTCTATACTGCAAATAAACCGAAAAAGAAAGCTACTATTATTTCAAGCTCGCGAGATCCAAATGAGCCCCCTGTTTTTTTAGGAAAACAGGAAATAAAAGATATACATGTAGAATCAATTAAAACAAAACAGGATATCTTTCTCACAAAAACAGATGAATTAAAAACGTTTATTAACAGTATGAATACCGCAAAAAAAGGTAAATTAACATTAGATGAAGAAGGATCAGACTTAATAGATTGTGATATGTGGATTACTTTCGAGGATGGAACTTATAAAAAATATTTCATATGGGTAGTTGATCATCACAGCAGCGAAGTGATGATTGCTCAGCAAGATACTCCTGATGATGTAAACCTTACGTACTATCAGTTAAACGAAGATAGTTCAAAAAAAGTTTATAATTTATTTAAAAAAATTATTTAAACGAAAAAGTCATGAGCACGCGAACTCATGACTTTTTGCACTATATATACTCAGGGAACACTCTACAACCCTTTTCCTGCTCTATATCATGACCAAAGAAAACAATCGGTTTCTCTTTTGTCACAACTTCTTTTAAGCGTTTGATTGAAGATAAAGCTAATTCTGGATCAAATCCTGCGAACGGCACTTCATCTTCAAAATTCTCTTTGGTGTACGATGCATCAATTGTTAATAAAACTGAACCGGATTGCTCCGTCTCAATGAATAACGACTGATGGCCTGGAGAATGACCTGGCGTATACAATAATTGAACACCTGGTACCACTTCATAATCCCCTTCAATAATTTTGTAGTTCAAATGCGGTAATATACATTCTTTCATATATTCTTCTCTATGAAGTGCTGCCTCATATTCCGTTCGCTGCACAATAATCGGTGTATTTGTAAAAGCACCGTTTCCTCCTGCATGATCAAAATGTAAGTGAGAACTAATAATATATAGAAGGTCTTCTGGATCATACCCTACACGCTTTAAAATATTGACAATTCTATCTTCTTCAGTCATTTTCGGTAAAATCTGTCCCTCAACAAATGTACCGTTAAAAAGCCCTTCATTATTAACTGCACTTTCTGGCATACCAGTGTCTACTAAAATAGGACCTTCTTCCGTCTCCAAAAGATAACACCAAACCGGCAAGTTTAATAGTTTCCCCGGTGTTAACGTACTGTTAACAGACGCATGGTCCAACATGCAACGACCTGCTGGGATGAAATAAAGTTTCTTTACTGTCATTATGTATCCACCTTTACATTTAGTTTTGGATAGGCACACAGTAAAAATTCTTCATTCTAGAATTAAACTCCTTCTCAGCTTTCATTCCATTTCCACTTACAATTTTTAAAATTTCCGAATGATAAAAAATGCTAAAGCAATCGAGAGATAACATATTACAATCCCTACGAAGCTAACGCTGAAGCCATCTTTATGAATAGTCATCAATTTTAAAATATCAATATTTAATACGTGACCGATGAAAAGATACACTAGGTTAAAAAATTCGGTGTCAATTATATAATTAACCATCGCCAGCTTTTACAAGATCAAATATTAGAATTCGGGCTAACAGATGTAGATGATATTTTCTGCTTAAACAATACAGATCAACATTGGCAAGCAATATGTGACCTCATTAAACCACACGGCAAAATTTGCTCTATCGTAGAAAATGAACACCCTCTTGAAATGAGTATTTTAAAAAGTAAAAGTGCTACACTCGTTTGGGAGTTTATGTTTACAAAAGCGATGTATGAAACTGGCGATATGATTACGCAGCACGAACTATTAAATAAAGTAAGCGAACTACTAGATGAAGGCATTTTAAAGACTACCTTAAATGAAACATTAACACCGATTAACGCTGAAAACTTAAAGAAAGCACATGCACTACTTGAAAGCGGGCACACCATTGGGAAAATCGTATTAGAGAAATTTTAATCATGATAGTGACAGATAGTATGTGAAATTATATTAACGATTTTTCGAATATATCTATCATAACGTACAATATATCAACGATTTTTCAAATATATCTATCACAAATCAAATTATATCGATTTATCGACAAATAGCAACAATATGAAAAGGCTGTTCCAGATGAACAGCCTTTTCTTTATTTACTTGAAATCTCTTTATTATTTTGAACGTCTAACGGAGCTCGCTTTCCTATTCCGAAAGCATAGAAACTAATTGTTACGATAACTAGGAAAACAATACCTACAACTAGTGAAATGCGCGTATCATCGTTAAACCACATTCCGATTAATACCATAATTAAAAAGGCAATTGTTAAATAGTTTGTAACAGGAGCAAACGGCATTTTGAACGGATGATCTTTCATCTCTGCTCCCTTTTCTTTTCTAAAATTAATTTGACTAATTAAAATAACAAACCATGGTACCATACCAGGAAGTACACTCGCACTATATACATATACGAATAAGTTTTTCGGTGCGATGTAACTTAAAACAACACCAACCGCTAAACCGATAATTACGCCAACTGTTCCGAATAAAGGTACACCATTTCCAGAAAGTTTCGTGAAATATTTCGGCGCTTGTCCATTTACACCTAACGTATACAGCATACGACCAGCACTATAAATACCACTATTACAACCAGACATTGCTGCTGTGATAACAACAAAGTTAATTAATCCCGCAGCAGCCGTAATACCAACCTTCGCAAAAGTTGCTACGAACGGGCTACCAATTGTACTTAATTGATCCCACGGATACACAGTTACAATAACGAAAATAGCACCGATGTAGAAAATTAAAATACGCCAAATTGTACTTTGAATCGCTCTTGTAAGTGTCTTCTTCGGATCCTTCGCTTCACCAGCAGTAATACCGATTAATTCCACACCTTGATACGCTCCAACTACAAGTGATAATGCAAAGAAGAATCCTGAAAAACCACCTGTAAAGAAACCGCCATTTGACCAAAGATTAGATATGCCAATCGCTTCTCCGCCGTTACCAATTCCGAAGAAAATAAGGCCAAATCCTGCAATAATCATTAATAGAATCGTAACGATTTTAATCATCGCAAACCAAAATTCAAATTCACCAAATGACTTAACAGAAATTAAGTTAGCTGCACCAAGAATAACCATTGCAATTATACCTGGTATCCAAGCTGGTAAATCCGGGAACCAATATTGCATATACGCTCCAACCGCGATAATTTCTGACATCCCAACGATAACCCACTGGAACCAGTTACTCCACGCTGTCATATAACCAGCTAGTGGATGAATATACTTATGACCGAATGTCGCAAATGAGCCTGTACTTGGCTCCATATACAACATTTCTCCCATGGCACGCATGATGAAGAAGATGAAAATACCTGCAATTGCATAAGCAAGCATTACTGACGGACCTGTCCATTTAATTGTGCTGGCTGACCCCATAAACAAACCAACACCAATCGTTCCGCCTAAAGCAATCATTTGAATATGACGTGCTTCTAAACCTCTTTTCAATTCTTTGTTTGCCACTTCACTTCCCCCTCTTAGATGATTCATAACCGCATTTTAACACAAGATGCTTTCCCCTAATTCCTTTCGGCCCTGAAAATGATGAAGCAAACGTCATTTTACACTAGCTTTAAAGCTATCCTAAAATCGTTTTGTGCTCCTAATAAAATTCTCAAAACCTTTCATCTTCCAATATTCTATAAATCTTAAAATTACTTACCTTATATTAATTCATTAATCTGAAAAATTCAATTATTTTTTCAATAAATTATTATACATAAGTCTGGTTAATTTTTAACTAAATTAACAATAAAATACATCTATTCAATATGATTCCGACATGTATATTATTACAATATAAATAACAGAGGAGAGCATTTCTTCCTCGGTTTCATATGTCAAATACTTCAACCTTTATAGTTGATAACGTAATTTCCCACACATTCGATTTATATACCAATGAGAAATTTAATATATTAATAAACTACTAACTTCTTTACCCCAGCCAAAATATAAAAGAGCCTCATTTAAAAATGAGACTCTTTTACGATTTCATATTTAAACCGATTTCAAAGTTTGCTTACCAAAGATAAACACCCTAGTAAACACTGCCATTATAACTACAATAACTAGAAAATAAAGTGGCATCACTAGTAACGAGCCCGTATGCAGTTGACTCATTCCCCAAATTGTCATCGTTACAATTACATAGTACCCTAAGCTAAACAATGCACCTGCTGTACCAATAACATCTTGAAAATCTACTAATGCTAAACTTAAACAGTTAGGCAACGCTACTCCAATTCCTAATAGCAATATAAACATCGCTACTAAAAATCCAATCATATATATTATGTTTGGATTTGATCCAACAAACGTAATAACAGATAAAAGGATAGCTCCTCCTGTCATTACGAGACAACCGATATATATAATTTTCTCTGGTTTATAAGTAGCAAGTAAACGTTTCGAAACTTTCGCTCCAACAATAGAAGCAGACGCTACAACAATTCCTAGAAATCCATACATACTAGGCGATAATTGAAAGTATTCAATAAAGATAAACGGCGCTTCTGCATAATAGCTAAATAAAACACCATTTGCTCCTCCAATTAATAGCCCATATGTTACTACTTTCGGATTTGTAATTAGCCTCTTCAAGACTGAAAACACATTTATTTTATTCGTTACTGAGCCCGTTTTTGTTTCAGGAAGAGAAACAAACGTATACAGAAAAATACCGATACTCATAACTACTAAACTTAAAAATACTATTTTAAATCCAAACATTTGATCAAGAAAGCCACCAATTAACGGTCCTATCGCTGGTGTAAAAGCAATGACTGCCGAGATTTGAGCAAACATAACATGCCTCTTATGCCCTTCTACACTTTCACGAAGAATCGTTTGCGTCACAACTGATCCTGCACTTGCTCCAAACGCTTGAATAAAACGACTTACCAATAAAAATTCAATGGAATTTGCAATATAGCATAAGAAACTCCCAGCGCCATATATTACAATTCCAAATAACATTGCTGGGCGACGGCCAATTATATCTGATAGCCATCCAATAAAAAATACACCTAAAGCAAATCCAGCAAAATACACACTAAGCGTTAACTGCACCTCATTATTACTTACATGTAACGCCTTTGAAATATCAGGTAAAGACGGTGTGTAAATCGTTTCACTAATTTGCGGAAATGCGACAAGAACAATCATTAACAAAAGTGATGGTACTGAGACTTTTTTCATTTTTCATACCCTCCTATAACTTTGAAAATCCCAGAAATAAAAAGACTTTCCTTAGCTACGGAACAGGAGGGGCCATTATAGAAATCCGGTCATAAAACAACAAAGAAAACACCTCAATTACGTATGTTAATACTTATAGGAGGGTAATATTAACATCGATTTTTAAATATACTTTTTCAATTATATTACATATTACTTTTATTTTTCTAGTATTAACGTTCAAATGTTCTTTTTATATTAGTGAACAACTAATACACGCCATAGAAGATAACTACTTGATATAACCACCTTATTATGGAATAATTAGAAATAGTTTGAATCTATAAACCTAATTATAAAATGATATACTCATATATTACTAATGTCATAAAGCTGAACAAGTAGGAGGACTTTCGTAATGATTGAAATTTTAAGGACAGTAGTAAACTTTCTAATTTCTCTATTCTTAGGAGAATTACCATTTGTATATTATGTATGGATTATTACCCTATTCCTAATTCAAATAACCCAATCTACTCTAAACTATAAACTCTTTAACAAGAAAGACAATTTCAGCACTTATATATTGGAAGGATTACTTTCTTTTATTATTTTATTGTTTGGAGGAATATTAGTATCTAAGTTACTTGCTTACATAATAGACGATCCTACTATTAATATGACGAATTTAACACATTATTTTGTTTCTCTTATCATATTAACTATATTTGTCGTAATAACCTGTGTTAAAGACTTTATAGAGACATCTATAAAGAATAAAAATATATCTCTTTTGAGCTTTTTAGTAATTTCCTTCATAACAAGTATACTTTCATTCAAGTTTTTATCACCTTTAATTCAAGGTTCTTTTTCTCTTTCTAAATCTTTTATCACCACTTTAATCATTCTTGTAACTATATCAATCCCTCTATTAATTTCCTTAGAGGATAAGTATGCAGACGAAAAGGAAACGGAAAATTTATAGTTTCTCATTTACATAAAAGAAAGAGGGAGCTCCCCTCTTTCTTTTAAATCATCCCTTTTAATATCAATCCTAAAACTGACATTATTATCGCGCTAATAATAATTCGCAAAATCCAAGTAGTGTTTGTACTTATTTTTTCTAATTGCTTATTGATTGTTGCTATGTCTTTCTCATTAATAGTAGTACGCGTTTCTAAATTTCGAATGTCTCTCATCATTTCTTTTTGCTCCGCCTTGAGACTGTCAATTTTAGCGTAAACATCTTCCATATATTCACACCCTCTGTTCATCTTAATAGAAAAATCTATATATATTATGAGACAACCCTCTTACCTGTGAATACATTGCGTATATCCGCGTACCAAATTATTTGTACAATCTAATTGAATTACTCACATGTTTCCATTCTTCTATTTATAAATTAGCGTTAAGATAGATTAAAATTTAAAAAGGAATCCCTTGTTTATTTAACAACAAACAAGGTGCAATCCAACATTCGGGAGCACCTACGATAATTTCTATTGTTTTCATATTTACAACTCAATATAATCAGTATGATTTTCTGAAGAATCCACTTTTTGAACTGCTTAAAGTATACTAATATGAATACGAAATAGCTGTATTGATAAACTCTCTAGAACAATAAATATACTGGCTGAAACGGATCTATATCCAATATTTTTTCCAGTAACATGAATGGTTATTTCTGATAAATGCGTTTGTATATCATTGTTTTCAAAAATTTCATCCTCAACCTTTACAATATCTGCTTCACAATCTACTTCTTTAAAAGTTTTCAATAATTTTGTTTCCAATATACTACAATCAAAATTCTCATCTTTTATTACGGCAAATTTAACTTTCATATCGATTTCCCCATTTTTAACAAACTAAAATCACTAAATCAATATAAATATATATTATTCTATTAAATAATTCAAAATATATGTTTCTTATAAATCACTACTAAATATCAATTCTAAGGATTTAGATAAAAAAGAAAACAAATAAAGTGAAATTCTAATCAGTAGGTGGTTTGTCCATTCCCCGCTGATTATTTAGTTAAACCAATCGGACATTTAAGAGATTAAAAAATTACTCTTTCAATCACCAAGCTAATTAATAGATAATCCCCCTGTGCTCAGTGATTCAAAAAAATTTTTATTTTTAATTCATAGCTTCTGAGAACTTTTTGCTTTAATATTGATAAGTTGCTTCTTACATTCTGTAATATTGGAAATAACTATATAGTAAAACAAATTAACTATTAGGAGTGCTATTTATGTTTGATATACTTCGTCTCTTAATTATATTTCTCATTGCTATCTTTTTATTTTTCTCCATACTAATGGAGTTTAAAAAACCTCAAAAAAGTGTATTTTGGTTTTCAATTGAAGTCTTATCTCTTCTAGGGATTATAATGCTTTTTAAAGATTTTTTATCAAAAATATAACTTATTCCACGAATAATGACGTGTTTCAATACAATATCTTTATCTTTTGAACGATCTTATTTCTTAACACGGACTCTACCTCAAGTTGTCTTTTCTTTATAAAAAAATAGCCTGCCTATTTCCGTAGGCAGACTATATCTTTATTCCTCAATACAAAAGTATACTTTCTTTTTCACTCAAACTTTATGTAATGATACAGATTCCAAATAAATTATTGTCTTTTCTGTATTTTTATCATTGATTTTTTGTTCATAAATTCGTAACACATATAGATGAGTTATCATGCTAAAATTAGCTTATTCAAAAGAAGTTATTCTTAATGAATCGATAATTTTTAATACCCTGTTTAAAGCCTCGCCCCCCTGCGAGGCTTTTTCCTATTTAACTAGAGTAATGGTTATCAACTGTTACTATGCTGCTACGGATCCTACTTTTAGCTATTCAGTATCAGCACACGTAAAATTCTTTCCTCCATCATTTGATTTACAAACTGTATTTATCGATTTTTCGGTTATTTTTTCACTTTCATTAGAAACTTGATCTAAATTCATTCGATATAATTGTTCCGGATTTTCTTTTGAATTTCCTTCAATATGAATTGTATGATTGAACATCTCAGCCGTGAAGCTGCTAGATGTATTTATCATTTTTACTCCATTATTTTCACCTACATAGCGTTCAACTACTCTTTCGGCTTCTTTAAGTTGTTGAGATGTAGGATACGGTATAGATTCCGCTAAAATAACTACACCTACTAAATATGTAATATACAAACCACCTGCAATCAAGATAACTTTCTTTACTGTTTTATTAATCATGCTCTAACTCCCTTTTCTTATTTCTCTATTAATATATATAATTTCTCTAATTTACATCAATTTCTTTTTAATACATAACATTCGTTTTACATTTTATAAAAAGCACCTCTCTTACTAATTTTCAATTTGATAATATCATTTTATTTATTGTTTTTCAATAAATAATTATTATTAAGCGTTTTATTTTTACTGTTTTTTATTTTTGATTCAATTTAAAAACAAGTGACTTATTTAAGTCCACTACATCATCAGCAAGTTTGAAAATTTGTTAATTAATAAAATAAAAAGAGCAACTATATGTAGTCTCTCTCGTTCTATCTATGTAGATTAGTAGTTTAACTTCAGCACTCACTCTATTCAAGAATACTTTACTGAATATTCAATCTGATGATAAAATTGACCTAATTAATATTTTCTTCCATCACTGTATAAAAAATTACAATAAAAAAATAGCACTCTCACAATTAAGTAAACGCAAACTGTTTCTTCTATCTACTTACTATTTAAGGTTAATAATGATATAATCTGATTTAAAAATTCGACTTAAATTCATTGATGAATGGAGAGGTTTATATGAAATTAAAAGACAAAGTAGCAATCATAACTGGTGGTGCAAGTGGAATTGGCGAATCTACTGTTCGTCTTTTTATCAAAGAAGGTGCAAAAGTAGTTATTGCTGATTTTTCTGAACGTGGAAAAGAACTATCAGATGAATTGAATGCACATGGATACAATACGTTATTTATTAAAACCGATGTAACAAATGAGGCAGATATTAAACAGCTCATTCATGAGACAGTAAGTACATACGGTAAATTAGATATTATGTATGCAAATGCCGGCGTTGCTGATGATGCACCGGCAAACGAATTATCCTATGAAAAGTGGAAAAGAACTATTGATATTAATTTGTCTGGGGTATTCCTTTCTGATAAATATTCGATTGAACAATTTCTTAAACAAGGTACAGGTGGTGTCATCGTTAACGCTGGTTCGATTCATAGTTTTGTTTCATTACCTACCCCAACAGCATACTCCTCTGCAAAAGGTGGTGTGAAACTATTAACTCAAAATTTATGTACTGCCTACGCTAAATATGGAATACGTATTAATGCGGTGTGCCCTGGTTATATTGACACCCCTTTACTAGGTAGTGTTAATCCTCAACAAAAAGAATATTTAGCTTCACTTCATCCACAAGGCAGACTTGGAACACCAGAAGAAGTCGCTAAAGCTGTCTTGTTTTTAGCAAGTGATGATGCTAGTTTTGTTAACGGTACAACACTTCTTGTTGATGGAGGCTATACTGCACGTTAATTTAAAATTTTTGAAGCACCCTAAGAAATATATAGTCTTCAACAAGAAAAAGCACCATCACAAGTGACGGCGCTTTTTCTATGTAAGAGCAACTAGAAGGTATCCTTCTAGCCTACTCCCATTTATAAGTCCAAAACTGTTCAAGTTGCAGCCATTTTAATGTTGCTGCATCTTTGTTTTTTATTTTTGCATGCGTGTCTTCAAGCATTGCTTCTGTTTGTGAACGGTGCGCACCTAATGCAGTTAATTTATGATCAAATACTTCACTAATGTTATTTACAACATCCGGTTCTCCTAATACTGCTTCACGATTTTTCGTAATCGCAACAGCATGGATAACTGGGCGCTCTTCTTTTGGCATACGTGATACAGCGCGAACGACAGCGCGGCCAAATGCATTATGATCTGGATGTACACCGTGCTCTGGATAAAATGTAATAATTCGAGATGGATTTACTTCTTGAATGATTGCTTCAATTTTGTCAGCAACGAAATCAACATCTTCAAATTCTAACGTTTTATCATGGAAGCCAAGCATTCTTAAATCTTTAATGCCCATCGCTTCACAAGCATCTTTCAATTCTTTCTTACGGATATTTGGAATCGTTTCACGGTTAGCGAATACGTTCTTACCCATGTTACGTCCCATTTGTCCTAGAGTACCACATGCATATGTTACAGGTACTCCTTGATCTGTTAATAAGCGAATTGTTCCTCCCGCAGCATATGCTTCATCATCTGGATGCGGAAATACAACAAGTACATGTCTCTCCATAAGTTTCCCTCCTTCTTACTTAAATGGTGTTAAGCTTAACTCAAGTGCAACTGCTAGACGACCTAAATTATCATGTCCAGCTAGTAATAAACGCTCTTGACCATCTACTTCCCAGTGCGTAATACCTTCAGCATATACCCAACCATGATCCATTTTTAGACCAACTCGGTATGGATTTGTTCCAGTTATCTTCCCGCGTTCAAAACGGATAATTGCATTTCGAATGAAAGCACCAACTGTCATCATCTTTTCATTTATGTGTGATGCATACGCTCCGTTTGTCGTTTCTAAATGAATATATACATCTTTATTTACAAAACGTTCAATTTCATTTTGAATAAGAGAACTATCTTTTACTATTTCCATCGGAATTCACCTCTTTAAACCATTTTACGCAAAAATAATGTAAATTGCTATCTCTATATTAGAGGACAACGCTCACTTTTCCTAATAATTTGCACTGTGTTTTTTATATTTTTTATATGATATGTAAAAAATACATTTTTTCCTTCACTTTGTTAAATAGTTTTCTTTCTTTTTTGAATTTGCTACAATATATTTTATCCCGCATTATTGCAGCGAGATACATTTCGACAATTGAATACATAATTTAAAGAAGGTGACATGGTTGGAACAATCAGCACATGAAGTAGCAAATTGGCAATATTATTTTGCAATTGCCGTATTTTTAATCACGTACGGATTTATTATTTCTGAGAAATTGAATCGTGCTGTAATCGCACTATTCGGTGCTGCTATTATGATTATTTTTGGAGTTGTAGATTTACATACTGCTTTCACATCACATATTCAATGGGAAACGATTACCCTTTTAATTGGGATGATGATTCTCGTACATATTACGAGTCAATCAGGCGTCTTTGAATTTGTGGCCATTAAAGCGGCAAAAGCAGCTGGCGGAAAACCGATTCGCATTTTATTATTACTATCCCTATTAACTGCTGTCGGATCAGCATTTTTGGACAATGTAACGACTGTTTTATTAATCGTTCCTGTTACATTATCCATTACACGTATTTTAAAAGTAAATCCTGTGCCTTATTTGATTTCAGAAGTGCTGTTTTCAAATATAGGCGGAACAGCAACATTAATCGGTGATCCACCTAATATTATGATTGGATCAGCAAACAAGCATTTAGACTTTAACGCCTTTTTACTTAACTTAGCTCCAATCGTAATTATTATTTCTATCGTGACACTTGGCATTATTTACTTCATGTATCGTAACAAACTAAAAACAACACCTGAACAAATCGAAAAACTAATGGCATTAAACGAAAAAGATTACATTAAAGATCAAAGCCTCCTTTTAAAATCTATTTCGATTTTAGGACTAACTATTTTAGGCTTCGTACTTCATTCGATTATTCATGTAGACGCTGCTGTTATCGCGATGACAGGCGCTACACTTCTTATGTTAATCGGCGTGAAAGAACATGATATTGAAGATGTATTTGCCCACGTTGAATGGGTAACCATTTTCTTCTTCGCCGGACTATTTGTTCTCGTTGGCGGGTTAATTGATATCGGACTTATCTCTTCACTTGCAAAAGAAGTAATCGGCGTAACAAACGGTGACATCGGATTCGCAGCTATACTTATTTTATGGGTATCTGGCATCGCATCTGCGACAATCGACAACATCCCATTTGTCGCTACGATGATTCCTCTTATTCAAGACTTAGCTACAGGACTCGGACTATCTGTCGATTCTCCGCAAATCGAAGTACTATGGTGGGCGTTATCTCTTGGAGCTTGCTTAGGAGGAAATGGAACGCTAATCGGAGCATCTGCAAACGTAGTCGTTGCTGGTATTGCAAAACGTGAAGGACATGCTTTCTCTTATATGGACTTCTTAAAAATTGGTTTACCATTAACTATTGTTGCACTCTTGTTATCACATGCTTATATATATTTACGTTATTTAATGTAAAAGTTATATTGCATGAAATTATATCGTCAAATCCAAAAGGTTTGCAGCATCGTGCTGCAAACCTTTTTTCATCACCAAAATATACCGATAATTGCTAACCCACCCAATATCATACCACCAATTTGTCCAACGATTGCTGGTGATAATTGAACACCTTTTCTTACTTCAACAACCGGTCTTTCATGCCTTAATTGCTGCACTTCACTTTGAAGTTGATGTACACTTCCGTGTAATTCTTTAATTAATTCCTTTAATTCAGCGACCTCTTCATTTACTGGTTTACTTTTTTCTAAATTCATTTTTCATGACTCCTTATAAGTTCAATCAGTACATTGTAAAAATTCGCCAATTATCATTATATCTCCTGCATACTACATATATAATTTCGAATGTACTTTCTAACCTTGCAGCTCTATCCATTCATCCCGCAATATCCCCATAATGATACGATCAAAACACTTCCCATCTCTTTGAACCGCTTCTCTCATACACCCTTCCATCTGAAAACCTATCTTTTTATACAACGCAATGGCTGCTTTATTATAAGAAATCACATCCAGACCGACGCGGTGTAAATTCAATTCATAGAAAGCATATTTTAAGATAAGATGGATTGCTTCTCTTCCATATCCCTTTCCTCTATCATTTGCATCGCCTATACCAATGGCTAATAAACCCGTTCTGTTATTCCACTCTATGCCATGAATTGCAACAAAACCAATTAAGCGATCATCTTGAACTGTCCTTAACATGAAAGAAACACTATTCGATCTCCGTCCCTTTAATAGCCCATCACTTGCTATTTCTTGTATCGATTGCGGGAATGCTACATCTGTATCTACATTCCTTAAATACTCACTATCTTCTTGCCACATAGCCATTACTTCAGCATCTGCTTCTCTAATAGCTGATAATTTAATCGTTTTATTTTGAAAAAGATTCATTGTCATTTCAAACTCCCCCTTTTTTAATAACAGGGATAATTATTAGCCTATTTATCCCCTTATTCTATAAACTGCTTTATACACGGGATACTTACAATAAGCGCTGACATTGGCACATCTCCTCTACACGAAATTAACTTCATTGTATAATTTTTCGTTTATTCAAACAATAATAAAAAGCCCTCCAAATTTAGAGGACCTTTCCTAATAGCGAAACTATATTATTTCGTAAACATTTTCTCCGCTTCATCCATTGCCATTTTGTTACCTAAAGCAGAATAGTCAAGCCATGGTTGGTCATTAATAATGTATACGTGCTTACCTTTAACAGCTTTTAAGTCTTTCCAAATTGGTGTTTCTTGAAGTTGTTTAAATGCAGCTTTCGCTTTATCATCTCTGTTAACGACAACGAAAATAGCATCTGCATCAAAGTCAGGTAATACTTCTTGTGAAATGACTTCGAAAGGACGGTTTCCATCAATTTTCTCTACACTATTTGCAGGTTGTAATCCTAAGTCTTGGAATAAAATTGGTCCCATCGGTCTTTTCGTACTAAATACTCGTAATTCTTTTGCAGTAACACGAATTGCCATTACTTTTTCGTTATTACCTAATTCTTTATCTATTAAACTTTTTACTCGTTTTGATTGCTCTTCGTAATCTTGAATATATTTATCCGCTTCTTTCTCACGGTTTACAAGTTTACCAACTTGTTGTAACTGATCTCTCCACGTGCCTTCATCTAAGTTGAAAGAATGTGTTTTTGCAATTTTTTCGTATTTCGCTAAATCTTTGCCCGCGTATTTTTCATCCACATAAATGTCAGTTGGCTTCAATTGAAGTAACGCTTCCATATTCGGATCTGTTACAACACCAAGTTTCTTCGTATCTTTCAACTGCTCTTTTGCGTGCGGTAAGAAATCTTTTAAATCTCCACCAATAACAGAACCTACTGGTGTAATTCCTAATGCAAGTAAATTATTTGTTAAATGAATGGACATAGAGGCGATTTTTGGATCATTACTTTTTTCCGTTTTTTTCGTTGCCTCTTCATTAGCTTTCGTTTGACCACATGCTGCTAATACTAAAATACACATCATGCTAAATAAAATAGTAAGTTTCTTTTTCATATGTTCTCCTCTTTGAAGTATTTATTTTGTTTTTGTAAGTAAATAAAGAAAATACGGTGCTCCTAAAGCTGCCACTACTACACCAGCTGGAATGGAGTTTGGCTCAAATATAGAACGACCTATCGTATCTGCTAGCACTAAAATAATCATTCCGATAATGCCAGCTAAAGGAAGAAAGTGTTGATATGTAGTACCTACTAACTTCCTTGCGATATGCGGAGCAACTAAACCGATAAAACCAATCCCTCCTGCCATCGATACACTTGCGCAAGATAATCCAACCGCTGTAGCTAAAAGTAATAACCGTTCTTTTTGAACAGAAACACCAAGTCCTGCCGCTACACTATCACCTAGTGACAATGCATTTAACGTTTTAGATTTTAGCCACGCATAAGGGGTTAGTATGAAAATCCAAGGTAATAATGCAAGGACATGAATCCAATCCCTTCCCCACACGTTACCAACTAGCCATCTAGAAGCGAATGTATACGTCTCATCATTTAACTTGAGAGAGAAAAATAACGAAATTGCACTAAAACCAGCTGAAACTGCAATACCAACGAGAATAAGTCTAATGGGAAGTAAACCATTTGACCGATCACTCGCAAGTAAAATAATAAGAAATGCAGCTAATACTCCTCCGCCAAATGTAAATAACGGTATTAAAATGGATGCACTTTCATTAATAGAATGAAAGAATGTAACAAATATAATTAGCCCGAAAGATGCACCTGAATGCAGTCCAAGAATACCAGGGTCTGCAAGTGCATTACGGGATAATCCTTGCAAAATCGCACCGGAAATCCCAAGGCCAATACCAGCTAACATTGTGATTATTATTCTTGGCATACGATAATCATATAGCACGGTTGCGCTCTCAAAATCACCATAACCAAAAAGTGTTTCAATTACTTTAAGTGGCTCTATACTCAGTGTCCCTGTATTTAGACTAATTAAAATTACAGCGATACTTACACATCCGAATATTGTAGTTACAGTAATAGCTCTCTTTTTATCCGTGTTAAAAAGATCTTTCACTTATAGCTCCCTCCCAACTTTACGTGCTATATAGAGGAAGAACGGAACTCCAACAAGAGCTACCATAATCCCTATCGCAAGTTCCTTAGGAGGATTTACTGTTCTTGCTCCTAGGTCAGCTACAACTAATAACATAGCTCCTAATAATGCTGACATAGGAATAATGAGTCTATAATTCACACCAACTAATTTTCTAGCAATGTGCGGGATAACTAATCCTACAAATCCAATAGAACCAACAGCTGAAACAGAAACACCTGCCAGAATAACTACTATAATCATCCCTAGTATTCTCGTTCGGTTCGTTTTCACTCCTAAATTTGTAGCAACATCATCCCCCATTGATATGAGTGAAATAGATCGCCCTAACACTATTGCAAAAATAATCGTTATAAGAATAATAGGGACTAAAAATTTCAATTGTTCCCACTTAACCCCTGCAACACCACCAGCATACCAAAACGCTAAATCCTGGCTTAAATCATAATAAATCGCAACACCTGAACTTAATGAATGTAAAAGCGCTGCCATAACCGCTC
The DNA here is from genome assembly GCF_026540675.1 of Bacillus sp. GC_Bacil_1. Classification (NCBI taxonomy): domain Bacteria; kingdom Bacillati; phylum Bacillota; class Bacilli; order Caryophanales; family Bacillaceae; genus Bacillus; species Bacillus sp. GC_Bacil_1. Next base: position 349,516 of record NZ_JALNUG010000004.1, read on the forward strand.
CAGCAATCGTTAACCTCATTGGTGTTAACCCGCCTGATGTTGCTGATCCAATAACAAAAATAAGTACTGTACTTAAGACTGCTCCAATAAAGGAAACAATCATTAAATAGGAATACGGCATATGCGGAAAAAAAGCAAAACTAAGTGCTACTACAAACATCGCTCCTGCATTTATGCCAAGTACACCTGCATCAGCTAAAGGATTTCGTGTTACTCCTTGCATAACCGCTCCAGCGACCGCAAAAGCTGCCCCTACAACTGCTGCTCCAATTACTCTCGGGAGCCTTAATTCATAAATAATTTGGTGCTGCGTTAATTTCGGATTGTAATCCAAAACCGCAGTCCACACCGTTTGTAAATGAATATCCTTTGCACCAAATGAAATGGCTAAAAATATAGATCCAATTAAACATAAAATTGTTAAGCTCATGAAACATATGAACTTAATATGTATCCAGCGGTTATTACCAGCATGTACAGTAGACTTATGTAACATGTTTCATTTCATCCTTTATATTCAGTTGTTTTTTGTAATTATTTTTTATTTATAATTATTATTGATAATAATTATCATTTTCATTTAGATATTATATCCCCACTTTTTTTAAATAGCAAACTATTTTTTCACTTTTCTACAATATTAAAATACTCATTACAATTCCCTTCTAAAACTTACAAATACATGCAAAATAGACTACTGGATTATTTTTTAAATTGTAGTATACTTATTGATTATTTTGATTTTTCAAATAAAAAAATCGAAGGTGACACAATGTTCTATATAAAACAACTACTACATTTCACTTACGAACAAGCATTATCTTGCTTATTCCCAGTCATTATTTTCTTAACACTAGCCCTTTCAAAAATTGTTTCAATCCCAGGATTATACCGCTATGATTTCATACTCATCGTATGCCTTCTTATGCAGTGGATTATGTACAAGACTGGTCTTGAAACAAAAGACGAACTAAAAGTAATTACCATCTTCCACCTCATCGGACTCTTGCTAGAAATATATAAAATACATTTCGGTTCATGGAGTTATCCGGAAGAGGCATATTCAAAAGTTTTTGGAGTTCCGCTTTATAGTGGCTTTATGTATGCAAGTGTTGCAAGTTACATATGCCAGGCGTGGAGAAGATTGCATTTGCAAATGCATCATTGGCCAAAAGCTATTTTGGCAATACCTTTAGGAGCAATGATTTACTTTAATTTTTTTACACATCATTTTCTATATGACTTTAGATGGGTATTAACTGTACTTTTATTCATCGTTTTCTTTCGGACATTTGTAGAATTTTCATTACGAGGCGTTACATATAAAATGCCACTCGTTCTCTCCTTTTTCCTTATCGGATTTTTCATTTGGATTGCAGAGAACATCGCAACATTTTTCGGAGCATGGCAATATCCAAATCAACGGGAAGCATGGAGTCTCGTTCACTTAAGCAAAATTAGTTCATGGTTTTTACTCGTTGTTATTAGCATTATGATTGTCACGCAGCTCAAACATTTGAAGGAATCAAAAAGATAATGCTGATTATGTAAAAACAGTTAGCCCATCACTCATTAGAGAGTGATGAGCTAACTGTTTTTAGTAATATTTTTTAAACCGTCCTTATCAAGGGAGTTATAATTTACAAGAGTATAAGCAATTACACATTATGAACTGCTACTAGCAGAAGATGTTGCTACAGATGAAGCGGCAATCGTTGCCATCATGGCTGCCTGTTGTGCTTGTATGAGGACTTCTATCATTGTTTGTAAACCTGTGTTAGTAGCTTTACTTTCCTCACCTTTCTGACTGACGAACAGTTGAATAGCAATAAGAATAGTTGTATCTGTATGCCAACGGAACAATTTATCCCCCTGCAATTTTTCAATAAATGCTCGAATAGAATGAATCTCTTTTTCTCCGTCCTCGAGTAACGCTAGTAGCCCGATAGCTGGGTAATGCATCTGTTTTACTTTTACCTTTTCTTGCTTTAACAAATTCCATATATTTGTACATTTTGCAACTAATAGTTCTTCCCTGACATCCTTCTTTAGTGAAAGAATATGACTCAAAAATTGAAGATCATTCCCTTTACGCAAACCAGCTGTCGCTAGTTTCTGATAAAGACGTTCCACTCGGTCCATAAGTGTTTCTACATGCTCTGATTGTCCTGCTAATAAAACTGCGAGTGGATAATCATTTGTACTTGTAAGAAAGAGGTGATCCTTTTTCATGCGTTTATATACTTGCATCGAACGCTGAATATGTGTGCCATGCTGTTCATTTTCTTCTGTTAAAAGCACAGCTGCTGCGAGATAAGTAAATATACTCCGGCTAAAGCCACCAGTGACCAATTGTTCATATAAATCTAAAAACGTCCGAAAAGCTTCCTTGTAATCTGTAAAGTGAATATCTAATGTTGCGGCCACTACAAAACGATGATAAGACTTTAAGTATGAAAACATCCCTACCTGATTCTTAATATAACTACTAATTTCTAAAAAACGTCCGAGATCAAACAATTTATCACTACCTGCATACATAGCAGCAATCATCATTCCTGTTCGAGAATCACTCGTTTTCCATTTTAGTTCTCCCTTTAACTGTACATATGTATGTTTATATTGCTCCAACTTTTGTTCTAATGTAATCATAGTATTCACCCCTATTTCTAGTTCTTCTCTATTATTATACTTATATTACATACGGCTTTTGCAACCTTAATTCTGTATTTCCTTCAATATTTTTCTATTATGTAAAACAAATGTAATAACTATACCTACTTTATCAGCATCAAGATTACAAGCGCTTACACCCCTTTAAACTCAACGACAAAAAGGATAGATAATAAATTATCTATCCTTTTTGTCGTT